>JBEKCT010000077.1:0-15661 GCA_050014715.1 Anaerolineales bacterium | reverse complement strand
AGTGACTGATCTGTTTCCAGTTGTGGCGTACTTTCCCGCTGGTGTGAGCTGCCCGTGACAACATGCGGGTTTTCCTAACGGAGACCGAAGTATAGATGGGGCAGCTCCTCAAAAGCTTTTCTAGCCTCAGGCGAATAGATTATTGGGTGTCTGGCGTTGACCAGCACGGATAGAAGCTTGTTGGAGGGAGATCCCCCCAACGCTTCACAAGCTGCCAGATTGTCTTGAGAAGTACACCTTTGAAAGAAGAACGGTTTGTGTTTGTTTTGTAACGGTTCGCCAATTTCATATCTTTGTTGAGTAAGAAACGACCTGCTCAAGGCCGCCCTCAGAATGCGCCTATCAACAAACCTATTGACAAAATCACAATCATAGAAGCATTTTGCTTATAAAAGTACAACAACCCTACGATAGACGAGTAAATATGGTAGGAGAGATCCTTTTTTCGTGGCAGGGAATCTTGATGCTCAGAAGCCCGGCGGGAGGTCTCGCGCTGGCTAGAACATGACCGGGTGGAAATGACAAATTGTTATATACCACCACAGGTATGAGAAAAGTAGCCCTTGGATTGGTTGTTCCAGGGGCTTTATGTTACGAGTCAATATAATTCAACAATCCGTTTGACTGCTCTAATCATTCTTTGAATATAGTTATCCCTCTGTCCATTTTCTGCTCGTTGGTAACCTGTCGGGGATCCCATTTACACGATGACCGAATGAGCTCGTATGGGAGTAGTATTTACCAATCATCTGAGTTACTGAATAATCACTGCTTGCCTGAGTTACCAGCAACCGTTTTCCTTCCAGCCTCTGTTATTTCCCAAACTCCTTTGGGCGAATCGTTGGCCATGAGCCCTTCTTTCACGAGCGCATTTCTTGCCCATTGGGCCGTGTTTCGCCAGCGTGGTGACGATGGAGCAGATGGCAATGGTTGTTTATCATAGTCATTCAAGGAAGCGGCCTTCATTTTTCCTACATGAGTCAGGACATCATTCACATCGGCAGAACCGCCAAAATGCAAGATGGCTTGCAGAACCGGGATCTTGAATACTTCTTCCGGGGTGCGCAAGCCGCGTTGCAATTTACGTTTTCGTTTAGACTTGGATCGTTGACGGTCTTTGGGGACACTGGGAGCAATTTGTTTTTCCAAGGTGTCCCATTCCATCTGAAGATCTTTTATTTTTCCTCGAAAAACAGTGGCGACTTCGGCTTTTTCAAGCAATTCACGCGCCTTCTTGTGTTCCGATTGAGAAAATTGACGAGAGCCTTCCTGGTTGAGTTCGTCGATGGCAGTTTCGATCTCTTCCAGAAGTATTTCAAATGCAGACGAGACTTCATTTTCAATCATGGCATATCCCTTTCTTGATCCGTCAGGATCCGTTATACCTATTGGCAATCGGCAAAATTCTGGTTGCCACATAAGCGAGGATAGGAGCCCATAGATTATCTTTTGAGAATCGAGCACAAAGATAAGAAGATCTTATCGCGGAGTCGGTCAACAATTCTTTTTTTGTTCCAACTTCTGCGCCAACTTTTCTGAGTTCGGCAAACACCGATAAACCAGCCCCCTGATCAAGATCAATTTCAGAAAGGGTTGGATGAAGTGTTTCGTGCCTGGTGAAGCTTTCTTTGGGGTAGGCCTGCTTAAGTTCAGCATAGAGTTTGCGAGAATCGCCCGGCACAGGCAGGATTGCCAGCCGCAACCCATGGCTGAGCCTGCCGAAGGTGTTGAAATCTTTTTGAACGCCTAGAGTCCTGATATCTCTTTCCCCATTAATGAACAGCGCATATCCGATACGAAGATCTACTTGATCACCTGTGACATGAAAAGGAATGATCCTGCCAATGGATTTCTTATTACTGATCGTGTAATTTTCATAACTCTCTTCGGCTCTTTGCCGAATAGTGATTGTGCCAAGTGTAATAACACTTTCATACATTGCTCTACCCTCTCATGTGATCTCTTTAATAAGTTAAACTTCCCCCGCATCCGTAACCATCTTATAGGGTACACCCAATGCTTCGAAATGTTTGATGCCGCAGTTAATCTTATCAGCCTCGGAAGTACGCAATTTTAGAATTTCTTCCTTCTTTTTACCCTTTGTCTCACAGACCATGTAGATGGTATCATCATTATGCTTGACAATCGCCCAATCCGGGATGTATTTGCCGACCGGGGTATCAATGGAGAATTTATCGGGCAGTTTGAGGAAGAGCTTGATATCCGTTCGTATATCGAGTTGTTCGGCAAATTTGCGTTCCACTTCGGAGTTGTACACAATCCATTCATGCGATGACTTGTTGACCTGCAAGGCTGTCAGGTAATTGATGAGTTCTTCGCTCTTGAACAACCCCATCTCCCATTCCATTTCCTTGCCATCCACCACTAGCTTCTCGTACTTGATGCCGCTGACCAGCAGGCGATGCAGTGCGTATTTGAGAATGGATGCAACCTGATCCATGAACTTTTGCGGATCGACGAAGAAATCTTCCAGGCGGGCGGACTCTTTCAAAATGTGTACCAGCGTGCCGCGCGTCAATTCAGTCTGTTCCTGCAGGTAGGCCAGGATATCCGGGAGGGGATGGGCGTGGTATTGCGCTTTCTCTTCGGTCACGTTCATGGGGGTGGCAGTGATGCCGCCCTTTTTGACTTCCACATTCCCGGTAGAAACGCGGATTATGGATGCTTCGATGCGTGGCATATCCTTGATTGCCCGAACGGCAAAAGTTACCAATTCGTTTGTATCGAACTCGACCCGGTAAGTGGTGCGCGGTTTGATCCGGTTCCACAGTTCGATGAATTCCGGACTGGCTTCCACGGCTTTCTTGAAATAGTTGGGACCTTCCTGTTTTTCGCGGCGGATGTGGCGCTCGATGAGATAGGAGGAGAGCAGGTCAATTACCGCCGGGGCCAGCGCGGCATACTTTTCAGGCAGGATCAGTTTGAAGTCCGGGCGGCGCGGCTCGAAGAGGGGCTGGATGCGGTTGTCTTCATCAAGATATTTTTGCTCCACCAGGGCCGCCCGAATTTCCACGGCGGCGGTATGGCCGATGGGCTGCTCCTGCTCGCCTACGATCAGTGTCAGTTTGGATAGGGCTACCAGCGGCACCTTGCCGAACGAAACGCCATCCTTCTCATATTCGCTCTGCAGGCCGCGGGCGAAGTCTTCGTAACTCTCGTTGGCAAAAACGTACAATTTGTTGATCGAGTCATCGTGAACACGCTCGCCGTCCTGGTCCACCGGCAGGCGCATGCCGCGCCCGAGCGTCTGGCGGCGCTCGCGCTCGGTGCTCATTTCCCGCAGGTTGCAGATCTGGAAAACGTTCGGGTTGTCCCAGCCTTCGCGCAGGGCCGAATGGCTAAAGATGAAGCGCAGCGGCTCTTCGTTGGAGAGCAACTGCTCCTTGTTCTTCATGATCTTGTTATAGACATCATCATCGGCCTGGGTGCTGCCGTTGGTATCCTTGAGAATGCCCTTTTTATCCTGGGCAAAATAGCCATCATGCAGTTTTTCGATGGGGTATTTGAGCCATTCGAGACCTTGATAGAGGGGGTCTCTGGCAAGTTCCACAAAGGTCTCTTCGAAAGATAGTGCGAACTTGCCTTTGACCGGCTGGCCGGATTCATCGTAATCACGGTAATTGGCCACCCGGTCGATGAAGAACAGGCTCAAGACCTTGATGCCGCGCCCGCGCACCTGCAATTCCTTATCAAGATGGCGTTTGAGTGTGTACTTGATCTGGGTGCGCCAGATATCCTCCTTCATCCCGCCGGTTTCTTCGCCCAGGCGCAGCACCCGCCCGTTCTCGAAGCGGATGAATTCATTGCCCGGTTCGGCGTTGATCTCGGCCACCACAAAGCCATCCTTGTAATTAAGGCGTTCGTTGGAGAGCGCAAACAGGTCGGCCCCGTTTTTGACGCTGGCGACCTTCTCATGCGGGCCATCCCTGGTTTGTTCGTGGAAGCGCAATTTGGCCTTCAGGCCGGTCTTGTATTCAATGGATTCCACCCGCACAAAAGCCTCGTTAGCCCCGCCTTCGGCGGCGGCGCTGGCCACCACAATCTGCTTGACCAGTTTCAATTCGAAGGCTCGCACTGGGCCCAGTTCATAAACCATGTTGTAGGGGTTAGTATGGGTGGCGGAATAGCGCAGGGTGCAGAGCGGGTTGAGCGCCTTGATGGCTTCCTGGGCCTTGTCGGTGTTGTCCACGCTCTGCGGTTCGTCAATGATGACGATCGGCCGGGCGGCCTGGACGAACTCGATCGGCGGACGCCCGGAAAGCCGGTCGCTCTCCTTGTAAATGACGTTGCTCTTCTTTTCCTCTTCCGTGCCGGTGAAGTTCTTGCGGAAGGCGTCGATGTTGATGACCAGGATCTGCAATGTGTTGTTGGTGGCGAACTGGTGCAAGCGGTTGATCTTGCGGGCGTCATAGACGAAATATTCGGGGGTCAGGTTATAGAGGGTCTGGAAATGCTCCTCGGTGATCTCCAGGTTCTTCAGCACGCCCTCGCGGATGGCCACGCTCGGCACCACGATGATGAATTTCTGGAAGCCGTATTTCTGGGACAGTTCGAAGATGGTGCGTAAATAGACGTAGGTCTTGCCGGTGCCGGTCTCCATCTCGACCGAGAAATGGGGGCAGGTTCGGCGCACATCGGCGGGCGCGTCGAAGAGTTCCCAGGCCTCCAGCGGGGCAGACGGATCGGGCACTTCGATATCATTGCGCTGCTGGATCAGGCGGGTGTTGGCCAGGAATTTGGCTTCATCCAGCACGATCTGGTTGCCCAATCCCAGCACGCTTTGCGCTTGCCCGGGGAAGAGCTGGCCGTAATCGCCCACGTTGATCGGCGTCATACTGGAGCTGCTTTGCGGCTGCCCGGCGAACAGATCAGTGATGGCGGCGATGGCATCCAGTTGGAAGGGTTGGTTGGGATCGAAGTGGAGTTTCATCTAGACAGTTTTGAAGACAATTTCTTTGTTCTTGAAGATCTGCACTGCGTTGGTTTTCAACGGATCATCCCCAGCGAAGCCCAGGTCGAGACAGACCACACGCTGCGGTTTCATTTCTGCCATTGCCCTAATCAGTTCCAGCGTGAGTTCTTTTTCCAGACAGATCAACATGCCGCCATCCGCCACACTGTAGATAGACTTGGCGGCCAGCTCGATTTCCGTTACGGGCGTGGTGAGTGGGAAGGCGCTTTTGAGCAGGATCTCGTAGAGAATATCCTGGCTGGTTCGGCCCGGGCGGATGTGGTCAATGTGTAGTTCAAGCTGCCGGGCCAGCGCCTGCGCATCCAGCACGGCCTGCGCCTCCCAGCTCTTGAAATTGGACTCCCCCAGTTTAAAGACCCGGAAGCCGCGATCCTGCTTACCGTGCAGCGGCAGTTGCCCGGCTTCAGCTTCGTTCAACTTGCGGATGACCCGCCGCACACGCTCCTTGGTGATCTCGGCGATGGTGGGGTAATCTTTGCGATCCGTTGGTTCGGGCAATTGTACGAGGATGAATTTTCGGTTGCCATTATCTTTCTTGTTAATCTCTAATACAACTTGTGCGGTAGTACCTGAGCCAGCAAAAAAGTCTAATACAATCTCACCTTTACTTACCGAAACATTGACAAACACTTCTAATAAACTTGTGGGTTTTGGATAAATGACGATGTTTTCTCCAAGAATCTGTTGTAGTTCCCTTGTTCCTGCTGAATTTAAACCGACATCATCTAACCAAGTGGATGCAGGATTAACATTGCTTTTTAATTCCGATTTCAATCTCTTCAGCATCGGCCTTTTTGACATGTCTTCAGGGAAGATGACACGGTTCTCATCTATTAGCTTAGCCATAGATTCCCTGATATATCCCCACACTCTATTTGGGTTAGCTTGATAAACACGCCCAGTTTTAGGATCAACAAGTGGGTAGTATTGATTTGGTCGTTGATCTTTTGTCATCCCTACAGTTAAATCACCCGGTACCCATTCCCCTCGAGGATCGTTATCGGGATTTGAATAACTCGAGTATTCTTTTGGAATTCCTAGCGATATGTAGTTTAATTTTTGATATGCCAGAACATATTCATGATCTGTTGAAATTAATTTATCAGCTAATGCTGATGAAGTTCGTCTTCGCCATACAAAATTTCCAATAAAATTTTCTTCACCAAAAACATCATCGCATACTTTTTTGAGATTTGCATTTTCATTATCGTCAATACTAATAAAAATGACGCCATCATCTTTTAATAAGTTTCTTGCTAAATAAAGTCGTGGGTACATCATATTCAGCCAGCGCGAATGAAACCGACCGATATCCTCGGTATTCGTGCCAAATTTCCGGCCTGCGGCGTCCACCTGTCCGGTGTATTCCAGGTAAGTTTGCAGGCTCTCGGTGTAATTATCGGGGTAAATGAAGTCGTTGCCGGTGTTATAGGGCGGGTCAATGTAGATCATCTTGACCTTGCCAAGGTAAGCTTTCTGGAGCAGTTTCAGCACTTCCAGATTGTCGCCTTCGATGATCAGATTCTCGGTGGTCTCGAAGTCCACGCTTTCCTGCGGGGCGGGCAGCAGCGTGCCCAGGCTGGGTGCCTGGATGACCTTGAAGCACTCGGCCTTGCCGGGCCAGTTCATGCCGTAACGCTCGCGGCCCACATCGACTGTCTCGCCGAGGGCCAGCTTAAGCCGGTCGAAGTCAATCAGGCCGCCCTCTGTACGGATCTCGGGGAACAGGCG
Source organism: Anaerolineales bacterium (assembly GCA_050014715.1). Lineage (GTDB taxonomy): Bacteria > Chloroflexota > Anaerolineae > Anaerolineales > Villigracilaceae > UBA877. The sequence goes on along the minus strand of JBEKCT010000077.1, from coordinate 8,937 downwards.
AAGGAGTTCCTGCTGTTTATCGGCAAGGAGGTTGTAGGAGCGAAGATCTAAAGGTTCAGGTTGGTCGGGCATACAGATACATCCTCTTATTGGATCTTCCAGATTATTTCATAAGCGAGTTCAGCAAGTTCAGCTTGCCTTATGTTGATTTGTTCTTCACCCCATGAGTAGCTTGAATCTTTTATTAACTTAACAAGTTTTTGCGTGACCCCTAATTTTGATTTCTCGAGTTCCAGTAATTTTACCGAGATAACATCATTCTGTGCCTTTGAGTTAAGCACCTCTGAAAGCAAAGTCAGGTTCCCGATTTTATTTACATAATCCTTGATTTGATTTTTCGTCAGATTCCATTTTTTATCCGGGTTTTGAGGCAGAATATGCTCGATGTTAACAGCGTTGAAATTGATTAAATGCTCATCTGTTCCTTCATACAAAGTGTTCACTTTACCAAGGAAGTATTTAATAAGCATTCGGCTTTCTTCGGAATTTTTATAGATGAGATACGGAAAATATTCCATAAAAAGCGTTTTCGAAGGCGCTTCGTTCTTAATGTCATTTTCCAAACGGGAAAATATGGAATTCAATCTTCGTTTGGTTCTCTCATTCGGGCCACCCATTGCCCCTTTGTCAATTTCCAGAGCATATTTGGAATAAAGCTTTTCTAGGCGGTTCCCAGGCAGTTTACACATGACTGAATACTGGAAGGTAAATTTTTCAATTAGTTGGAAAATTCGATAAGGATCAAAACCCAACTTTTTAAAATTTCGCAAGATTGACAGAAGGAGAACATAACACTGTGAAACACCCATCAAACGGATGGCAAAAATGGATTCGAAAATCTCCTGGTAATGCTTTCCATAATCTTGGAAATCCGCTTCGGTCCCTTCCAGCATAGTATTGTATATGACCGAATCATCCCATAAATCTTGTAGTAGGGGCTCCCAATCAGAAGGGGATATGTTCTTTTTAATTTCTTTATAAAGTTTCTTTTCTTGAACAAAACCATATTTCGAATTCCAGAAGTATCGAATAAACCTTTTTAATTCGGTATTGGTCTCTTCAATATTTTTTACAATATCCTTCCAGACATCTTTGGCTACATCCCGATCTCCGCCAGGTTTTATATTCTTAAAAATGAGGTTTTTCAGCAGATCGCCTACCGATAGCTCCATTCCACGGGCATTTGTTGTCTCAAATATATCGTATGCGTCCTCCTCTCTTGAGATTTCGATGTTGATTACCATCAGGTCACGTAGTTTTTTTCGTAGCTGTTTAAGTGTCTTTATCTTTTCATCTTTATTCTGAAATCTATCGATCTCGCCTTGCACCTTCTCTTTAAGGTATTCATAGTTGGCTAAAACATGCTTCTCTTCGGTTGATGCAGGCTTAGACTGGAAAATGTCATTAGAATTACTCTGGATATATTTTGCAAAAAATGCTTCCAGTGTTTCCGCTGGCTTAATTCTGAAAGAACTTTTCCCCTCCCAATCTTCAATAGCAATATCCTGCCGCTGGAATAGCTCGGCTTCTTTGCGATCTACCACTTGAGCAAGATCCCGGATCACGGCCATCAATAATGTAATGGTTAGCAAGCGCTGTTGACCATCAATAATGTCAACACAACCATCCTTTTTTTCATGTTCCAGGTTGAAAATAAACGAACCTAGAAAATAAGGCTCATCATTGGAAATGATATCATCCCAAAATTCTGTTACCTGTTCAATTCCCCAGGCATACGGCCGTTGAAATCTCGGCACACTATACTTTCTATCGGCACCGAAGAAGACACTTGAAAGAGGTAGATCGTTAGCGTCAAATTTAAAGGCTTGTTCCATATAATCCTCCTGGGTGTTTGAAAATCAATTCAATTCCCACCTTATAGTAAAAATTGTATCTTCTACAACGCTCTGAATTAATCGTTGGCTGATAGAATCCAATAATTCGTCCTTTTGTTTTTCAATCTCGCGGCTTGCATCATCAAAATTATGCCAAGCTTCATCGCGTTTTGTTCCCAACTTCTTCAGCTCACGCTGGCGCTCCAGTTTTTCCGGCAGGTTGGGGGCGAGCCGGGCAGCCTTGCGCAGCTCCCGGATGGCATCATCCATTTCATCCAGTTCCACCTGCAGGGAGGCCCGCCGATCTTCGGCCCAACGATCCAGCTTTTCCATCTCGGTATCAAACCAGCGCCCGTTACGCAGGGTCAGTTCTTCCAATAGGGCTTTCTGCCGCTGTGCCAGTAGGCTATCCAACTGATTCATTCTATCACTCTCGATAGCTTCCTCGGCCCCAATACTGGCCGGTAAATCAAAGAATCGGCGGCATTGGGATTCATCCAATACTTCCCCATCCTCGGTTATACCGGTCAACACCAGGTGATCTTCCATCTCCAGGGCACAGAACGAGAGCAGGCTGCAGCCCAGCCAGCCGATCTTACCAACCAGCGGTTCCAAGATTGCGATATGTTTTCCGCCCCCGGAGTAATCGAACGCGACCAGGCATATCGGCGTGGGGAGCTGGCGGGCCTGTTCCAGCAGGCGTTGCGCCAGGGGATGGCCGACGCGATACGTGTTGACATCTTCCACGCTCCGGCCCATTTTGTAGGGACCAGGGTGGATGGCTTCGCCGGGGAATGGGTTGCGGTGCAGCATGAAACCATAGCCGGTCTCGTCGAAATGGGCATAATCTGCCAGTAAGAACCGGGTGATCAGCCATAACTGTTGATTAAACCGGTCAAGAGAATCATGGCTCTGCACCCGCACTTTCTCGACCACTTCCTGGTCAAAGTTATTAAGCAGTTTTTCACGCGCGTCCTGCTGGCCGGCGGAGATCTCCGTTTCCAGATCCCGCTGGAGCTGGTCAAACTGGAACTGGATCTGTTCCAAGGTGCGACATTGCTGGTAGATGGCGGCGATGCGTTTCTCGAAATCCACGCCCGATTCGACTGCCCCAAGCACTTCATCGCTGGCCCCAAAAACGCCATCGAACAAGCGGAATTTCTGTGCTAACAACTCATAAACTCGCAAATCCGCCGCATTGTTTTTATTGAGGAAGTTGACCACCACCACATCAAATTTCTGCCCGTAACGGTGGCAGCGCCCGATGCGCTGCTCGATGCGCTGTGGATTCCAGGGCAGGTCGTAATTGACCACCAGGTTGCAAAACTGCAGGTTGATGCCCTCAGCGGCGGCTTCCGTGGCGATCAAAATGGAGGCTTCATCGCGGAAGTATTCCACCAGAGCGGCGCGCATATCGGCGGTGGGTGACCCGCTGATATGGTCGGTCCCGGCGTGCTGCTTCAACCACTTATGGTAGATTTCTTTGGCCTTCGCATCCGTGTTCGTGCCGTTGAAAAGCATGACTTTCCCGGCGAACTCGGTTCCTTCGAGGATGCGAAACAGGTATTCCTGTGTCCGGCGGGACTCGGTGAAAACGACTGCCTTCTGCTGCAAGGTGGCTGCACCCTGTTCCTTTTGCGCCTGCTCGGCGCGCGCAAAGCCATTGCGCAGGGCGGTCAACAATACTTCGCCTTTGGAGTTCTTGATGATAGAGGTTGCCAGTTGGTAAAATTCGCGCAACTCGGCCATCTCGGCTCGCAATTCCACCAATTGCTGCGGGCTCAAGCGCATCCCCTCCCGAATGGATGAATTCCCTTCGTCTTCATCCCACTCGTCCGCCAGTTCCTCCAACTCCTCCCAGTTCTCGGGCAGGTCAGCCGGCGGTTCCTGCACGGCTTCCGATTCCGCCGCGGCGGCTTCCAGTCTTTTTACCAAGCCATCCAATGTGACTGATATGGCGTAGGTCGAGGAAGCCAGCAACTTTCGCAGGATCAACGTGACCAGTTGGCGCTGGCTGGCCGGCAGGGCATACAGGTTCGGTTTTTGCAGATAATTGGAAACAAGATCGTACAGGCGCTGCTCTTCAGGGGATGGCACGAACTCCTGCACCAGCGCATGCCGGTTGGTATATTTGACGTACTCCAGCACCTGCTTGCGCAGGGTGCGCTTGCACAGCGGTTTCAGCCGCTCTTTTAATTCGGTAAAGTCATCCTCGCCCAGTCGGGCGAAGCGGGCGCGGTAACTCTTGAGATCCCCGAAGGCGTAATCGTCAATGATGCTGACCAGGCCGTACAATTCCAGCAACGAATTCTGCAGCGGGGTGGCGGTCAACAGCACCTTGGGGAACGGCGCGACCGCCTGCTTGATGGCATTGGCAATCTTGCTGGAGGGCTTGTAGACGTTGCGCAGGCGATGGGCTTCATCAATCACCACCAGCGCCCAAGGCGTCTGGCGGATATAAGGTTCCTTGGCGCGTGCGAACTGGTAGGAGCATAAAACGACCGCATCCTGCAGGAACGGGTTGAGCTTCCCGGAGCGGATGGCGTCGTTGAAACTGCGGTTCTCCAAAATCACTGACGGCAGAAAGAACTTGTCGGCCAGTTCCTGGCTCCATTGTTTGCGCAGGTTGGCTGGCACGATCACTAACAAGTTGCGCTTCCGTTCTGCCCATTTTTGGGAGAGCAATAACCCAGCTTCAATGGTCTTTCCCAGACCGACTTCATCCGCCAGGATGGCGCCTTTCGAAAAGGGGCTTCGAAAGGCAAACAGCGCGGCTTCCACCTGGTACGGATTCAAATCCACCTGGGCATCCGCCAAGACCGAGGCGAGTTTCTCGACGCTGTCGGATGAGAAGCGCTTTGTCAATTCGTGGGCAAAGTACTTGGCGTGATAGTTGGTGAATTCCATGGTGACAGCGTTTTACGAGTCTAGAAATCTTACCCTATGGAAAACAATCTAACTCAACTTTTATCTTACGCCTTTTGGGGAGATGTTTCCCTTGAACTGCCGACTTTATGATGGTGTCCGCCCTAAGGCTATTGTTGGATTACAATTAAACACACTTTATTTTTTCCACCACTTATGGGGGTTACCGATCCGAATCTGATACCTTTTGCCTGCTATTTGGCACTTTAATTTAAAGTGTTATAACGTCTATTATACAGACAGGTTAGAAAGGTTGCAAATATTCTACGACTAGATTTTTCAAGAATAATACCCCCTTTCCCTATGTTTTTACGGCCTCAATTAGGTAAAGCCCTCGTACAAGAGGGGTTGTCCGCTGTCTTACGTACCACCTTCCGTGTTACCTCTCAAGGTGTTGGGCTAGTTGAGCTTTTCAATTCTTTACTGGCTTTTTCCACTACTTGAAGCATTGCTTCTACTCACCAAAATGGTATTTTTACTAGGTTTTCTCTTTGCCTCTGTTTCCACCAATTCCGTTGAGATAGAATCGAGCTGAGTTTGTATAAAGTAAATCTGTGTTATAATAAGAACATTAGTTCTCTAAAACCGAAGAGGAGTTTTTAATTTGGGCATTAAGAGGTCTTCGAACTCATTCATTCTGAATGTCCGTAAATAGGACAAAATCCCGAGTTTGGTTTAAGTATGCAAGAATCGAGGGAGGTATAACCAGGATGGCTACGGTTGCTCTTAGAGTGATACATGATAATTCCGGCACTAACAACTTATCGAAACAATCAATGCGAGGAGAACATGTTAGAAGAAAATATAAAGGATAAAGAGAAGGAAAATCCGCAGTTCAAAGTTTTCGTGAACAATGTCGAATTCACGACCAACAGTCACGAACCTACCGGGGCTCAAATCAAAGCGCTTGCGTCAGTGCCTGCTGATTACGAGCTTTTTCAGGTAAAGGGTGACCAGACGGTACCAATCGGCAATGAGGAAATCGTACACATTCATAACAACGACCACTTCCGAGCGATTCCTGCAGGGACTTTTGGCATTAATGACATTACCGCCTAAGCTCCAGCGCGAGCTTGATGATCTGCTGGGTGCATCCCACAATATCGAGGTGAGTGAAGATCCAGACTTCATCAACCTTGTTTTCAAAGCATTTCAACTTGGCGTAGGCTACAATGCGACTGAGTCGGATCTTTTGTTGAAGATTCCCCGCAGCTATCCGGACGCAGGCCCTGACATGTTCTGGGTTGATCCTAAGATAACGCTTGCTTCTGGACAAGTTCCGCAATCAGCCGAGGGCATTGAGACACACTTAGGCAAGCAATGGCGTCGGTTTTCGTGGCACCGCCAAGGGAGTCCATGGAATTCCACGATTGATAACATGCAAAGCTATATTGAGTTTATTCGGCGTCGATTAAGAGAAATGAAGTGAAAAAACCGAACTACTCATTTTTTGTGACCGCATCGGATTGGTCTGCCGCTCGCACCCTCCTCTTTACCGAAGACGGATGTGAAAATGCTGGCGCCTTTCTGTGTGGTTTTGCGAAGACTGAGGCCGGAGGACGTTTGCTTGCGCGTGAGTTTCTGACTGTGCCTCCTCGCTTATATCAGGACCGACAGCCATATCATTTGGAAGTTGCACCGCAGTTTTACAACGATCTGGTGACACGATGTGAGACGAAAGGATTGCATCCGGTAATCGTACACTCTCACCGGATGACCGGCACGGCGCGGTATTCTCCTTCGGACGATTTTGGCGAATCACACTTGCTTCCAGTTATTCAGGCACTCCTGCCCGGGAGGGTTGTCGCGAGCCTCGTTGTCACTCAGAACTCGTCGAATGGCAGACGGTTTGTTGATGGAAAGTTTGCGACTATGATCGGGATGAGAGTCCTTGGTCCATCCATTACCTCGGTGATGTTTGGAGCCGACCATCACAAAGACGATGACATTGCGAGCAGATATGATCGGCAGGTACGCGCGTTTGGAGTCGCGCGGCAGCGTCTGCTCAATAGTCTCCGTGTTGGAATTGTTGGTCTCGGAGGCACAGGGTCAATCGTTGCGGAGCAATTGGCTCGAGGAGGCGTCGGCAGGATTACCCTTGTTGACAATGATGTAATCGAAGATACGAACTTAAGCCGCATTATTGGATCAACCGATCGCGACATTAGTAAGGCCAAGATTGCTGTTTTGAAGAAACACTTAGCTAGAATCACATCGGCGAAAATCATAACCATTAATGACTCTGCGCTGAAGCAGAGCGTCTTGGTTCAACTCCGTGACTGCGACGTTGTATTCAGTTGCGTTGATAATGACCGCAGTCGAGCATTACTCAATAGGTTTGCTTATCAGTATTTCATTCCCGTCATCGATATGGGGGTGCGATTGGATGCTCGTTCCGGATCGGTGAGTGCTGCGGCCGGGCGTGTGAGCTTTGTTGGCCCGGATGTTAGCTGCTTACGCTGTTCCCACCACTTGAATTCCGAGCGGATACGCTCGGAATCTCTTCCCGCGTCTGATCGCGAAAAACTAGCCAAAGAAGGATATGTTATGGGTCTTGAAGAAGCCGCACCGGCAGTGGTCAGTCTGAATACTGTCGTTGCTGGTCTCGCCGTGACGGGATTCTTAAACATGTTCTTAAATTTAACCGGTGGTATACAACCGACCAATCAAATCTATGACGCAACTTTGGGCTCTGTGTTCCCGGTCAGTCAGTTACACGAAGATGGTTGCGACATATGCAATTCGAAGGTCGGCGTTAAGGGACTAGGCGATGCTCAAGCCGTCTCAGCATACTAGGAATGACAATGTCGGCTAAAAGCCAAGGGCGACAAATCGCTATTAGCGTTGCCCCACCAACATCCCTCGAGGTAGAGTATTTCGACACAATAGCTCGGACCATCATCATAACCAACAAAACGAGCAATTGGATTCTGATCGAAGATATAGCATTACGTTTCCATTCCGATTCAGCTGAGACATATTTAGACAAAAGAACCGATTGTGGCTGGGAACTTGCTCCAGGTGCAGTGTATGAACTGGAGGTTGAGATTATTCCAACTCCTCTTTATAGCGAAGCAACCAATGAATTTGACGTAAGAGTTGGATTTCGTATCACCGATGGCAAGCGAGTCGGCGACCCTCAGTACAAAATGTGCCCTAGACCTTCATTCATTATTCCTCGCGAACCAAAGATTCATGTTGGACAAGTATTCATCAGCTTGAAGCAGCCTGAGGACCTCGTTCTGGGTTACCGTATGGCAAAAATGGCGCGCCGAGCTGGTCTAGTACCATTTTTGAAGGACGACAACCGGCGATTGAGTGAAGATATTTGGAAAAATACAATCGAACCCGCAATGCGTAATTCAGACATCTGCATTGTAATCTGGACCGATAAAACTAACTGGAAGGCTGAGGGTGTAGAGCGAGAGATTAGTATTTGCCGAGAGATTGGGATTCCTGAAGCCCTTTTTCTAGAACAAGATTTGCCTGTTCCTCAGTTGTACGAAGGCTCTCCTAACGAGTGGACGCTTTTCGACCGCAAGGATCCTGGAGTTGCTTTTGCTGACGGTGTGGAGGCTCTACGGCGTCGGTTACTGGGTCGCGGGTAGCAGGCTGTAATTATTATCCGACTTGTTTTTTCTGTGATAATCCCCCAATTTCACCTAGTTTTAGGTAAGGTTATAAGGTAAACCTGTCGGACAAAGGGATTTATACTACTATATTTTAAAGCTCCCCACCTTCCTTTTTATCTTCGATAAGACACGCTCAATCAAGCAGTAGGGCGCAGAGACTCTCTCAAGTCGAAGTTCGTGGAACATGGCGCGAAGATAGGCCAACTGTCTCTCCTGTGTCTTCATACTCGCCTGCTCCCGCGAAAGTAAGCAAACCGGCCTGACAAATTGTGGTTGGGCCAGACTTTCTGGTGTGTTTTTTTAACAGTTTAGTAACTGGAGGCTGTCCGAAAAGTCTCGGGCAGCCTTTTCTTTTTTAAGGAATCGTGATTCAATAGGGGTATGAAAAGAAAAGCCTCTGCTCCTGTATTCAAGCCATACGTGATGAACCAGGTGGCCTTGATGCCGCCGAGTTATGCTGAGAAGATCCCTGCCGATCACCTGGTGCGGGTGGTGAATGAGGCAGTGGAGAAAATCGACCTAAGTGCCCTGCTGGCGAAATATCC
>JBEKCT010000076.1:0-15759 GCA_050014715.1 Anaerolineales bacterium | reverse complement strand
AACGCAGCTCAGAATTTAAATTGGGCTAATTCATTGATAGCGTTTGTCCAATCTTTTCAGCACTTTTCGTTCAGATTGCCATGTTTCAGTTGTTAATGTACAGTTTTTTCAGTCGAGCCATCAGTGGATATTCCCGAAGAAGTTCCACCTTTGGCGTTGAACGGACAGAGGGTTCTTAGCCGGAAAGCCCTGTCAATGCATCCTTTTTTTCTTTAGGATTGTGGAGTAATTAATTCCTGGAACTATACCGGACCCCTGCAATGCAAATGTGCGGGAGTTCGCATTTACTGCCATGCTATAATTCCATCCGATCGGAGGTCTATGGAGCAAACCGTCGAAACCCGGATCGGCGAAATTTTACGCCAAAGAAGATTGAAACTGGCTGTGGCAGAATCCTGCACGGGCGGATTAATCGGACATCGCATCACCAATGTGCCCGGCTCATCCGAATATTTCACCGGCGGCGTTATCGCCTATGCCTACGAGGCCAAAGTAAGCCTGCTGGGCGTCTCGTGGGATACGCTGCAGGCTTATGGCGCGGTTAGCCGGGAAACGGTTCTGGAAATGGCTGCCGGTGCACGCTGGAGCCTGAAGGCGGATATCGCCATCTCGGTCAGCGGGATCGCCGGTCCCGGTGGCGGATTGCCTAATAAACCGGTCGGAACCGTCTGGATCGGCCTGGCCGCCCCGGATGGTAAATGGGCGCGCATATATTGCTTCACGGGGGATCGTGAGAAAATTAAATCCGCCTCTTCCGAAGCGGCCTTGGTCATGCTCCTGGAATATTTAGAAGGGAAACGGGAACTGGATGCTGATAAGAGCATAAACGTGTAGGTAACCGTGCATAATAAATCTATCCTTGTGATTATTTCCGCCAATGCCGAGTGGCAGGCGGTTAAGGAAATCCTTTCCCCTTCCGAATTTCATACTTTACAGCTGGGCGAGTATTTCAATCACACATTTGGTAAAGAAACACCTGGCACATTTACACGTTTCTTCCATGGCGGCTGGGGCAAGATTTCGGCGGCGGCTACCGCCCAGGCAGGCATTGACGTTTGGCAGCCGGACCTGCTGCTAAACCTCGGCACCTGCGGCGGGTTTGCTGGTCGCATCACCCACGGCACGATCATCCTGGTAACTCGAACGATTGTCTACGATATCATCGAGCAGATGTCCGACCCCTCTGAAGCGATTTCCCATTATTCCACGGCACTTGACCTTGCCTAGCTGCCTGACCCCCTGCCTCATCCCGTGCTACGCGGCCTGCTGGTCTCCGGCGACCGTGACATATTGGCGGGCGACATCCCCGATCTGGTGGAAAAGTATGGCGCGGTCGCGGCCGATTGGGAGTCCGGGGCAATTGCCTGGGTGGCGAATAAAAATAATGTTCGTTGCCTGATCTTGCTTGGCGTCACCGACCTGGTGGATGCCACCGGCGGCGAAGCCTACGGGGCCATCCAGATCTTTCATGAAAATACCAATATAATAATGAAGAAATTGATCACACAACTGCCGGTTTGGTTGAAAGATATCCAAACGCAGTCACGCGCACAAACAGCCCTCTTCAACAAGGTGGATTGCCTCCGGCTGAATGTACCCGACCTGGAAAGCGGGCTGGCTTTTTACCGCGATCGCCTTGGTCACTCATTGATCTGGCGCAGCAATGTGGCGGCTGGTCTGCGGTTGCCGCGCAGCGAGGCGGAAATCGTCATCCAGACGTAAAAGGAAACACAGGATGTCGACCTTACCGTCGACTCGGTCGATGCAGCCACATCGCGTTTCGCAGAAGCCGGCGGTCAGGTGGTCGTGGCACCCTTTGATATTCCGATAGGCCGTTGCAGTGTGGTGCGCGACCCGTGGGGTAACCAGTTGGTGCTCCTGGATGAGAGCAAGGGATTACTTGCTACGGATTCCGAGCGAAACATCATCGGGAATTTGTAGAACTCATTTATGAGCTTGGCTCATTTTTTCCATCCACCAACAGACTGAGCTATTTCCTGCTTATTTATTCTTCCTGCGATTCCTTCGCTGAATGGATCTAAAAAAATCCGATGCTTATTTACTTCGGAAGTTTTCTCATCATTTTCCCAGCCTTGCCCGCTCCTCTTCGATCACGCTTTCTTCCAATTTCTTGAACAGCGGCGCAGGCGGATTGAGCTTTGCCCCCGGCTTTAATTCACTGGCTCTCCACAGCATTCCATCAACACCTTTGTAGCGCAGCACGCTGTGCTCCCCCAGTGAGTCATTCACCGTTTCGGTGTATTGCTCTCCAAAAAGCGGGGTCTCGTAGCCGAAGAAACCATTCAGCTTCTCGCTGGTGAATGGCAGGAACGGGGCAAACAGCACTTTGAGCGAGTCGATCGCCTTCAGGGCAGTGTAGACGCTTTTCGCCGCAGCTGCTTTGTCGGCCTTGATCTCGAACCAGGGTGCCGATGTGTCAAGATATTTATTCACTTCGCTGGCCAGCCGGATGGCTTCCTGAAGAGCCGCCCTAAGGTGCACGGCCTCCAATTCATTGCCGACCGAAAAGAATCCGGCTTCGATGGCAGCCAGCAATTCCAGGTCAGCCGGGCGCAGCGCGCCGGTATCGATCTCCGGAACATGCCCATCCCATTGTTTATAACAGAAGGCCAGCACGCGGTTTGCCAGGTTGCCCCAGGTTGCCACGAGTTCGCCGTTATTGCGTGCCACGAATTCCTTCCAATCCCAATCCGAATCATGGTTCTCCGGCATGTTTATGGTCAGGTAGTATCGCAGGGCATCCGGATCGTACCGGCTGAGTGCATCCCTGCCCCACACCGCCCAGTTGCGCGAGCCGGAAATCTTCTGACCTTCCAGGTTCATGAACTGATTGGCCGGCACATCATAGGGCAAGGTCAGATTTTTGTGTTCGCCCATAAAAATTTCTGCAAACTGCGCTCCTGCCCCCATCAATTCGGCTGGCCACTGGGAAGTATGGAAGAAGATGTTGTCTTTCCCGATGAAATAGAATTGTTTCGCGTCCGGGTTCATCCACCATTCTTTCCAGGCGTCATTCTGGCCGGAAAGTTGGCTCCATTCGATCGCGGCGGAGAGATAGCCAATGACGGCTTCAAACCATACGTAGATCCGTTTGTCTTCCCAGCCTTCGACCGGAATGGGGATGCCCCAGTCCAGGTCGCGCGTGATCGAGCGCGGCTTGAGCCCTTCGCTTTCGATTTTCCGCAGCGATTCGCCTAGGACGGTTTCGCGCATGTAACCGGCACGCTCTCGCAGGAAATCCTTGACATTCGGCTCGAGCTTGGAAAGGTCGAGATAGAAGTGTTCAGTATCCCGCAGTTCGAGTGCTCCATCGCCGGTCTTGGCGCGCGGATTGAGCAGTTTTTCAGGCTCGAGCACGTTGCCACAGTTATCGCACTGGTCGGAGCGTGCGCCTACGTAACCGCAAATGTAACAGGTACCTTCCACGTAACGATCGGGCAGGAATTTATCTGCGCTGGGTGAATACCATTGCTTGCTGAATTGCTTGAACAGGAAGCCGTTCTTTTGCAGCGCCAGGAACATGCTTTGGGATACCTTGAAATGGTTCTCAGTATGTGTGGAGCTGAACAGATCGTAGGAAATGCCAGCCTGTCTGAACAGGTCCAGGAATCCATTATGGTATTTCTTATAGACTTCTTCGACTGGTTTGCCTTCCTTATCTGCCGCAATGACCACTGGTGTTCCATGCGAATCGGTTCCAGAAACCATCAGGACGTGGTCGCCTTTCAGACGGTGATAGCGCGCGACTATATCACCTGGCAGGTGCGATCCGGTGATATTACCAACGTGGATCTCCGCATTAGCATAAGGCCAGGCGATGGCGATCAGGATGTTTTCTGGCATTTGAACCTCCGTGTAAAGAGACTGGGAAATAAAACTGCCGGCTTGCGCCAGCAGTTTTATCAGGCGGCATAAACCGTCCCGCAGTTCATCTGGCGGTGAACTGCAACCTCAGGCGGGACATCATCATAAAGAAACTCTTCATGGTTCGAAGTTTACTATGTACTGCATCCCGTGACAAGTGGGATATGCATATGAACATAACACGTTCATTTGTCATAATGAGTGAGTACGGTCCGAATACGTTCAGTCAATTTGTCGGGGGCGAATGGCTTTAACAAATATTCTGCTGCCCCCGCCTCGAGACCGACTTGGATCTCGGCATCCTGTCCTTTTCCCGAAAGAAAAATCACGGGAATATCCCTTAATTTTGCATCTGCCTTAAGGAGTGTGCAGGCTTCGTAACCCGTCATGCGCGGCATCCGCACATCCATCAGAATTAAGTCCGGGATTTCCTCTCGCGCCAGTTTCACGGCTTCTTCCCCATCCGATGCCGTTACAACTTCATAACCGGCAAAATCCAATGTAATGGTAATCAAGTCGCGGATATCACGTTCGTCTTCTGCAACTAATATTTTCGCCATTTCAATCACTCCTCAATAAAAAACCTGGGCAGGCAATAGGAGATCGTACATCCTGCTGCTGGCATCCCGGTGCTCTGCTTGCCAATGCGATACATGGGATTAACCTATGGGTGTCAGATTAATTATTATGGTACACGCACTCTCGCCACAAGAAATGCACTTCTTTTCTTCAACTTCATAATACTTTCCCCCGCTGACCCAATTCAGAGTCTCTTGGAGCAACCCCACTGCCAAATGACAGCAAGGAACCTTAGACTGCCTTTCCCAGCACAGTGGACATCGCTCAATGTTCCAATAAATATATTTCTCATCCCTATCAAGACGCACGCGCTGGTCGGTAAGGTTGTTAAACAGGGCCGCAAAGGCTTCAATTCCATGCTTTAATTTCGCCTTGAGCGGCAGCAAACGGAATGTCAGATCTGCCATCCCAAGTTGAGGACCAAACTCCCGCATGAAATATTTGAGACTGGCTCGCCCGACCCGCACGGCCAAACCGCGGCCGGCTTGAGATCCATAGGCACCATCAAGCCCAACCTGAAGATGACTGATATGCTCAAAGGGAAAATTAAGATCCTGATCATTGGAAGGGTAATTGTTTATGTATTCCGGCAGGTTGACCAGATTAAGCACAATATTCACTCCATTATGCCCTAGGATTTCTTCCATCGCCAGCAATATCACCCGCCCCATGCTGTTTGGGTAAGAAAACTGCTGTTTGCCATTATCAATAAGCAGGTCATTGGTATTATTCATAATAAAATTAGAATCTCGGTTTGGCGGTTTTTATAGAATAACTGACGTCTGCGCTGGCACCGGGGATTTGGAATGGAAAGATCCGAAAATTCTTTGAGCATATAAAAAGGTTGGAGTCGTCCAATATGTTAAATTCCCAGGCATTCTAAAAAAGTTCCTTGCAAGCGAGCGGAAAACCTGCCTGAATGGGAGTTCATTGTGTCATGGTGGCGATAATACGAAAAAGGCCCCCAAATACGCCATGGATTCCTGCCGTCGCAACCAGGACCCCAGCCAGCCTTGTAAGAGAATAATTGGCTGTACGATCCCAACACGTCATGATGGACAATTCCTGGTCGGTGGTGATGGATGACACAGCAGCTACAATAAAAGGAAAGGCTACTTCCCTCCATTTTCCATTTCATTCAAAATGCTGTATAGCAATTCCAGCAAAATCGCTTTTACAGAATCTTTGTCGGTTGCCGTACAGGCAACCAGTTTAACCTTTGAATCCAGCCGGAGCGCATGTCGCATGTCATCCACTTCCCAGGCATCTTTCAAATCCTGTTTGTTGGCAGCAACCACATATGGGGTAGGAGCGTAAGCGCGGAAAGTCTCCAGTATGGAACGGGCTTCGCGGAATGTCTCGGGGCGGGTGCTATCCACCATGACAACAAACCCCAGCATTCCTTCCGAAAGGATCTCCCACATGAAATCAAATCTTCGTTGTCCCGGGGTGCCAAACAGGTACAGGACCAGGTCATCATCCACTGTAATACGACCAAAGTCCATAGCGACTGTTGTTGCCTCCTTGATAGCTTTCTCCTGGACTGAAGAGATCTTTCGTTCTGTCGAGACCACATCGATTTCACTGACAGAGCGGATAAACTCGGTCTTGCCGGCGCTGAATGGACCTGTTACAACCATTTTAACAGTTTGCATGATGGCAAATCCTTAACATAAACCCAAATAATATCACAGCGATCGAATTCGATTAATCAGGCGGTTGACCAAAGATTTCTGCTCTTCTTTATTATCTGAGGGAAATACCCGAACGGATGGAGGCTGAGGAACTGCGCCAGTGTGACGTGTCACTTCTACCAGCCCGGCCTGCAGAAGACTGTAGATGATGCGCCGGATTTCCAAATCATTCATTTTTGTGGCGCTGGCAATCTGCCGCATTGAGTTGCGCGGGTTTATATAAGATACGACCCGCCACTCCTCTACGCTCAAGTTGATATTCCGGAGATTCGTCCCCGGACGGTCAGTAAATTTTAATGCCATATCCAGACTGGGAATTTCATCCTGCAATTGCTCCCATTCCCGCATCTGACGCGAACCCTCGATTATCAGGTTTTCAAGATCCATCCGGACGCTGATACGGTCATCCGGGGGCAGGATATCATTTTCAAAATGAAAAATGCCTTCCACCCAGGTGAACATACCCTGGACAATATCTGTAAAATGTTGCTTCAGATTGGTGAGAATATCTTCCTGGGAAAGGTAACCTGCGTTGATCAGCAACAGTCCCAATTCCTTGTCCGAAATATGAACTGCACCCTGCTGGATGGATTTGTACTGACCAGTAGAGAGTTTCTTGGTTTGGTACAGTATCGAAGCGAGACTTCCATCTTCCTTCCCAATTTCGGCATAAGCCAGCTTTCCTTCCCGAAATGCGATCTTAGCTGTTTCACTGGAACCTTCAACCACAAGAGTCCCGGTTTTATTAGCCAGGTTGACCAGATTCAATAATTGGGTGATATTAAAGTCGCGCAGATTGCCGCGCAGTGCCATACCTTGCCTCTAAGATGTCCCGAATGGAAATGAAGTGTCAGATGATTATACATGTAAGGTCGCCATGCGTCAAAGGTTAGGCAACTATCAAAACCGTTTGTTAGTGCTCATTCAAAAAACCTTTGGTTGTCTTCCCTTCTTGCCCCATTTCTCGATGTCCCTTCCATTATCCCGTCAGTTTCCCATCAACCACCAAACCAGTGGTACGGTTTTGTACAAGAAGCAGTATAATTTTTGAACAATATAGCAAAGGAGCTGCCTCATGATGATTATTCAGATCGTTTATTGCACGGTTTGACATTATACAGACCGGGCCGTTGGCCTGGCAGGTGATCTCCTGGCGAATTTTGAACCGGAGATTGAAAGCGTGACTCTGGTTCCATCTAATGGAGGCCGTTACGAAATCAGCCTAAATGGGCAATTAATCTTCTCCAAACTCCAAACTGGGCGTCACCCTGATCCTGGGGAAGTTGTTGGTTTGGTCCAAAAACTTTCCAGCAAGAGATAGCATATCGAGGAAATTATGGTTAAAAAAGGTCGTGTTTTTTCCGGCATCCGGCCCACCGGGCGGGCTCATTTGGGCAATTATTTGGGTGCATTCAAGAATTATGTAGCATTGCAGGACGATTACGAATGTGTCTATTGCATTGTAGATTTGCATGCATTAACCACTGTTGAGGATACAGAAAATTTGAAACAGAACACATATGACCTGGCGCTTGACCTGCTGGCAGTCGGTATCCGGCCGGAAGAAACCATCCTGTTCGTCCAGAGTCATGTTCCACAGGTCACTGAATTACATACCATCCTGTCAATGGTCACGCCGCTTGGAAAACTGACTGACCTGCCAACTTTCAAGGAAAAAGTGCGTCAGAACCCGAACAACATTAACTATGGCCTGGTGGGTTATCCGGTGCTAATGGCTGCTGATATCGGACTATATAAATCCGATGTTGTCCCCGTTGGGATTGACCAGGCTCCGCATATCGAATTTACTCGGGAAGTGGTTCGTTCCTTCAATTTTCGCTATCATACCAATGTGCTTATCGAACCCGGGATGAAAAATACCGAGATTCCCAAAGTGCTTGGTATTGATGGCAAGGAAAAAATGGGAAAGAGCCTGCATAACCATATTGAACTGGCAGCCACACCAGAAGAGACCCGCCTGCGTGTTATGCAAATGGTTACCGACCCGCAGCGAATCAAGCGCACCGACCCGGGTAACCCGGATGTGTGCAACGTTTATTCCATGCACAAGATCTTCACGCCCAAGACCGACATGGAAATGATTAATGTGGAATGCCGCCGGGCCGGCATTGGCTGCGTGGATTGTAAAAAGATGTTCGCCGGGAACCTGAACAAAGCCTTGGAGCCCTTCCGCTCCAAACGCACCGAGCTTGCCGCACAGCCAGACCTGGTGCCTTCCGTGCTGGCTGATGGCGCCAGGCGTGCCCGGGCGATTGCCGAAAAGACAATGGCAGAGGTCCGGGCAGCCGTCCAGCTACCCTGACCAGCTATCCTGACCAGCTCCTTTTGTGTTTTGATTTATTTTATTTTCCTGCATGCGCGCCCTCATTCAACGAGTTAAAACCGGAAAAGTGACCGTAGACGGCCGGACCGTGGCAGAAATCAGCGGCGGATTGGTCATCTTGTTGGGTATCGGTCGGGGTGACACACAGGAACAAGCCCACTTTTTGGCCGGGAAAATTGCATCCCTGCGCATTTTCGAAGATCAGGAGGGCAAGTTTAATCGATCCATACTCGATATGGGTGGGGCAGCTATCGTTGTCTCCCAGTTCACCCTATACGCAGACACACAAAAGGGACGCCGGCCCTCCTTCACTGATGCGGCTCCGCCCGAAGTTGCCGCACCCCTCATAGATGAATTTGCTGACGTGTTACGCGAGCAGGGTATTCCAACCCAAAATGGTGTCTTCGGCGCACACATGCTGGTTGAGATTGAAAACGATGGACCGGTGACAATTTGGCTTGAAAAATAGGGTTCTCCAAGACAATCTCTTTGCTTGACGCTTTAGAAAGGTTGTGCTAGTATCACCCTGATTAATTCGATAAGGCGGTTCCTGAGGAGGAGAATATGAACAAGAAAATAATAATTGTTGTTACAATCGCAATAGCAGCGCTGGTGCTATTGGCAGCCTGTGAGCGTTCCGCCTCACAGCCGTTGCTGGCTACCCCAACTGAGGTGGGTACCAACTCTACCCCGCAACCGCTTGGCTTGCTCCATTTGCAGGATTTGGGGACTCAGACTGCCGTGTACGTGCAAACGGAGGTGGCATTGGGTGTGTTCACAGCTGTTCCCACCACGGAATTATCCCTGCCCAGTCCAACCCCCACACCGATGGGCATGCTTCCTACGACGGCTTTCGCCACACAACCGCCCTTGGTTCTCTCCACGGTTACGCCGATGACAGGGACCGGAACAACGCCCATTCCCCAAATCGTTGTGCCAACCGCCACCCCGGGACATCCGTCCACTTATACGGTACAAGCCGGAGAATTCCCATACTGCCTCGCCCGCCGCTTTAACGTTGATCCAAATGATCTTCTGAGCTTGAACGGCCTGACCTCCGGAGAAATCGTCCAGCCCGGCACCACCTTAAGCATCCCGGCGACAGGTACATTCCCGGGCACACGTGCCCGGCAGGCGCATCCGACCCAATATACAGTGGCCGTAAATGATACCTTCTATACCGTTGCCTGCACCTTTGGCGATGTCGACCCGTCCGCCATTGCCGCTGCCAATGGCATGGCTGTCACGGCCCCGCTGACAACCGGACAAGTCATCAATATCCCGTAAACAATAAATTGTTCCTCATTGCACCCAGGCGAAATCGCTTCGCCTGGGTGTTATTTTGGAGGGTAGTATGCCGTTCGAACTCGTGAAAACTGAAATCGTTTATCCGGGCCGCGCTTTTACCATCCGTCGTGACACCCTGCGCCTTCCGGATGGTCATGAGACTGGATTCGACATAGTTGCACATGTGGGATCGGTTATCATCATACCTCTGGACGACCATGGTAACTTGCTCTTTGTCCGTCAATACCGCCATGCTGCCGGATTAGACCTCCTGGAGTTACCCGCAGGCACATTGGATGAGGGTGAGGCACCCGAAGCATGTGCCCTTCGGGAAATTCGGGAGGAGACGGGCATGGCCGCCGGGCATATGGAACATTTGGGTGGATTCTACCTGGCGCCAGGTTATTCAACTGAATACATGCATGTCTACCTGGCTACCAACTTGCATCCCGACCCGCTCGAAGCCGATGCAGATGAGTTCCTTACCGTCGAATTTATTCCAATTACTAGGGCATTGGAAATCGCCCGGGCTGGAGAAATGCCGGATGCAAAATCGCTGGCAGCCTTGTTATTGGTACAATCCGCTCTCGAAAAGCGATGAAAAGCCCATTCTGCGTCTTTATTTCGGACAAGATATATCATAATTTATTCATGACATGTCGCAGAAGAATTTGTGCATTAAATAACTATCACTGGTAAAATCGAAGGAATACACTTAAGGGTCGAAAAGTGTGAAACACACAGAGTTTCCTCTGTTATTCTAGCAATAAGGAGTTAAGCTTCATGGAACGAAAAAAGGTTACGATTGATGGGAACGAAGCCACGGCTTCAGTCGCCCATCGCACGAACGAGATTTGTGCCATTTACCCCATCACACCTTCATCGAACATGGGAGAGTTCGCTGACGATTGGTCAGCTGTCAAACGCAAGAATATCTGGGGGACGGTCCCTCTGGTCATCGAGATGCAATCTGAAGGCGGTGCTTCGGGTACAGTCCATGGAGCGCTCCAGACCGGTTCTTTGACCACCACTTTCACCGCCAGCCAGGGTTTGCTGTTGATGATCCCCAATATGTTCAAGATTGCCGGGGAACTGACCAGCACCGTTTTTCACGTCTCGGCCAGGTCGGTGGCGTCGCATGCCCTTTCCATTTTTGGCGACCATTCTGACGTGATGGCTTGCCGCCAGACTGGTTGGGCAATGCTGGCTTCCGGATCAGTTCAGGAAGCGCACGATTTTGCTCTTATCGCCCAGGCCTCCACATTGGAAGCGCGCGTGCCTTTCATTCATTTCTTTGACGGCTTTCGTACCTCACATGAAGTTGCTAAAATCGAACAACTTAATGATGAAGACTTGCGGGCAATGCTGGACGATGAACTCATCCGTGCCCATCGCGCTCGCGCCATGTCACCCGATCATCCGGTCCTGCGCGGCTCCGCCCAGAATCCGGATGTATTCTTCCAGGCTCGGGAAACCATAAATCCTTACTATACCGCCGTGCCAGGCATCGTTCAGAAAGCCATGGACAAGTTCTCCAAACTGGTTGGCCGATCTTACCACCTGTTTGATTACATCGGCGCACCGGATGCCGAACGTGTCGTGATTATTATGGCCTCCGGTGGTGAAACCGCCGAAGCAACCGTGCGCTACCTGATGGCAAAAGGTGAAAAGGTCGGCGTTATTCGTGTCCGCCTTTACCGTCCATTCTCGAAGGAGTATTTCCTCAAGGCCCTTCCGAAAACGGTTAAATCCATTGCTGTCATGGATCGTACCAAGGAACCCGGTGCGTCTGGCGACCCGCTCTATCTTGATATAATCAATGCCTTGTTTGAGGGCAACCGTAAAGAAATCAAGGTTATCGGCGGCCGGTATGGCCTGTCTTCGAAAGAATTTACCCCCGCCATGGTCAAGGCTGTTCTCGACGAACTCCAGAAGCCTGAGCCCAAGAATCACTTCGTGGTCGGAATTAATGAGGATGTGACTCACACAAGCCTGGATTATGATCTGAATTTCTCGGTTGAACACCCCGAAACCGTGCGCTGCCTCTTCTTTGGTCTTGGTTCGGATGGAACCGTTGGAGCCAATAAGAACTCGATCAAGATCATTGGTGAAGAGACCGATAACAATGCGCAAGGGTATTTCTATTACGATTCCAAGAAAGCCGGTACGTTGACCGTGAGCCACCTGCGCTTTGGCCCCAAGCCAATCCAGGCGCCTTATCTGATCACACCCAACACAGCCAACTTCGTGGCCTGCCACCAGTTCAATTTCCTTGAGCGTTTTGACTTCACCAAGTATGCTCAGCCGGGAGCTGTATTCCTGGTGAACAGCCTGTATGGTCCGGAGGAAATCTGGGATAAACTGCCCCAGGAAGTCCAGAAGGACATCATCGAGAAGAAACTCAAGTTCTACACCATCAATGGTTACGATGTAGCCGAAAAGACCGGCATGGGCAGCCGTGTAAACACTATCATGCAAACCTGCTTCTTTGCCATCTCCGGCATCCTACCTCGCGATGAAGCCATTCACCAGATCAAGAAAGCCATCCAGAAAACCTATGGCAAGCGCGGTGAAGCGGTAGTCCAGCAGAACTTTGCCGCTGTGGACCAGTCCCTGGCCAACTTGTTTGAAGTCAAGGTGCCGGGGAAAGTTACTAGCACTCTTACCCGCCGTGCCCCGGTATCAGCCGAAGCGCCGGCTTTCGTCCGCGATGTACTCGGCCCGATGATTGCATTCGAGGGAGACACCGTCCCGGTATCTGCCATGCCTGTCGACGGCACCTTCCCAACCGGAACGACCAAGTGGGAAAAGCGTAATATTGCTCTGGAGATTCCTGTTTGGGAATCCGATTTGTGCATCCAGTGCGGTAAGTGCGTCTTTGTCTGCCCGCATGCCGTTATCCGGCATAAAGTGTTTGATAAAAAATATCTTGCAAATGTTCCAGTTACCTTCAAATATATGGACTCCAAGTTCAAGGAATTCCCCGGAATGGCCTACTCGGTTCAGGTAGCTCCCGAGGATTGCACTGGCTGCGCCCTGTGTATCGAAGCTTGCCCGGCTAAAGATAAGACCAACCCGGCCCGCAAATCTATCAACATGGCTCCGCAACCACCCCTGCGCGAATCTGAAGCCGTCAACTGGGATTTCTTCCTTGGCTTACCCGAGGCTGACCGTACTTCCTTCAGCGTGGGAACCATCAAGAACTCTCAGCTGCTCGAACCTTTGTTTGAGTTCTCAGGAGCCTGCTCGGGTTGCGGCGAGACGCCTTACATCAAACTTATGTCACAACTGTTTGGTGACCGGGCCATTATTGCCAATGCTACCGGCTGCTCCTCCATCTACGGCGGAAACCTGCCAACCACTCCTTATACTATTAACAAGCAAGGACGTGGTCCGACCTGGTCCAACAGTCTGTTTGAGGATAACGCCGAATTCGGTCTGGGCTTCCGCTTGACACTGGATAAGCAGGTTGAGTACGCCCGGGATATCCTGCCTACCTTCGTTAATGAACTGGGCCAGGACCTGATCGACAGCTTGCTTAAAGCCGACCAGTCCACCGATCTGGGTATCAGGCAGCAGCGCGAACGTGTCGACGTTCTCAAGACGAAACTCGCCAAATCCAAAATCCCACAGGCCAAGAATTTGGCCGCAGTGGCCGATGCCCTCGTTAAGAAATCCGTCTGGATTGTAGGCGGCGATGGCTGGGCCTATGATATTGGATATGGCGGTCTTGATCATGTCATATCCACCGGGCGCAATGTGAACCTGTTGGTGCTCGATACCGAGGTATATTCGAATACCGGTGGTCAGGCCTCCAAGTCCACCCCGCGCGGCGCAGTGGCACGTTTTGCCGCCCAGGGCAAGGGATTGTCCAAGAAAGACCTGGGGCTGATGGCAATTGCCTACGGTTATGTTTATGTGGCTCGTGTTGCCATGGGCTTTAACGATCAACATACCTTGAGAGCCTTTATCGATGCCGAATCCTTTGATGGCCCATCCATTATTATCGCCTACAGTCATTGCATCTCGCATGGCATCGACATGGCCAAGGGATTGGAACAGCAAAAACTGGCTGTCCAGTGCGGTCTGTGGCCGCTTTATCGCTACGACCCACGTCTATCTGCGGAAGGCAAAAACCCGCTCTTGATTGACTACAAGGAACCGACCATTCCTGTGGACAAATATATGTACAACGAAACCCGCTTCCGCATGTTGGTCCAGAGCGATGAGGCCCGTGCCGAAGCCCTGCTCAAACTGTCCCGCGAAGATGCCAAGGCCCGCTGGAGTTTCTACTCTCAAATGGCCGCCATGCACTATAACGAAAATATCGAATCAAAGTAAGCCGGTAAAGAGGAAAAGGAGCAGAGCTAAACCCTTTGCTCCTTTTTATCGTGCTTGTAAGATATACCTGACAAGGAGAAAATATTATGGTTGACTTGACAACTACCTATCTTGGTTTGAAATTAAAGAACCCTATCGTGGCTTCAGCTGCACAACCTATCTCGGAGAAACTGGAAACAGCTAAAAAGTTGGAAGAAGCCGGGATTTCCGCGTTGGTAATGTATTCCCTCTTCGAGGAACAGATCATTCACGAAAGCCTTGAATTGGACCATTATCTATCAACTGGTACGGACTTCTCGCGTGAAGTAACCAGTTATTATCCCCAGACAGGTAATTTCACTCTTACGCCGGAAACATATATAGAAGCCGTCCATAAAACGAAAAAGGCCCTTAGCATCCCCGTCATCGGTAGTTTGAATGGCGTCTCCACTGGCGGCTGGATAAAGTATGCCCGCAAGATCGAAGAGGCTGGTGCAGATGCGCTCGAACTCAACTTGTATTACCTGGCAACGGATCCGACTCTCACAGCGAGTGAACTTGAAGAAAGCTACGTGACTCTCGTCGGTGATGTATGCAAGAGTATCAAAATCCCGGTCGGGGTCAAATTGAGTCCGTTCCTGACCGCCATTCCCAATATTGCCCAGCGCCTGGCGAAAGCCGGAGCAAAAGGTCTGGTTCTCTTCAACCGCTTCTACCAGCCGGATATCGACCTGGAAACACTTGAAGTTGTCCCGAACCTGGTACTCAGTAATTCCAATGACATGCGCCTGCCGCTCCGCTGGATTGCCATTCTGTATGGACGCATCCAGGCTGATTTGGCGCTCACCGGCGGTGTCCATACTGCGGAAGATGTCCTCAAAGCCATGATGGCCGGCGCCAACGTGGCAATGATGACTTCCGAACTGCTCCAAAACGGCTTCAGCCGTGTCCCCGCCATATTGGCTGATATAGAAAAATGGATGGTTGATCGTGAATACAGCTCCATCCAGCAGATGAGAGGCAGCCTTAGTCAGAAATCTGTCAAGGAACCGGCTGCTTTTGAACGTGCAAATTACATGAAAACCCTCAACTCCTACAAATTTTTACCCTAAGCTCCACAATAAAATAGACAAAAAGCCCCTGCTTTTTTTGCAAGGGCTTTTTTTATATGTAATAAGTGCTTTAGGGAACTGGTTATTCTTCAGTCGGGATGGGGTCGGCCTTCCGGTGGCGGAATGTGATCCGCCCGCGAGTCAGGTCATAAGGGGACATTTCCACCTTGACGCGATCCCCAAGCAGGATGCGGATGTAATACTTGCGCATTTTGCCTGCCAGATAGGCCAGTATTTCATGCCCGTTATCGAGCCGTACCCGGAATTGGGTTCCTGGTAACGCCTCTACCACCAACCCCTCGACCTGAATCTTATCCTCATTCGACATTAACTGCCTCCAGTTCCGTTCGCCGGTTTACTCGAAATCCTTGTAGGTACGTCGCTTGATCCGGCGGATTGCCTTCTTCTTTTCCATACGACGTTGCTCGCTCTTGGATACAAACCAGCGCTTGCGGCGTACCGTGCTCAAGATGCCGCTCTTGACGATCTTCTTACGGAATCGCTTCAAAAGCATATCCTGAGACTCATTACTGCGCAA
>JBEKCT010000075.1:0-15920 GCA_050014715.1 Anaerolineales bacterium | reverse complement strand
GAGAAGACCAATTATTGGTCAATTGATCCTGGAAAAGTACTGCCAATATCAATTTCTTTAGTCAAAATGACTTTCGTAGATTTACTTTGGCCTTTCTTATGGACTTATTTCAACACCCTCTGGTCAATTTGCGCGGACTGAGGGAATCGGGCACGTTTATGGCGGTACCGGTTTACCTCTTCCTCGCGACAATCTTTCCATGCTGGTATATGGGTTGGTGCGTCTTATTATTCAAGGACCCACGCCCGCTCCCATCTCTGTTCCGGCGGCAATTGAGCCTCTGACGTTAATTTTGGTCATGCTTGCCTTTTCTACCGGATGTACTGCTTTGACAGGGATTGAGGCTATTAGCAATGGCGTCCCGGTTTTCAAACCTCCACAATCACAGAATGCCGGTCGTACCTTGATTGTAATGGCTCTTTTGAAGGGAGCGCTATTTCTGGGTTGTATCGGTTTGACTCAATTGTTGGGGGTGGTCGCCGGCCCGCAGGAGACCATTTTGTCCGCGCTGGCGCGCCGATTACTGGGCAGTGACTTTCTCTATTTGCTCTTCCAATTCACTACTTTGCTCATTCTGGCTGTGGCTGACAACACGAGTTTTATGGATTTCCCGCGGGTTGCCGCCATCCTGGCAAAGGATGGCTTTTTACCTTGCCAGCTCACCGGACTTGGGGACCGTTTGTTCTTTACGAATGGTATTTTGGCATTATCGTTTGTGGCGGGTGTATTCATCATTGTTTTTAATGGAGGTACACACACGCTCATACCCCTGTTTGCCATCGGGGCATTCCTGGCTTTTACCCTCTCACAATCAGGAATGGTGGGTGCACTGGTTGCGGGAGCGCGGTAAATTCTGGCCGATAAAAACCCTTTCTAATGGCATTGGCGCTCTGGCAACCATGACCACCCTGGTCGTGGTTATCTTCAGTAAGTTTCTCGAAGGTGCCTGGATTACGGTTTTACTCATCCTGCTTATTGTGATGATTTTTCAAAAAACTACAACCATTATCAACAGCTTCGCAAACAACTTTCTCTAAAAGGATTTCCACCTTCACAAAAACCGCTGCAGCCGGCTCGGGTGGTTATACTGATCTCCGGAATACACCGCGGTATGGGGGCCGCGGTAAATTTTGCCCGATCCATTTCGGATAATGTGACAGCTGTTTACGTGGAATTGGAACCGGGTGCAGGCAGAAAAGCCCGTCTTGAATAGGAATCCTGGTGGCCAGATGTGCCTATGGTGGTTGTTCCTTCCCCATATCGTTCGATTGTCGCTCCCCTTTTGCAATTTCTCGAAGAGACCGACCAGCTTCATTATGACGGCCAGCTCGCTATCGTTGTTCTCCCCGAATTCATCCCGGGTCGTTGGTGGCAGTCCTTACTGCATAATCAGACCGCCTGGTTGCTAAAAAGGCCTTGCTTTACAGTCGCCGCCAGTATGGGCTGAAGCGAGTCAATATTGATGTTACATTCCATCTTACGTAGATTATAATAATTTGAAAATTGTCAATATGGAGGTTAATGATGAAGCGAATTTTCTCCATAATAATTTCTTTTTTATTATTTTTATGCGTGGATGCATGTAATTTACAGAATGCAGCCACTGTGGGACCTGTCAATTCCGGGGAAGTTGCCACGCAAGTTGTTTTAACTCTGGCGGCTTATACTCAATCCGCGCAAACTGCATCGTTATCCTCTCCAACATTGAATCAGATTTCTTCCCCCACTTTGGGACAGCCATCCAGTACCCCGACTGTTGCTCCCTCTTCCACCTTTACACCGACTTTTGGGTCTTCTGCGACAATGACCTTAACCCTGCCTCCTTCTGCCACACCAATCCCAAAACCAGGTTCGATCGAGGGTGCCATTTCAGGCTATCCTTATGGTTCCCTGCCCAGCCTGGCGATCGTAGCTTTTGGTCAGGCACCACCTTATTACTATTCCTATATGATCACTAATCCGGGAGATACCTTTTTTTCGATGAGCAGTAGCTATTTGATCCCCGGCCAGTTTCAAGTGGTGGCGTATGATGCTTCAGGACATTCCGGCGGATGTCCCGCCTTGGTTACCGTTATAAGTGAACAGACAGTCACCTGCGATATTTCCAACTGGGGCGGTGGTTATCCCCTAAAACCTTCGGGAGTTCCTAATCCATGAGAAATCATATTTTCGAATTTACAAGTATAAGAAGAATGGATACAGATTACCGGTTTTCTACCGCCAACAATGAAACCAACGCCCCGAATTAAGAGCCTGATATAATCTACCCATGCCAGAATCATCCAATCGCCTGCTGGACCCCGAACCGAAACTCGATGACCGCCTCGACCAGACCCTGCGACCGCAATTCCTGTCCGATCTGATCGGCCAGGAAAATGTCAAGGAAAACCTTGCCATCCTGATTGCGGCTGCCCGCCAGCGCAGTGAACCGCTCGACCATGTGCTCTTTTACGGGCCTCCCGGTCTGGGTAAGACCACTCTGGCCCATGTGGTGGCTAACGAGATGAGTGTCAACATCAAGATCACCTCTGGTCCTGCCATCGAGCGTGCCGGTGACTTGGCCGCCATCCTGACCAATTTGCGGGCCGGCGATATCCTCTTCGTCGACGAAGTCCACCGCTTGGGCAAAGCAGTTGAAGAAGTGCTTTATCCGGCCATGGAAGATTACGCCCTTGACATAGTTATCGGAAAAGGTCCTTCCGCCCGTTCCATCCGCCTGAAATTGCCGCGTTTCACCGTGGTTGGAGCCACCACTCGCCTTGCCTTGATGACTGCGCCGCTGAGGGCACGCTTCGGGGCAGTCTATCGGTTGGATTATTATGATATGAAGGCCATGCAAGCCATCGTGCGGCGCGCCACCGGCAAGTTGCAGGTACAGGCGGATGAAGGCGGTATCGAAGAGATTGCCCGCCGTGCGCGTGGCACTCCGCGCGTGGCCCTTCGATTGATGCGCCGGGTACGTGATTATGCTCAGGTGCGTGCGGATGGAGTGGTAACGCGTGCAGTTGCAAAGGAAGCGCTTGATCTACTGGCGGTTGACCCGCTCGGCTTGGATGATTTGGACCGGCGTGTGCTGAAGACTGTGATTCAGAAATATAACGGAGGTCCAGTCGGGCTGAACACCATCGCTGCCGCCATCAGCGAGGAACCCGAGACAATCATGGATGTGGTCGAACCTTATCTGCTACAGTTGGGTTTCCTTGATCGCACTCCGCAGGGGCGTGTTGCAACCAAAGCCGCATATGAACACCTGGGAGTGGTATATATCGAGCAAACCCAACCGAAATTAATTTAGGCACGCCCTTTGCCTGTCAGCGTTCGAATTTCCCTTTTGTAAAAACAGAACATTAGTGCTAGCATTGAATTATATGGATAGTTTTCAAAATATCCCCCAGGGAGTGCGCTGTTCCATTTATCCGATTAAGCTCATGATTGAAGTCATAATGATACAGGTTTCTGTTGATTCCCTCTATGATGTCCCAGGCGAGTTCAAAAGAACGGTGTATGTCTCCTGGTTTTTTCAATCATATATTCGTTTTTATCCGTTTTCGAAAAAAGATCATTTCATTCATCATGATTTCTTTACGGTTTCCACCTATCAGCTATCCTCTTCCTAACCCCGAGGAACGAATATGGCAATCGACACTCAAAAATAAAATTATATGACTATTTGTTCCCAGACTATCCGACATACATGAAAACCTCCGATTTTGATTACACCCTGCCTCCCGACTCGATTGCCCAGACGCCCGTTGAGCCGCGTGACTCTTCGCGCCTGCTGGTATTAAATCGGGAGACCGGGATTATTGAGCACTCATATTTTCGTGAACTCGGTCGTTATCTTCAACCCAAAGACCTGCTTGTGGTCAACCGTACGCGTGTTATCCCGGCCCGTTTGTTTGCCCGCAAATCCACCGGGGGGCGCGTCGAAGTCCTGCTTTTGCGCCGCGATGATTTACTGACCTGGGAATGCCTGGTGGGGGGCAAGGGTCTGGCGGTTGGTAGAAGTATTACCATTGAAAATGGCCCAACCGGTGAAATTATTGGATTTATGGAAGGCTCTCATCGCCGCCTACGGTTTTCCGAACCGATCGAGCCGTATTTTCCCGTGGCTGGACATGTCCCGCTGCCGCCCTACATCCACACGCCACTTCAGGATCCAGAGCGCTACCAGACGGTCTACGCTAGTGAACCCGGATCTGCCGCTGCTCCCACAGCTGGCCTGCACTTTACCACCCGGCTGATGGAGGAACTTGAGTCCCTGGGCATCAATTTTGCCGAGGTCACCCTGCACGTTGGTCTGGATACTTTCGCTCCGGTCACCGAAGAGGACCCCGCGCAGCATCAGATTCACACCGAATGGTGTGAGGTCCCTCCGTCGACGGTAGATGCCATAGCCTCGGCGCGTCATTCTGGTGGTCGGATCATCGCGGTTGGAACAACCTCCGTGCGTACACTCGAGTCTGCCGCGCGCTCTGGGCGGGATAGCATCATTTCCTACAGTGGTCAGACGAACCTGTATATTTTGCCCGGTTATCGTTTTAAACTGGTTGATGTCATGATAACCAATTTCCACCTGCCCAAGTCCACCCTGATCATGCTGGTAAGCGCTTTCGCCGGACGCGAAAAGATTCTGCAGGCTTATGAAGTTGCTGTGCAGCAGCACTATCGTTTTTATTCATTCGGTGACGCCATGCTGATTTTATGATTGGAATAACTTGACGGTCCTGAATATTAATTCATCCGTAATATATTTGTTGCAACAGACATTTTGAAGATTCCTAGCTGAATTCTGATATGGGTTCAGGCTTTTCACCAATCGCCCCATCCACCTCGTCGTTCAGGAGCATGTTTCCCATTTTGTCCCCATATTCGATTAATTTTGAAATTTGCTGGGGATCGTCCATCGGGATGGTTTCATTCAAATCCACCTGAAACCGGCGGAAATCCATGTCTTGGAAGAAAGTGTCCACAAGTCTTACCTGCTGGTCATCAGCCGAAGACAGGAACGCACCCAGTGTGGGGCTGATCCAATCCCAGGCCATAAAGCGCCCTGGCTGTCCAGGTTTGAGTGTTTGCGGATCACGTCCTGTCCCTAGACTGATTAGTGTGGTCTCCAATGGGTCCCATTGCAGGCAGAACCGGGCTTCGTAGGCTGCCAGGTAGCAGGGATTGGCGTATGACCCCACCCCGCCATCCACATACCGGCCTGCGGCTACCGGAAAATAGGTTGGAACAGAGCTGGATGCAAGTATGGCCATGATGACCGGCCATTCCTGATAATCAGGTTTCCATGGTTTGACAAAGCAGGTTTTATTGGAAAGCAAATCAAAGGTGGTTATGACCACATCAGTAGGTGGAGTTGCTGTCCAAAAATCGCCCATCTTCTTATCCCCAATATATTCGTTCAAAGCGGTCGCCAGTGGTCCGTGCGGGTAGCGGAAGCGGGTTAAAGGCCAGAAGAAGGTTCGCCAGGATTTCTTGAAGATCGTACCGCCCAGGCTGATATAGAGTCGGTGTAGTTGTGCCGCAGTCAGTCCTGCTCCAATCCCGGCCGAAATAATCGAACCGGTCGATGTTCCCGCCGCCAACCGGAAGACATTATGGACCGGTACCTTGAGATGTCTTTCCAACATGGAGAGTGCCCGGGTAACGATCACGCCTCGGATGCCACCGCCATCAATGGCCAGGGCTACATTTTTCCTGAATGGCTTCACTTTTCCTCCTCTATTTGGTCGGACTGACAGTTAATTAATTCAATTCAAGTGTAACGCAATTTTGAAGAATATCAAGCCCTATGTGAGGTAGAATTTGGATATGACCTTGCAGCAACTCAATAAAGAGCTTCTGGATTGTCACCGGTGTCCTCGTTTGGTGGAATGGCGCGAAAAGGTGGCAATTCAAAAAAAGCGGGCTTACCGTGACCAGACATACTGGGGCAGGCCGGTTCCCGGCTTTGGAGATTTGCATGCGCGTGTCTTCGTTGTTGGCCTGGCTCCTGGCGCACATGGTTCCAACCGGACCGGTCGCCAGTTTACCGGGGATTCTTCAGGCGACTTTCTTTACCCTGCCCTTTACCGCGCCGGATTTGCATCCCAACCGGTTTCCATCTCTCGTGATGATGGTCTGACACTTTTTGATCTGTATACGGCTCCTGTCTGTCGTTGTGCACCTCCGGATAACAAACCCACTTCGCAGGAAATAATAAACTGCCAATCCTATTTGGAGCGCGAGTTCGAAATCATAAGGCCTGAAGTCATTGTTGTATTAGGACGAATTGCATTTACAGCCGTTATGGATATTTGCCGGACATCCTCTTACGTTGGGGAAGGTACCAGTATTAACTTTTCCCATGCGGCAGTTTACGATCTCCGGACATCTGCTTCCTGTAAGCTCCCTTCTGACTTCTGGTTGGTCTGTTCATACCATCCAAGTCGTCAGAACACACAGACAGGACGCCTGAATGCAGCGATGTTCGACCAGGTCTGGGTAAACGTGAGGGAATTGTTGGCGAGATAAGGAAAATGCAAATAACCTACGGCCCTATTGCTTTGCTTGGTTCTGGAGAAACATCACTGGCGGGTGGGAGAGTCTTTGAAACCATAGCCCAGCGATTTCCACAGCCGTTGCGGATTGCCATTCTGGAAACGCCAGCTGGGTTTGAATTGAACTCAGAAAAAGTGGCTGGACGTGTGGCCGATTTTATGCTAGAAAAGTTACAGAATTTTAATCCACATGTTGATATTATTCCGGCGCGCAAGAAAGGCACTCCATTCAATCCAGAAGACGAGCAGATTCTTCAACCGCTTTTGCAAGCACACATTATTTTCATGGGGCCAGGGTCCCCAACTTATGCTGTCCGTCAGCTCAAAGGCAGCCTGGCATGGGACCTTCTACGAGCACGTCATCGGCTGGGTGCCGCCTTGGTGTTTACCAGTGCAGCCGTGGTAGCCATTGGTTCTTTTTCATTGCCGGTTTATGAAGTTTACAAAGTTGGTGAAGATGTCAGCCTTATACAGGGGTTGGACCTGTTTGCGGATATTAATTTGCAAATATCAATTGTCCCACATTGGAACAATTCCGATGGTGGAGATGAGGTCGATACCAGCCGCTGTTTCATCGGGATGGAGCGGTTTAATCAATGGCTCAATCTGCTGCCATCCGGATTTACTACCTTGGGACTTGATGAACATACTGGCCTTATTATGGATTTTGCCGCTGGGAAGTGTATTGTCAGTGGAGTAGGTTCGGTGACAATATTACGAGAAAGTATTCCAGAAATCCTTCCAGCTGGAGTAGAGTTTGCAATTTCAAAGCTGGGGAAGGTTATCAGGCAGGAAAATCCCGAAATAGGAATCTCAGCTCGAGCCTGGGAAATACTCAAAAATTTACCCGAAACCGAAAGCCAGGGGGCGCTGCCGGCAGAGATGGTTCACTTGGTGACCGAACGTCAACAGGCGCGTCTCCGCCAAGATTGGGCGACTTCAGATGCCCTTCGACGAAAAATGGCATGCCTTGGTTGGTTGGTGCAGGACACTCCTTATGGACAAAAGATTATTAAACATCCATGAGATACGTTACAATACCCATAGTGGATAAGGATAAATGGTATGCGAGCGGTTGACATAATCATAAAAAAGCGTGAAAAAAAGGAATTGACCGGCGAAGAAATCAAATTCTTCGTGGACAGTTTAACGCGCGGAGAAACTCCGGATTACCAGGTTGCTGCCTGGGCAATGGCAGTTTTCTTAAATGGAATGACGCCACGCGAGACTACTGACTTGACCTTGGCCATGGCACATTCAGGAGAAATCCTTGACCTTTCCAATATAGTCGACATTACTGTTGACAAACACTCAACCGGTGGAGTGGGAGATAAAACCACCTTCGTGGTTCTACCGGTCGTGTCCTCGTGTGGATTGCCAGTCGGTAAAATGTCCGGACGAGGTTTGGGATTTAGTGGCGGCACGCTCGATAAAATTGAGTCAATCCCTGGTTATCGTGTCGATTTGACCACCGATGAATTTAAACACCAATTAAAGGGAATCGGCATTGTTTTGACCGGCCAGAGCATGGACCTGGCTCCTGCAGATGGTAAGTTATATGCTTTGCGTGATGTTACTGGTACGGTGGATTCAATTCCGCTGATTGCCTCGTCCATAATGAGCAAGAAAATTGCTGCCGGAGCACAGGCCATACTTCTGGATGTAAAGGTAGGCTTGGGCGCTTTCATGGAAAACCTCATTGAGGCACGCGCTCTCTCAAAACTGATGGTCGATATCGGTAATCAGGCTGGTCGACAGGTTGTGACATTGCTTTCGGACATGAATCAACCGCTTGGCGCAGCTGTTGGGAATTCCCTGGAATTGATCGAAGCGATTGATACAATGCATGGAAAAGGGCCAGTCGATTTTCTTGAA
This sequence comes from Anaerolineales bacterium, assembly GCA_050014715.1. Classification (GTDB taxonomy): domain Bacteria; phylum Chloroflexota; class Anaerolineae; order Anaerolineales; family Villigracilaceae; genus UBA877. The sequence goes on along the minus strand of JBEKCT010000075.1, from coordinate 7,500 downwards.
CATTGCCTGAATGTCAGCGCTCAAATGCTGGTTCTAGGCAAGCGCGCTCCTGATTTGGAATCCGGTCGGCGGATGGCAGAATCGTCAATTAATTCGGGAATGGCATTCGAAAAATTCCGAGCTTTGGTCGGGGCCCAGTCTGGAGATGTTTCATTTATTGATGAACCGCAAAAACTCCCAAGGGCAAAATTCATAGAGACTTTAAAAGCGGAGAGGAGCGGGTATTTGTCCAGAGTAAATGCTCGCGTGATCGGGGAAGCGGCCCTGGCGTTAGGTGCCGGCCGTGCCAGAAAGAATGACCCTGTGGATCATGCGGTGGGGTTCGTTGTGCACCAAAAAGTTGGAGATCGTGTAGAGCAGGACCAACCCATCATCACAATATATGCCAATGACGAAAAGAAACTAGCCATCTCTCGACTTGGTGTTCTCGCGGCATTTGGATGGAGCGATCAACCAGTTTCACCGTTACCGTTGTTTTATAGTTAAGATGGGAAGAAATGAGATGGGAAGAAATATGCCAAAACCCGTTTAATTTCAATTGCATATTCTTAATGTTTAGTGCATAATATAGCAAGGAGTGCGCTATGGCTAAAGTATCTCTCCGGGTTTACAACCGTGAAATAGAAAGCATGATCGAAGGTGGCCAATTAGATGAGGCGGTAGCTCATTGCCAGCATATTCTCAAGACTTTTCCTATGCATGTTGACACGTACCGCCTGTTGGGGAAAGCCTTTCTGGAAGCACGCCGTTATGGAGATGCGGCAGATATCTTTCAGCGTGTTCTGATGGCTGTACCCGACGATTTCGTATCCCACGTTGGCATGAGTATCATTCGCGATGATGAAAATAAATTGGATGAAGCTATCTGGCATATGGAGCGCGCTTTTGAAGTTCAGCCTTCGAACTCTGCCATCCAGGGCGAATTGCGCCGGTTGTACGGACGTCGAGATGGCGTTGAGCCATCCAAAATTCGCCTGAGCCGGGATGCGCTGGCTAACATGTATTCTCAAGGGGAACTTTTCAATCAGGCCATTGCTGAGATTCGCTCAGTTTTAGCCGAGGATACCAACCGTCCCGATTTGCAAGTTATGCTGGCACGAGCGTATTATCGCTCAGATCACAAAGTTGAGGCTGCGGAAATGGCAGCTGCACTGTTGAAAAAATATCCGTATAATTTGGATTCCTTGCGCGTCCTTGTGGATGTACTACCTGGAACTGCACGGGATGAAAATACCCAGATCTATCGGCAGCGTTTAAACAATCTTGATCCTTATTCGTCCTTCGCAGTTAATTCAGCATTTGCCTCTGACCAAGTGGCAGACTCTGCCGTGAATTTGGAAAGACTAGAATATAAAGGTGGTCCGGTGGCAGTTACCTCCCAACCTGACTGGGCTTTCTCCCTTGGAATTAAGTTAAATGACGAGAAACAGATTGATAATCCACCGGAATGGATGCAGACTGCAGAAACACCAGAACAAATACCATCCGTAAGCTCTGATACAACTGTCCAGGAGATTGAAAAGATCCCTTCTGCAGATTCAGAAAGTGTCCCAGCTGCAGATTCAGAAAGTGTCCCGGATTGGATGCGCTCTGCTGGTTGGCACGAATCATCCAATACAGCAGAAGATGAATCAACTGATTTAGGCGAATCGTTACCTGATGGACCAATTGCAAAAGCTGATATTCCGGACTGGCTAAAGTCCATGGCACCCTCCGGAACACCCGAACAGGTTAACCCGGAACCTGATAGTCCAGCCGAATCTTTACCAATAGGCGAAGATGGTATTCCGGTTTGGCTTAAGCCCACAAACTCCGCAGAGGATATTGGAATGACAAATATCGAAAATAAGCAACCTGCTGAACCTCAACCTGCCAGCGGATCTGATGTACCTGATTGGCTCAAACCTGCGGTTCCGGAAGAATCTGTCGGAAAAATTAATTCCGATAATCCACCTCAACCGGAGGAATCTCTGGAAGAGCCTATCGAAACCCAGCCGGTGAAGCCACAGGAGTTACCAGATTGGCTCAAATCCATGGATTCAGACGAAGCCGAGGGGCAAGGTGGTATTGAATCTTTGGTACAGCCAGAGAAATCTCAAAGTGAAATTGCTGAAACACTTCCTGAGAAAACAGATGAGTTGCCAGATTGGCTGAAATCCTTGGCTCCGACCGAGACAAGTGGAGAAGTATCAGCTGGTAATCTCCCGCCAGTTTTGGCCGACCAATCGTCCGAAGAATTTCAACCATCCAGCGAAGGGGATGTTCCGGATTGGCTTAAGTCCATCGATTTGCCAAAAGATATTCCGGAGTCACCAGCCGGTACAGCACAGCAGCCCATTGAATCCAAGCCTGCCCCTGTCAAACAGCCTCCTGTAGAGGCTGGTGCGATTCCGGAATGGTTTAAGACTCTGGAGCCTACAAAAGCTGTTGGGGAAGTGTCTGTGGAAGCTAATCTATCGCCAGTTGAACCTCAACCTGTGAGTGTTGATATTCCCCCGATAGTGATCGAACAATCGATTCTCGGTGATACCTCTGGGGATGTCAAAATTGAACCTCCTGTCGCAGAGATTCCTTCTACAAAAACCGAATCAAATCCGGATTGGTTGAACAATGTTGGTGTTCGCGCCGATGCAGCCGCTCTTGCTGCCAAACCTCCGGAACAACCTGCTGCTAATCAGCCTGTTACAGAAATACAAGGCCATTTGGATGCGGTTCCCAAGCTGACTGAAAACCCAGCAATTACACCGGAGACCACAAGCGCCGAATCCTTCCAGCCAACTGGGGAGATCAAACCGCTTATCATTGATGATGATGCTTTCAGTTGGCTGGAAGGCTTGGCAGCCAAGCAAGGCGCTAATCCTAATGAATTGCTCACCAATCCCGGACAGCGATCAGAAGAAGTGCCTGACAGGCTGCACCAGACAGAAGAAAAACCTGCTGTCGAGCCTAATTTGCCTTCCGGTCCGACAACCCAATCCGCTGGCGTCGAGATCCCCGTTTCTGACGAGAATCATTTATCTGTTCCTCCAGGTGAAACCCCAGCTCAACCGATTGATCAAACGGCAAGTGGGGCAGATGATACTTTGGTATGGTTGGATCAGATGGCTGAGGAACAAATAGTAAAACCTGAAAACATTTCGACTGCGCCTGTCGCTGAGACAGGAATTTCACCTGTCCTGATTAATAAAGGCACAGAGGTACCATCCACTGCGTCGGTGGAAGGGAAATCCGCATTGCCGAATCATGTTCCATCAGAAGAAGATATTACGATTACTACGTGGTTAAGCAAGCAGGATGTGAAAGAGGCATTGGAAAAGAAAGCTGGTGAAAAGCACCCAGCGGCCGAGCCCATCTCTTCTGAAAGCGAATTGCCTGAATGGCTGAGGAATCTTGAGAAACCAGGCAACTCAGCTGAAACTCCAAAAGCGGAAAATGAATTACCTGAGTGGTTACGCTATTCCAAACCTTCCGAAACGCCAGAACCTGTTTCCCATGCACCTGCAGTTGATTCGACTCAAGAGCCAGACCTGCCGGCTTGGTTGAACGAAGAAATTCCAGGCCAAAAACGGGCAATCCCGACTTTGCCTGAAGAGTGGCTGCCAGCGGAGACAGAGGCAGGTGGTATTCGCGAAGCTTTGCCCCGGGACAAGCCTATCCCGGCTGAAGAAATGCCAACACAGGCCACTTCGACTGCGGCACCGGTACCAGCCTCCGCCCCTTCTGTCGAATCAAAAATAGAAATTAACATAGTCCAAGGCGGAAAAGCCATCCCGCCAGACAAATCTACCCAGGTTCCGGTTACGCCACCTAGTCGAATGCCTACCTTGAAACAGACTGGTATGCTTTCCCATATTCCAGTCCAGGATAAAGATTCTGAACTTTTATCAAGCGCCCAGGATGTTCTTGACCAAAATTCATTGGATGATGCCATGAAGAAATATTCGATTCTCGTCAAGAAAGGTCGCCTATTGGATGAGGTCATCCATGATTTGCGTGAAGCAATCTATCGTTATCCGGTGGATGTGATTATCTGGCAAACGCTTGGCGATGCCTATATGCGTACTAATCGTTTGCAGGATGCCCTTGATGCCTATACAAAGGCGGAGGAATTGTTGCGGTAAGGCAAAAAAATAATTATTTGCATCTTTGCAACATGGTAAAATCGTACCTCGGGGTGGTTTCCACCTCGAGGTCATTTTTGAAAGGGAGAGGATTGCATGGAACGATCATTAGTACTTGTAAAACCCGATGGAGTTCAACGGGGGTTGATTGGTGAGGTTATCGGCCGTCTGGAGCGTCGCGGGTTACGTCTGGTTGCCGCAAAGTTTATTCAGGTAAGCCAGAGCCTGGCTGAAACGCATTATTCCATTCATAAAGGGAAACCATTTTATAATGGTTTAATAAAATATATTACCTCCGCACCGGTTATGGCAATGGCTTGGGAGGGGCCGAACGCTGTTGCAGCCATCCGGCAAACTATGGGCGCTACGAGGCCGACTGAAGCTGCTCCCGGTTCTATCAGGCATGATTTTGCACTTGAAGTTGGCCGCAATCTGACTCATGCTTCGGATTCGGTTGAGAATGGCGAGAAAGAAGTGGCTTTATGGTTTGGATCTGCCGAGCTGGTGAATTGGAAACGAGACGCAGATATATGGATCTTTGAAAATAATTAATTAATAGTTGCTTATTAAGAAATGATTATTTCTTTCGAAAATCACATCATAAAGGAGCTATCCATGAATGAAGAACTTTTTCAGAAAATGTCACAAAGCATCCTGGACGGTGATTCTGATGTTGCCATTGCGTTGGCAAAGCGATCCATTGAAGCTGGTATCGATCCACTGGATGCTATAGCAAATGGCTTTGTGCCGGGTGTAAACCAGGTAGGCGAAAGTTTTGCTTGTGGGCAAGCTTTCCTCCCAGAATTGGTTATGGCAGGCGAAGCCATGAAAGCCGCGGTTGCTACACTTGAGCCGGAAATGCAGAAACGCGGTACATCCCGGCAGGTTTTTGGCAAGGTAGTCTTAGCGACTGTCGAAGGTGACATCCACGAGATTGGTAAAACTTTGGTCGGGACAATGCTTTCAGCCTCCGGTTTCCAAGTCTACGATCTGGGAGTGGATGTGCCTACCGCTAAGATTATTGAAAAAGTCCAAGAAGTTGATGCCGATCTCGTAGGTTTGAGCGCACTGCTCACAACCACCATGGTTAAGCAGAAGGAAGTTATTGACGAAATGGATAGACTGGGCTTGCGAAAAAAGGTTAAAGTGATGGTGGGTGGCGCACCTGTTACTCGTGATTGGGTCCAGAAGATTGAAGCTGATGGATATTCAGAAGATGCGATTGGCGCAGTCGGGCAGGCCAAAAAGTTATTGGGTATCGCATAACCAGCAGAGACCTCTATGTCTAAGGAGATAAAATCCATCAGCAGCCCAAAACTGCATCTGGAAATCCTTACCCCCGATGAGATAAAGAAAATTCATGATGCTACATTATGGGTCATCGAAAAGGTTGGCGTAAGATTCCCATCGAAAAGAGCATTGGATATATGGGCTGCCCACGGAGCGGCGGTTGATCCTGGAAAAATGATAGTCAGGGCCAAAGGGGAACTCATAGAAGATGCGCTGAAGTCTTGTCCTCCAGTTTATCCTCTGGCGGCACGTGACCCGCGACAGAATTTATTATTGGATGGGAATCATGTCTTTTTGGGCACAGATGGATGTGGGGTGGAGGTGATTGACATCCATACCGGTCAACGGCGGACATCCAACTTACAGGATGTGCGCGAAATTGCCCTGATTGCCGATGCCACCGAGGAAGTGGCATTTCATTGGGTGGCGGTCTCGGCCCAAGATATGCCGACCCGGTCTCGTGGATTGCATGAATTAAAAGCGACCTGGGAAAACTCAACCAAGCATGTTCAGACTGAATCTATTTATAATGAAAATGAAGCAAGGGCTGCCATGCAAATGGCAGAGTTGATTGTGGGCGGCATGGACAATTTACGAAAAACGCCGGTGCTTTCTTTGATGCAATGCTCTGCTTCTCCGCTGGGCCATGATGGAGGAAGTTTAGATGCTGCGCTTGTAGCTGCAGAATATGGTATCCCTACTGGTTTTATGACTATGGCTGCGAATTTGACAACCGGCCCGGCAACGCTGGCGGGAAACCTGGTCGTTGGTAATGCCGAGGTCATTGCGGGCACTGCCCTGATTCAGTTGGCATATCCTGGAGCGCCGGTATTTTATGCAGCAGCACAAACAGCTTCTGATTTGCGGACAGGTGCCTATACTGGAGGAGGCCCGGAGGATTTCCTATACGGTGCGGCAACAAATGTTTTATCAGATTATTATAATATCCCACTATCCATGGGTTCATTTGCTACCGGTGCAAAAGAACCAAACTGGCAGGCCGGAGTAGAAAACAGCTTATCGACTTTTATGGCATGTATTGCAATGTCGGATATGCTGTTGGGGGTTGGTTTTTTGCATGGCAGCCGAATCTGGTCGTTTACTGAGATGATGATGGATTGTGAAATATTCTCCATAATTCACAAGACTATGCAAGGGATTATCATAAATGACGAGACTCTGGCATTGGATACCATTAGGGCGGTTGGCCCTGGCGGGAATTTTCTAGCACAGAAACATACGCTCAAAAATATGCGCAATCTTTTCCTGCCTCAGTTCCTGGATCGGCGCCCGTTTAGCGAGTGGGAAACCAGAAAGAATGATGCGCGGGATTGGGCACTTGAAAAGGCTCGTAATATCTTGGATTCCCATCAACCTGATCCTATGGATGAAAAGGTATCGGCTGAAATGGCAAAAATCATCACCTCCTTCGAGATGTAATATTTTCAGTGTGGCGTGGGCATAGCAAGAATTATTTACACGTATAATAACCGAATCTGATTGTAACTTTCTGGATAACAAGGCTGTATAGAAATGTAATGTCTATTCGATGATCAGGGTAATGATGGGGATTTAGATGATATTCGGGATTGGTGATCAGAAATTCCTTGGATGTCGGCATTAAAGAATGGTTATTAATTGCCAGGAGAGTGACAAAGCCCCTCGAACGGCTGCAGGAACGAAAACCGCGTGAAGAGGTAGATCAATAGAATTCCCCAGCTGGCCTCTTCTCAAAAAACACCCCCTTACCCTAAATTGATTTAAAGGAGGGTTTTGTCTCCTGCATCCCGCAAGCTTTTACATGATGTAGGTATGTAAACTTAAGCCAAGGAAATCCCAGCAATGCTCCTGGTATCAGCCAAGCATTATCACGAATTAATGAAAATCTATTCCAAAACATGGAAGGAAAGATGCTTCATGAACATGGGAGTGAACGCAGGTCGGGAAGTCAGTTCTACATAACCTACCTCCTGACTTGCTCATTTTAGTGTCCCGAAGACAGCTTATCTAACACTACTAAAGTAGACTCAGGGACCTCTGCTTCTGCCAAAAGTTCTTTTCCATTGAAGGTCACAATCCCTGATCGGAT
>JBEKCT010000074.1:0-16265 GCA_050014715.1 Anaerolineales bacterium | reverse complement strand
CATTATGATGACAAGAGCGGATCTGATCAGAATTTCGTAGACCCCTATTTTCAGAATACGCTCCAGCCTGGAGGCAAGGAATTTCAGGAATTTCTGGGATCGGATTGAGTCCGTAATTAGAAAAATATACACCCCAAGAACCACCAAGATCGCAAATCCTGCACCGATCCGTTGCAGGGAAAAGCCAGCCAGGAAAACATTTTGAGTCTTCGAGCGAAGACTCTGAATAGATACCAGATTGCCAGGATGTTTTCCAGAATGCCAAGGCCAACAAATAATCTGTAGAAATCAAGAAGAGGTAGCCTTTCGCGATTTGATTTCGTAGCCATTGATAACTTTTCTCCTTGTAATTAAAGGGGTACATCTCTCCTGAACTTTTTCATTGCAATGTCGGTAGATGTGATTTCGATGAATTACTCTCCCACATGATTACATAACATCAGTCAATCTCCATTTCTTGCCACTTTGCCTGGAAGGTGGGATTTTATAATTGAAAGTTTCGATTATGGGATATCTCCACCTTTTCCCAAAAAAAGAAGAGGGTGACCGCTCCAATAACAACCAATAATGGAATGAGGCTGTTCCAGGATTCCAGGCCTAACAATCGATGGCCCAGATTCTGGGTGAATTTGCCGTTTTCGAGCTGCTTCAAACAATAGCTATAGATATTTGTATATTCGAAAAAGCCCAACTTACCTAATTTCGACACCATAGTGTCCGGCACCTGGACTGTACTGGCTGCCGCTAAAAGCATCTGTCCAAACGATATCAAGCTCAGAACTACAAACGGCCAGGTGAGTCGTTTGGGAATAAAAATCAAAAAAATACAGAAGAAAGGTAGCATTGGGATGATGAAGCGCGGCCCCACAGCATAACCACCCCACCACATATAATAACCTGACATGATCACAAGGTAAGATACAATAATGCCCATTGCTAAGAATGCTTCAGCCAGATATCGACGTTTCAAGAGCATCAAGACCAAACCCACAATGGAAAAAAGCAGTGCGGGCGACTCCCAAAATAATCCCATGGCCGGGTGCAACGTCATATAATAAAGCGCACTTAAGCTGGGCCAATGGATCCCCATTATTCCTTGAGCCATACCCGAATTAAATATTTGGTCACTTTCGTTAGCATATCCTAACGTAAAAAAATTTCCGAAACACAGCTTGTTATATACCAATTGGAGTAAAACCGGAATTAATCCACCCAACATTGGCAAAACTATTAAACGAAAATGCCAGTATTCTCGGTTTCTCCAAAGAATAAAAAAATAATAGGATACCAAGACAAATATAATTATTACGGATTGAAAATCACTGATCATGGCCCAACCTAAGAGCCAACCGATCAAGAATGAAGGCCATTTTTTCCATATTTCCGGCCTTTGTTTAAGAAAAAATATCAAAAAGAAGGCGCCGAAAAGCAAGGATGAAGTAAATTGGTGACTGAAGAAGGTAATACTATAAGGGAAATACATGGTCCCCAAAGTGACCGTCAGGGTAACCAGATAAGCCCGGAAACGACTCCTGGATAAATACCAACACAGGATGTACATGAGACTTCCACCTATCGCGGAAGGAATTCCAATAACGAGGTACGTAATTACTACTTCCGTCTCGGCTTGACTCCCAAAATCGAAGATTTGCTTTAACCAATAGAATGGAGCATACACGATTGTTCCTATTAATGCTGGACCAATCGCTTTATCCGAATAAAAGTGACCGTTGAAGTAGGCTTTGTCACTGGTAAATGTGTCTGCTTGGCCTTGAAATGTATCAATCGTGAGACGCCCCTCTTTAACAATGGCAAATATCAGGTCAAACCGGGAATTTCCATTAAAACCGCCATCCTGATAAAGATAAGCGAAGACAAAAGCGAGCAGGCATAAAATGATTAGTGCATCTTTGTAATAAACAGGCACCAACTTGATCGGGGCGGAAAGGGATTGGTTGACCTTCCTCTGCCAAAGGGAATATAGGATGAAGGTTTTTATACTCATCAGGAAGAACCACCCAATAAATAATCCGATGATTGATAATGTGTTTACTCCCAAGCCCTTAAAATTAAAATTCGGGAGATTAAATTCCTCAGCCAGGACCAGGCTGATTATCAAAACGATGGCGAAAGAAGTTTTAATAATGGTGCGATTGACATCTTTGCTTAGAATGGATGCGGGCCAGGAAGCGAGAAACTTGGGGAATCTTTGGGACAAGAAAGAGTCCAGCAGCAGGAGAATAAGAACAGCCAGGACAAACAAGGCCGCTGCTCCGATTCCAATGCGCAGCCGGGAATAACCGGCAAGAAAAACTCTCCCAACTTTGGAAGGAACTCTGAATATGAACCAAAATGCCAGGAAGCCTTCGAGTATGGCTAGGCCGAGAAATAATCTGTAGAAATCAAGGTAAGGAATGCTCTTGAATCTTGGCTTCAATACCATGCCAGGATATTCTCCCATAAAAAAAATAATGTAAAGGAAATTATACCTCTCACAAAGACCGTAATCCGTAAAATTGCCTTGTCAGCATTGCATCTTAAAAGACAATTTTAGTCTAACAGCTGTTTTTTGGGGGATAAGTTGGCGCTCAAATCTCATATGCTATAATATTTTTAAATTTGCCCGTTCAATATTAATGTGTTCTTTCTTTTCGAGGATCGGGTGGTTGGTGATTCAAGATTGATAAGAGCTCCCCATGTAGAATAATGGCGATTAATCCAAGTAGGAAGGCTGAAAGCATGTTGGAGAAATTAGACCAGAAGCGACCGTATTTTTTGAAGACATTGAAACATGGAATTGTCCCGTTGTTTTTTTATTTTATTTCGTTTGGTCTTCTCACGTACCCGCTCATTTTAAAATTTTCGAAGTACTTTTTTTCAGATAAACAGGATGGCATTCAGAATATTTGGAACCTTTGGTGGGTTAACCTGTCTGTTCTCCGGCCTGATTTGCATCCAACCATCTGGCAGACAAACATGCTGCACTGGCCCTTCGGCATTTCCCTGTATGCACAAACCCTCAATCCATTTAACGGCTACCTGGCAGTATTTCTGCTCAGATTCCTGTCTCTTATCGCAACATATAATGCAATCAAAATATTCGCCTTTGTCATGGCTGGTCTGACCATGTATTGGTTTTCATATTATGTGACCAGATCATTTTGGGGGAGTATTCTGGCGGGCTTTATCTTTACCTTTTCAGGTTATCACTTCCTGCACGCTCAAGGACATTTACAACTCGTATCGCTGGAATGGATTCCTTTATTTATTCTATGCTGGTACATCCTGATCACCAGGCCCCATCCAGTCACTGCCGTGGCTGCTGCCATTGTCTTATGGATGTTGGTTCTCTGTGATTATTATTATTTCCTCTATTGCGTCATTACCGCCATCTTCATCTTTATTTGGTATGCAATCATAAGCAAAAATGTCCGGTTCATTCTGAAGAAACAATATTTTGTTGCTCTGACAATTTTTAGCGTTGTGGCATTACTACTTATTGGGCCGATCGTTGGCTCTTTGGTGGTAAGTAATTACCGCGATCCCCTAGTGGGAATTCATAGCGCTGCAACATATTCGTTGGACCTCTTTGCACTCATTATTCCCGGCCAAAATTGGTTGTTCAATCAATGGACCCAAGCCTATTGGTCAAAATTACCGGGTGGAGGTACCGAGAGCAGTGTCTATCTCGGCATAACAGTCTTTATCCTGGCAGGGTATGTTTGGATAAAACGAAAAACATCGGAACCCGGTATTAGACAACAGATCTATCTATGGCTTGTGACCATGCTTTTCTTCTTTTTGATGGCCTTGGGACCGGCGTTACAGATAATGGGGAAAAATGTCTGGGATAAAGCCATGCCATATACACTTATGCTGGATGTATTGCCGTTTATGAAACTTTCCGGTGTGCCTGTCAGAATGGTGGTGATGGTTATCTTCGGCGCTTCATTTCTAAGTGCTATAGGATTCCGGGATTTGATCAAAAATTTCGCTCGGAAGAGAATTCTTGCTTTTGTATTATTGGCGGTACTCCTTTTTGAAACCCTGCCAAGCCCCCTGCCAACCCTCCAGATTCAGGTACCGGGTTATGTAACGGCCTTGGCAGGCCTTCCAAACGACGGTGGAGTGCTCGATCTAGTTACAAAGGATTTAGCCCTTCCATTGTATTACCAGACAATTCATGGTAAACCGATCACGGGCGGGTACGTCTCACGATATCCCACTACGGTGGTGAATAAAGACGAGCAGCTGGCTAAAACGATCGTAAGCAAAAATTACGGCAAGCTTTGGGCTACATACCATATCCGATACATCGTCACCCAAGGCACAATCCGGGCCCAAGTTGGGCAGCCGTATATAACCATTAAAGCGGTTTACGAACAAAACGGCGTGAGAATTTATCGAATTGGGTGTGTATGTGAAGGGAATTAGTAAGACAATGCGATGGCATTTTGTTTTGGAAATAGTACTCATGCATCGTTTCGGCAAAGCTGCCTCAATACGGTTTTTAGCACTTCCACCCCCTGATGATATTCAGCCAATACAAGGTGCTCAGCGGGCGTATGGTCCAGAGAGGAATCCCCCGGGCCATATGCCAGGGCCGGGCAACCCCAGGCCGGGGCAACAATGTTCAGGTCGGCCGTGCCGGTCTTGAGCAGAAAGCCCGGCTGTCCACCCGTAGCCCGGATGCCCGCCAGAAAAGCCCGTACAAGCTTATTGTTCTTTTCGCCCTGCCAGGCCGGGATGGGAAAACCAACCGGTTGGATGGAAATGCCAGGAATGCTCGAAAGTTGTGAGTCTCCGGTCAGGTTTTCGTACCAGCGTTGTGGCGGCAGGTCCAGCGGCAGGCGCGCCCCCATATGTAGCCTCGCCCATTCCTCGAAGCCGTCCCCGCCGGAATCCATCCCTCGCAGGGAAAGCTGGAGCCGTTCGAAATTCTTCTCCCGATCGAGGTTGATCCCGGCGGCCATCATCCCGATCGTCTCCCAGGCCCGCACGACCGCCTCGCAGGCGCTTTCGCCCAGGCCGGCCGTATGCGCGAGCGAACGGCGCACCGCCACCATTACCCAGGCGCTGCCCTTGTAACCCAGGGTCACCCTTTCCCAGCCGCTGGGCTCGCCGATGATAGCAGCTTCCGGATGGTAAAGGGTCACGATATGCTGCGCTCCGGGCGAATCCTGTTCCTCGCCGACCGCTCCGATGACAATGATCTGCCAGCCGGGTAAGGCTCCGCAGTCTGCCACTGCATCCACAAATGCGCTCAACGGACCTTTGGCATCCACTGAACCGCGCCCGTACAGAATCCTGGGGAAAGAATTGGGGGAACCAGCGGCAATCGATTCCACACGGACCGGGATTTCACCGGGAACGGTATCGATGTGACCCAGCAGGACGATCTGGCGCGGCCCGTTGCCCATCACTCCCACTGCATTCCCAGCGGCATCGGCGAAAGCCTGTGTATAATGCAAAGCCTGCATTCGGCTGACGAGATAGCTGACTGCGGCAGCTTCGCTGCCGGAAGGGCTGAAGATCTTGACCAGGTTGAAGAGGGTCTCAGGGATGGAGTCGACCATGTATCAGGATTTTACCGCCGGATTTACAAGAAGACGGTTCAGTTAAAGATGGTACCGATCATCAATTGGGATTGCATTCATTGCAAAACCTCGGTCAAGGTTGCAACCACACGGTCCAATTGTTCACGGGTGATTATCAGAGGCGGCAGCAGGCGGATGGTGGTCAGGCCGGCATTGAGCGCGATGATATGTCGATCCTGCAACGCCTGCAGGTAGGGCGCCACCTTTTGCTTGAGTTCGATCCCAACCATCAATCCCAGCCCGCGCACTTCGCGGATCAGCGGCGATTCGATGGATTTCAGCGCTTCCATCAGGTAGGCGCCCTTGGCGGCCGATTGGCCGGGCAGGTCTTCTTCTTCGATGGCAGTCAGTGCGGCCAGTGCTGCGGCACAAGCCAGCGGATTTCCACCGAAGGTCGATCCATGCAGGCCGGGAGCCAGGTTCTTGACCGATTCGCCGAACAGCACGGCTCCGATCGGCAGACCGCCTGCCAGCGATTTCGCCACGCAGACCATGTCGGGGATGATGCCGGAATGTTGGAATGCAAACATTTTACCGGTGCGGCCGAGCCCGGCCTGGATTTCATCGAGAATTAAAAGGGCGCCGCGTTCCGTGCAAATGCGACGGGCCGCCTGTAAATAGGCGGGATTGGCCGGGTAAACCCCACCTTCGCCCTGCACGGCTTCGAGGATGACCGCCGCCACCTGCTCTGTTACGGCCTCTTCCAGGGCCGCGACGTTGTTGTACGGCACGTGACTGAAACCGGGCACGAGCGGTTCGAAGGCTTCCTTGTATTTCTTATTATAGGTGGCCGAAAGGGCCCCCATCGTCCGGCCGTGGAAACCGCGCATGGCCGCGATGAAAGCGATGCGCCCGGTGGAAACCCGTGCAAACTTAAGGGCAGCTTCAACTGCCTCGGTGCCGGAATTGCAAAAGAATACCCGCTCCAGTCCCGGGACGAGTGTGCTGATTTTCTCCATTAATGCAGCCCGCTTGTCGTTGTAAAAGGTCTCAAAGAGAGTCACCAGCTGAGTGGACTGTGCGGCAATCGCCGCGGCCACTTTGGGATGCGCGTGGCCAAGGTTTGCCACGCCGTGTCCGGCCGCACAATCGATGTATTCGTTCCCTTCCGAGTCCCACAGGCTGGCCCCCTGGCCGCGTACCATGACGATCGGCTGTTTCAAGTAAAGGCCGGAAGTATGTTGGTTTTCAACGCTGATAATATCCATGCGAATGCCTCAATTATGTTGATAATTATAAATGGGAATGGAATGTTTAAGTTCGCCCCCTTTTTTAGTTCCTTTCGGCAACAGCCAGGAATAAAGGGTACGATCTTTCATTCTTGGTCAGATTATAGCAGTCGGTAAAGCGGACATTTTTAAAACCGGCTCGCGCCAAATCCAGGCCCAGCCCGGCCCGGTCAAACCCATGCTTCCCGGCAAAATCGGGGTCGTCTGAGTGAAAAGAGCCGTCCTCCTTGTCGAGGTCAGCGATACATAAAATGCCTCCGGGTTGGAGCAGTAAGTTGAAACCCTGGCGGATCTTTTGTGTATCCCGGATATGATGGAGCGTTAAAAGAGTGTAAATCAGGTTGAAGCGCTGCAATGGCGCAGTATCAACGACCAGGTCCAGTTTGATGGGAGTCATATTCTTGACTCCCCCTTTGGCTATTTTTTCCCCAAGAACATTCAGCATCCCAGGCGAACTGTCCGCCAGCGTGATCGGACCAAGGTCAGCCTGCAGGGCAAAACTGAGCAGTCCGGTCCCGCATCCATACTCGAGCGCAGTCATGGATTTGGAGAGCGCCACTTGTGTTCGGATTGCAGCCGCCACCGCATTGGTGCGTTCGACCCGGCCAGGCATTTCATCCCAATCTTTGGCTCTGCTATCGAAATCAGTCATCCTTGTATTTCCAATTTGTCTATGAACACTTGTCGAAAAAAGCAACGGCTACCTGGAAGCTGATGCTATATTGGAGAAGGTCCTTGTTGAATATCATTCTATGATGGTTCCTTTGCCTGCCAGGGCATCCGTAATGGGGTTTTGTACCCTCCCATCCGCAATGATCACCCGGCCCACACCATCCTGCAGTGCTTCCTGTGCGCCCAGCACTTTCTTCTTCATGCGGCCCTCGGCATAATCCAGGGCATCCTCCAATTTTTGATGCGGCAGGCTGTGAATGAGCGTGCTTTCATCGGGGAAACTGCGCATCAATCCAGGGACGGCGGTCAGAAGCACCAGAGTCCCGGCTTGCAGCGCCGCAGCCAGCGTGGCAGCCGCCCGGTCTGCGTCCACATTCAATGCTTCGCCGGCCGCGCTGACCGCCAGCGGCGCAATGACCGGCAGGTAACCGGCCTCCAGCAGGGTTTGTAAAAGCGCAGTGTTGATCGTTTCGATCTTGCCGGTGTAATCGTCCCGGATGATCTTACGCTTGCCATTTTCTATGCTCTGGATGGTATCCTTGCGGGTGGCGGCCATCAACCGCCCATCCAGTCCGCTCAAACCAAGCGCATTGACACCCAGTCGCTGCAGGCTTTCCACCAGCATGGTATTGACCTTGCCGTTGACCGCCATGGCGAAAATCTCCAGCGTGCGCCGGTCGGTATAGCGGGAAGTGTAACCGGATGGCGAGGTGATGAAACGCGCCGGATACCCGACGGCTTCACCCAACTGGTTGGCCTCGGCTGAACCGCCGTGAACCAGCACCAGTCTTTGGCCCTGGGAAAGCAGCCTGGCAGCATCCTGGCAGATGGCGGAAAAATCCACGCCTTCCGTCCCACCCAGTTTAACCACGATAATATTATTACTCATACCGATACCTTTTTCTTCTATCCTAACCCGTAGTGGCGACTTTATCGCATATTTTCCGAGCGACCAGGGTTGTTTTACTGCTATATCGGATGCAGGCCGGAAAATTCTAGCCCAAGCGTCTCATCGAATCCCAGCATCAGGTTCATGCACTGCACCGCCGTTCCTGCCGCGCCTTTCATTAAGTTATCGATTGCGCAAATGGAAACAACATGCCCATTGGACTCGTCCAGGTCAAAACCAAGGTCGGCGTAATTCGATCCGGCCAGTACCTTCGGCTCGGGCACCCGGTACAAGCCGCGTTGTTCCTTGACTACACGCAAGAACGGGTTTTCGGCCGCCGCGTTGCGGTACGCTTTCCACAGGTCTTTGGTTGCCGTACCGGCTTTCACGCTGGCATGCGCAGTCGCCAGGACGCCGCGCACCAGCTCCACCGAGGTCATCGTCAGTGAGACATTTGTCAGGCCCATTTCCTGAATGACCTCTCCGGTATGACGGTGCCCGTAGGCCGAGAACGTCCGGATCACTCCTGCCCTTTCCGGATGGTGCGTGCCGGCATTCCCTTCCGCGCCGCCTTCGGAGGAACCCACCTTTAGTTCGAGGATGACCTGTTGATTCAGGTCCACCAACCCGCCTTTGACCAGTGGCAGCAGGGCCAGGTTGCTGGCGGTGGCATTGCAACCCACCCCGCTGGCATAATGCGCCTCGCGCAGCTCGTCCCGGTGCAGTTCGGGCAGTCCATACACAAATTTCGGCAGCCATTCGGGGGCCACATGCGTGGAACCGTACCAATGTTCATAATCCCGGGCGTCGTGCAGGCGGAAATCCGCCGACAGGTCCACAATGTTGGGAGCCAGGGCCGCGAATTGGCCGATCTTGTGCTGGGCAGACCCATGCGGCAGCGCCAGGAAAAGCAGGTCAACCGGCTGGATGGCATCTGGATCGGTAAACTTGAGCATTGTCCGCTTGCGCAAATTGGGATGCACCTGATGGACATATTCACCCAGGTGGCTGCGCGAAGTCACCTGGACAACCTCGATTTCTGGGTGGGCAAGCAGCAGGCGCAACAGTTCCCCACCGGCGTAACCGGATCCGCCGACAATGCTGGCTTTGATCATACTCACTGCTCCTATCCCTTTATAGCCTTATCGACCGTGTATCCGACGATGGTATCTGCGATGTCGATCCCACTCAGCGGCTGGACGGTGTGGAATTCCATGGTGTGGTTGACCTCATTTACCAGCATGCCACGCTCCGGGTCTTCGATCACATCCACAGCCAGCACGCCTCCGCCGACGGCCTGGGCCGCCTTCAGGGACACTTCCTCCAGCTCCGGCGTGACCGGGCACAGTTCGCCTTCGCCGCCGCGCGCCGTGTTGGTGATCCAGTGTTCGGATTTTCGGTAGATGGCGGTGATGACTTTGTCTCCCACCACCACGACGCGGATATCCCGGCCGGGCTTTCGGATATATTCCTGGATATAGAATACCGAATGCTGGACTGATCCAAGCGTGGCCTTGTGCTCCAAAATAGCCTCGGCGGTATCCCGGTCGTTTACTTTGGCTAGCAGCCTGCCCCAGGAACCAATTACCGGTTTTAGCACCACCGGATACCCCATCGCCTCAATAGTCTCCAGGGCCGATTCGGGCGTGAAAGCCACCCGGCTGTGCGGCTGAGGCACCCCCGCCTTGGCCAGTAGTGCCGTGGTAATGAGTTTATCGCCGCAAGCTTCCGCCACCGCAGCCGAGTTGACGGTCAGAATGCCCCAGATATTGAAGATCCGGCAGGCGTACAGTCCGTTGGTATAGCTGATGCTGCGTTCCATGATGGCGTCGTACTGCCTCCACGGCTCGGGATCGTCCAGGTCGAAATGGACCATTCGGTCATCCAGCCTTTCGTAGTCCAATCCGCGCCTTTCGAGCGAGGCAAAGATCCATTTCTCTTCCACCCGCACGCGTGAGTACAGCACACCGATGCGTAGTCGCTTTGTTGTCATACTCGGAGGGTGCATCTGGCTACTCACCCCAATCTTCCTGCTCCATCGGAGCCAGTTCAACCGTGACGGGATCCAGTGAGGTGACTTCCAGGTCCACACCGCAATCCGGGCAGACAATGATTTCGCCTGATTCCACCGTCGCTTCCAGGGTGATTTCGGTACCACATTCAGGACATGTTACAGCGTTCATTTTGATTGTTCTCCTTTTAGGATTGGCGAATGGTATTTACACTTTGTAAATTTTGAGTTTCGCATTTTTTAATTGAATATTAACAGCTTCCGGAGCAGTGCCGCCGCTGGCATTGCGCCGGGCGACACTTTGCTGCGGGTTAAACACTTCCTCGACATCTGGTTCAATCAACACGCTCAGGCTCTGGAATTCCGCTAGGGAGAGCTTGTCCAGCGGCTTGCCCATTTTGCCTGCCAGTTGGACAGCCTGGCCTGCCAGGGCGTGCGCCTGGCGGAAGGGCAGTCCCTTGCGGACCAGGTAATCAGCCAGGTCCGTTGCCATCATACCGGGATCGATGGCTGCCCGCATCCGGTCGGGGTGCAGGGTCAGGGTTTGCAGAGCGCCAGCCAGCACCGGCAGAATCGCCATCAACGTGTCGTACGCAGTAAAGACCGGCAGTTTGTCTTCCTGCAAATCCTTGTCATAGGCCGAGGGCAGGCCTTTGAGCGTGGTCATCCATCCGGTCAGGAAGCCCAACAGGCTGCCGGCCTTGCCGCGCGCCAGTTCAAACACATCCGGATTCTTCTTCTGCGGCATCAGGCTCGAACCTGTTGAGTATGCATCCGAAAGTTCAAAGAAGCCAAATTCTGCAGTGGAAAATAGCACGACCGCCTCGGATAATCTGCTCAAGTGGCTGCCGGTCAAGGCCGCCTCGAACAGGAACTCTGCCACAAAGTCCCGGTCTGAGACCGCATCCAGGCTGTTGGCAGACGGCTCGGAGAAGTCCAGATCGGCTGCCAGTGCCAGCCGGTCCACCGGGAAGCTGGTACCAGCCAGTGCGCCCGAGCCAAGCGGCAAAATGGCAGTGCGATTGCGCAGTTGTAACAGGCGTTCCCGATCGCGCTGAAGCGGCCAGAAGTGTGACAGCCACCAGTGGCCCAGCAGGATCGGCTGGGCGCGTTGCAGGTGGGTATAGCCAGGCAGCAGCATCTCCAGGTCAGATTCGGCCCGGTCGACCAGGCTGGTCTGCAAGCCAGTGATGGCAGTACCCAGGCTCTGAATGGCTTCCAACAACCACAAGCGCAGATCAGTGGCCACCTGGTCATTCCGGCTGCGACCGGTGTGCAATTTCCCGGCAGCCGGACCGATCAGTTCGCCCAGCCGCCGTTCCACGGCTGTGTGGATATCCTCGTCGCTCTCCTGGAAATCGAATTCCTGGCGTTCGAATTCGCCTCGGATCGTTTCCAATCCGCCGCTGATCTGGTTCCTTTCTTCTTCTGTGAGCACCCCCGCTTTTTCGAGCGCCCGCGCCCAGGCCAGGCTGCCGCGCACATCCCGCACTGCCAGCCGCCGGTCGACAACGAGCGAGGCGTTAAGGGCCCAGGCTTGCGGGTCGGGTTTTCCATTGAACCGGCCACCCCAAAGAGTCATGCCCTGTTCTCCTCTATCTCTGTTCCCTAATCCCTCTTGAATCGGGAATAATCCGGTTTTGGCATGTTCAGCCCGGAAATCGGTAGGCCGTTCAGGGCGCGCACCTTAAGCGGCAGCCCGTACAGGTGGATGAAGCCTTCGGCGTCCGATTGGTCGTAGACATTTTCCTGACCAAAAGTGGCAAAATCCTCGCGGTACAGGCTGAAGGGACTCTTGCGCCCGACCGGGATGATGTTACCCTTGTACAGCTTCAGGCGCACAAAGCCGGTCACAGGCCCTTGCGTGCTGTCCATGAAGGCATCCAGGGCTTCGCGCAGAGGCGAGAACCACATGCCGTTATAGACCAATTCGGCGTATTTGATTGCCAGGGTGTCCTTGTAGTGCATGGTATCCTTGTCCAACACCAGCGACTCCACTTCGCGGTGGGCAGCCATCAAAATCGTCCCACCAGGAGTTTCATAAACGCCGTGGGATTTCATCCCCACCAGCCGGCCTTCCACCATGTCCGCCCGCCCGATCCCGTGCGTGCCGCCCAGGGTATTCAAGCGGGTGATCAATGTGGCCGGAGAGAGTCTTTCTCCGTTGATGGCCACCGGCGAACCGGACTCGAATTCGATCTCGATATAGGCGGGTTCATCCGGGGCATTTTCAGGCGCGCACGAAATCTGGAACATGGATTCTTCGGGCTCCTGCCAGGGGTCTTCAAGCAAACCGCCTTCGTGCGATAGATGCCACAGGTTGCCATCCCGGCTGTAAATGGATTTCAAGGTGGCCTTGACGTGCACGTTGTGCGCCTTGGCATAGGCGATGGCGTCTTCGCGCGAGCGGATCTCCCATTCGCGCCATGGTGCAATCACCTTCAAGCGTGGATCCAGAGCCGTATAGGTTAATTCGAACCGCACCTGGTCGTTACCTTTGCCAGTGGCGCCATGCGACAATGCATCCGCGCCGACCTCGTGGGCCACGTCGACCTGGTGTTTGGCAATCAGCGGGCGGGCGATCGATGTTCCCAGCAGGTATTTCCTCTCGTAAATCGCTCCAGCCCGCAGCATCCGGAAGATGTAGTCTTCAGCTAATTCTTCGCGCAGGTCATGCACCACCAGCTGGCTGGCGCCGCTGGCTATAGCCTTGGCTTCCAGGCCGTCAATCTCCTTGCCCTGACCTACATCCGCCGCGAAACAGACCACCTCGCAGCCATAGTTCTCCTTCAACCAGGGCACGATCACGGAAGTGTCCAATCCACCCGAATAGGCCAGTAC
This sequence comes from Anaerolineales bacterium, assembly GCA_050014715.1. Lineage (GTDB taxonomy): Bacteria > Chloroflexota > Anaerolineae > Anaerolineales > Villigracilaceae > UBA877. The sequence goes on along the minus strand of JBEKCT010000074.1, from coordinate 3,026 downwards.
CACTTTCTTGACATTTTGTTTCGACATACCTTTCTCCTTGTTGGTTAAGATTATGGTTCCCGGAACGTCAGTCTAAAAAAAAACCCTCCTGGCGAGGAGGGCTTGGTTTGCTTCAGTGCGCGTGCTGGTTTAATTCGATCTTATGCAAACACAAAAAAACCATCCTTCCCGTTGGACGGAGAGATGGGACGACGAGCGCGCGGTGACTTCAGATTCAAATTTACTGGGTTCATGTTGGCGCGGTTTATATCACGCCTGTCTGGAACTGTCAAGGAATTTGGGGTGTTAGCGTTTAATAGTAATGTCCCCTTTGCGTACAAGTTAGAATGTCCCCTTTGAAAGGGACATAGAAATGGACTTACTAACCATGAGCAAAGAAGAACTGAGCCGTTTGGAAGTGATGACGCATTTGCAAGAGAAGCGGATGAAACAAAGAACTGCGGCGGAGATCCTGGGAGTGAGCGTTCGGCAAGTGAAGCGTTTGTTGCGAGCCTATCGGCGAGATGGTGCAGCCGGGTTGGTATCAAAGCAGCGTGGGCAGGCAAGCCACCATCAATTGGAGCAAGAGACCGTGCGGGCTGCGCTCGATCTGCTCAAAGGGCGTTATGCTGACTTTGGGCCAACGCTGGCGCACGAGAAGTTAGTGGAGCTGGAAGGGCTGAAGTTGTGTTTGGGGAGTGTCCGCAAGATCATGATCGCGGAGGGGATCTGGAAGGCGAAGAAAGTCCGGAAGCAAGCAGAGCATCCGCTGCGGGAGCGCCGGGCATGTTATGGGGAACTGGTGCAAATGGACGGGACGGATCATGATTGGTTTGAGGGGCGCTCGGAGCGCTGTACGCTGCTGGTGATGATCGATGATGCTACGGGTCAGCTGGGAGCCTTGTCGTTCGTGCCGGAGGAGAGTTTTTTTGGCTATTGCGGTCTACTGAGGCAGTATTTGGGTGCCCATGGCCGGCCTGCCGGGCTCTACACCGATAAACACGGCATCTTTCGGGTCAATATCCCCCATGCGGTCTCCGGAGACAACCTGACCCAGTTTGGACGAGCCATGCAAAGCCTGGAAATCCCGATCCTGTGTGCCAATACCCCGCAAGCAAAAGGCCGGGTCGAGCGCGTCAACCAAACCTTACAGGATCGCCTGGTCAAGGAAATGCGCCTGCGGGGGCTTAACAATATGCAGCAAGGCAATCTTTACCTGCCTGAGTTCATCCTTGACTTCAATGCCCGCTTTGCGGTCCAGGCGCGCTCTTCCCTGGATGCCCACCGCCCTAGGCTTGTTCAACACAACCTCAACCAGATCCTTACCTGGCAGGAGACCCGGCTCATCTCCAAAAACCTCACCCTCCAGTTCAAGAACGTGGTCTATCAGATCCAAACCGATCGTCCTGCGTATGCGCTCCATAAGGCCCAGGTGACGGTTTGTCAGGATGATCAGGGCAAGGTCAGCATTCTCTATAAGGCTAATGAACTCTCCTACACCATCTTCCAAAAGCAGGAACACCAGGCAGAAGTGGTCTCCTCCAAACAAGTGCCAAGAAAACCCTGGCATCCTGCCAAGGACCATCCCTGGCACCGCAGCAATGCCGTTTCGGCTGCCGCAAAGTAGAGATGTCCCCTCCGGAGGGGACATCTCTACTTTGGATTAATGGGGCCATTTTAACTTTGGGTTGACAGGAATTTGGGGGCGATAAGAATACTCTCGCTCTCTCCGGCTTCCTTTGTGAAGGGATGCTCATTCCAGAGCCTGATGGTGAGAACGATCGGCAGCAGCAGCCAGGGCAGGTTGAGCGCCAGGACCACCGGCAGGTGCGGGCTGGCATGCGGACCGGCAATCTCCTCGCCCAATATCATGAATACATCCGCGAACATCATCCCGGAATAAAAAATCGCCGGGATTCGAATCCATTCCCTGCCGCGCAGGAATGCGTTGATAGCCATGGCATAGAAGGGACCATAAAAGAGCACGTCGAGCCAGATGGTGTCCTTCCACCACTGCGGGCGCGCCATCAGAAGCGGGTCATAAGTCGAGCCGTAGGCATGGATGATATTCAACATCGCCGGCGGCGGCCAGACCGGCTGGCGGTAAGCGCTAGGGTCGGGAATAACCAGTTGCTCAAGATCGACGATATACGTGATGAAAAAGAAATTGATGACGAAGAAGGCCACCAGCAACCAGTCCAGCCGGCGTTGGCGGAATGGGATGGGTAATCGGTTCATTCTCTAGCCTCCGATCGATTGGGTTCCGTGTGCACGTACATGCCTCGTAAAACGTTTCCCATGATGCGAATCGCGGCCTTGCGGGAGAGTACTCGCCGCATCACGAAGCTGGACAGGCTGTTGAGCCGCCCGGGAATGACAGTTGGTTGGCGACCCAGCGCCGCCAGGGCTTTGGCCGCCACCAGTTCCGGTTCCAGCGTGGCATCCGGGATGCCTCCGCTTTGCCTGGGAGAGCTGGCCAGGTAGTTGGGCGTGCGGATTGCCCCCGCAATGCAGGCCAGCACATCCACACCGCTCCGTCGCCATTCCTCCCATAGTCCTTCGGCCAGCACAATATTGAAGGCCTTGGTGGCGCCGTACGTGGAGATATAGGCCGAACCCTGGAAGGCGCTCAGGGAGGCCAACAGGATGATGCCGCCATGACCGGCCGCCAGCATGCGCTGCCCTAAGCTGTGCACCAGCCCAAGCGGAGTGCGTAAATTGGTATCCACCTCTCTCAAATGGTCATCCAGGGAATGTTCGAAGAATGGTCCCACCGCCGAGAAAGCCGCATTATAAACCAACAAGCCGATCTCCACGGATTTCGATTCCTGGACGATCTGGGCTGCCACTAAAGGCTGGGAGAGGTCGAGTGCCAGGGTTCGTACGCTGATGCCGAATTGCCCGTTCAACCGGACCGCCAGCTCCTGCAGCAATTCTAGCCGGCGTGCCACCAGGATCAGGTCCAGGCCGCGTTTCGCCAGGGCCTCGGCATAAGCCGCACCCAGCCCTTCCGAAGCGCCTGCCACCAGCGCCCATGGTCCGTATGA
>JBEKCT010000073.1:0-16201 GCA_050014715.1 Anaerolineales bacterium | reverse complement strand
GTATTGCCCATAATTTGAAAAAGTTGGCGGCCATTTAGCCACCAACTTTTTTTACCTTCCTATTTTTAACCCCGTTTTTACATTTCTCAGGCTGTCTGAAGCTTGTTTCTAGACAGCCCCTTTCCAGGCCTAAGAACTACGTCTTCCGCAAGATCAGACTCATAATTAGTGGATTACCATCTGTGTCCACGCAATCAGCTCCTTTTCCGGAGCATAGGAATTTAGCAAAGTCTCACTCACGAAAAAACCTCCCTGAATTTCAGGAGGTTTATTGACAAACATGCAACCCACAGTTGAATCTGTAAGCACCTACTGGTTGAGCTTTGGCACTGCGCGCCGTAGGGTTCTTACTCCCAGCCACTTTGAGCGGGGCCTTAAGCCGGCCCGGCCTGGTCTATCCCTTGGCGTCTTTCGACGTTTCGGGACAACGGCCTATATCCACGCAGTTGCCTCGCCTAACGAGGTTTTATTTTCTGCGACACTATACTACTGCATAATTATAGCGTCAAGGGAAAACGATAAATTACTTACATATCTCAAAACTGTCTTGTAACTTTATGGCATCGCATTGGAGTTGGCCCAATCCACACCCACCACTACCATGATATCCGCCGGGGCAGCCGGGTCAAAATCAAAGACGAGCTGGTTGGTGTTGGTCAATTTCATCAGGGTCATCAAGTATTTAATCGCGTAAGGTTTCCCGGCATGGACGATCAGCATTGTCCGGTTGGGCAGCGGAGGATAATTATATTTGTCGGGATATGCAGACATGTTCCCCGCCCCAGTCACATTCATTCCCTGACCTTTCAGGTAATCAGCGGTCTTTTGGGCAATCCCGCTTACTCCAGATCCATTAATTATCAATACTCTCGCCGATTCTTGCTGCATTAATTTGGTGGGGTCCCCTGTGGCTGCCGGTGCCAGCGCGCCTCCGCCGAAAATCTTATCCACCAATTCGCGTATTTTGTCCGGGTACGGCCGTAAAATATCCACAGTTTGGCCATCTACCACTGTCTTACCATCCTGCATCATGGTGTAATCGATCACTCCCTGCTGGATGGATCCTGCAGGAATATCTTTTGCCAACATCGCAAGGCGTAAAATATCATCCAGGGTTAAATTGGTATGAACGCCTGAAGAAATTTGATTATAGAGTGGAAGTGCTTGGGTAACCAATGCAGGTAAATTGGAAAGCACCTTATCCCGGATAGCCATGATAACCCGCTGTTGGTTTTGTGAACGCTCCACATCCCCACCCGTCACGCCCTGTGAAATATCTCGGGTGCGTGCATATCCTAAAGCTACTTTTCCACTCAGGCATTGGTAACCTGGTTTAATAATGGTCGTTCCATGCTCATACAATACGCCTGCATCAACCTGGACAGGGACATTCATACATATCCCACCAATATCGTCGATCATACTCGCAAAAGCATCGAAATCGACCTGCGCATAATACTGGATTGGAATACCCACAAAGTTTTCGACCGTCTGAATGGTCAGCCCGGGTCCCCCACCCGGAAGTTTATACAATTCACCCAGGGTATAAGCGGAATTGATCTTCCCATAAGGAAAACCCGGGATGCTGACCCACATATCCCGGGGAATGGAGAGCATGCCGGCCGTTTTGCTCACCGGATCAATTGTCAAAAGGATCATCGTATCTGTGCAAAGAGGGCAGCCTTCGTTGCTGACACCGCCGCGCAACCCGACGATCAGCACGGTTACACGGCTGGCCCCATCCCACGCCGGAGGCATTTGTATCTGCGGCGCACTTAAAGCAGGAGTAGCGGTCTTGGCCCCCGGCGTCTGGCCGGGGTTGCTGGAAACCGAAAAGGGCTTGCTGGTGGAACAGGTCGGCAGGGGAATGCCGGGTAAGGAGGTCACCTGCCAGCAGGATACAAAACCGGTCAGGAAAATCCATAAAACCACAGTAATTACCAGCCCTATCCCCATTAAGACAAACTGGAAGATGGACGGGTGACTAAAAGTGCGCAATTTCTTTACCAAATCAAATTTCTCTTGAGCCATCTTACTTGATGGGTGGAGGCGGCACAGGCAAGTCGCTTTCAGCCACCTTCATCCATTTCTCTCCTTCTTCGATCAGCATGACTGGAATCTCTTCCACTATCGGATATTTTCGTCCGCAATCCTGGCAGACCAGCCAAGCTTCTTGATAAACCTTTAACAAGCCATCTTTTTCACGGACACATGCCGGGCAACGTAGGATTTCGAGTAATTCACTATTTATCATGATCCTTTCCATTTCTGCAGACAACAAATGCCAATTTTACCACGCCTAATGGCACAAACCTTGAGCGACTAGCGCCTGTGGGTTATCCACTCCAGGACCATATTGGTAAACAGCCTGCCAGGGTTGGTAATGTGTGTTGATGGTATTTCCATCCAATGTCAGTTGTTGGCCATTGCGGGTGACAGTTCGAACTACAGTGATATCGGCTCCATCCCCCGCGTAATCTGTCTGTTTGCAGGTACCCGGAGGAAGGTCCGGATTCTCCTGGATCAGCGGTGCCGGTGCAGGGACAACGTTACGTAAGCCTAGATTTTTCCATGTAACCGTACGTCCATCATCGCCTGAATAGAATTTCCATTTGAGAGAGTCGTCCTGGGGATTAAAATATGTTTCCATTAACAGCCAGTAAGGTCGGTCATTTCGGAACTTTAAATCCACCAGCGGAAAATATACTGTCGCATCCAGCCCGGCCATCAGGGGGTCAGTACCATCGGCAGTTTGTTCGTAATAATAAACCCGATATGCATGCGCGTTCCGTTCTTCAATTGGATAACCGCCAAAATAAGCCGTTCGGAAAAGAGTAGTACTTACCTGGCATACCCCTCCACCTACGCCGGTGATGGTCTTTCCGTTATAAATGATCAACGCTTCAGCATAGCCGTTATTAAGGCTGATATCACCTATGGCATCACCCATCGAGAAAGTCGTGTTCGGGGGAATTAGCAAGCCGTAAAAGCGAGCTGAGGCCGCTTGGATATTCTGCAAGCGAACTGCGGGTGAACCGCGGAAGTAACTGGTGTAGTCTGAGACCAGCCCGGTAATCCCAAGCGAAGTTGCGGTAGCATTATCTCCGACTGCCGGTTGATCCACACTTAATGTAATTGGAAAGGTGTGTTCCCCTTCAAAAATCTTTTGCATAATTGCATCGCGAGTTGCCGGTACATCCAGGGTGCGCCCAATCACAGCGTGCTGTGTAAGTACTAATTGGCGTGAACCATCGTCAAAATAGAAACGGGCATTCGCTGAGCTCCGGTTCACAAGGGGGGCAATTTGTTCAAGGTATAACTGGATGGAATGCGAATCGATTGAGACCTGATATTGCCAGCCGCTTTCTGTCTTTATCCGTGCTATGGTCGTCAATCCGGCCAGATCTGATTGGTTTATCGTCCAGGGGCCGGGATCACCATTCTGGGCATTGGGTATATTCAGAACCAATGGAGCGTTTAGAGCCTGGCGCAGGCTTTCGGCTTGTGCAGAAGCATCCATTACCATTGGTACATGCTCCTCGATAACCAATGGTATTTCGCCATCCCGGAAGGTCTTTAATTGTGCCAATAGGTTAGCCAGCGTTTGGTCCACATTTACCAGGCGACCAGTTTGCCCGGGCGAATAAATTACCTGTGTCCCATCCAAATGCAAATCCGCTTCAACCACCGGACGGTCGATTTGGGCGGCGATATTTTCGAGATAATCTTGCGCTACCCTCTCATCTAAAATAATCACAGGTCCCAAATATACGCCGCCTTGCCAGGCGTTGAGCTGGGTGGTCATGTTTGCCAACAACCCACTCTGGCGACCCAGCCCGTAAGCACGCTGAACACTGGTACCGGCATCGAAAACCATCCCGAGATCAGCCGGGGAAGTCACCCATACGGCATTGCCATCGCTGAAAACAATTTTTCCGATCCTGGGATAGGAAAGGTGTTGGCTGAGCGCATCCGAAGCTTGTTGAGGAGTCAGGCTCGAGAGATCTACCCCCGCCATTATGATTCCGGGAAAGATCCGGTTTGAAAAAAGGATTTGGTATCCGCTGCTTATTGCACCGGCGCCTACCACAAATAATACCACCCCACCTATTATGGCGACCAGGAATTGGAGTAGATGTGGAGGACGCTTGGATTGGGAAACGCCGATTGAAGACATATTGAAAATTATACTCCAGAGTATTAATTCTATTTCTCTACACTTAATGAATTCTCAACGCAAAAATTCTATGGTTTATGTCCTTTTACTTCTAAAATACGGTACCAACATCGGTGTTTCGGCCGCGTAATCAATATATTCCTTTCCAAACTCACGCCGCAACTTGCGTTCCTCGAAAGAAGCGCCTATGAGTATATAAATGGTCAGTGCAATGTCTATCACCAGTATGGTGTATGTCATGATTGGAAACAACCAAATGAGAGCCAATCCCGTTGAATAAAGTGGGTGTCTGACAAAATGATATAGTCCCTTGGTCTTCAATTGGGATGGTCTGGCACTCCCTTCCAATTGGCGCAAACCGAGGAATTCCCATGCGTCAGTTTGAAGAAAACCAATCAAAAGGCCTGCAACCGCCAAGATTTCACCCAGAATCATCAACCCGGACCACGGTAACGGCACAATATACAATATTCTACTTTTTGTCAACACTACAAGGGCCAGGACTGGTAAAAAGCTTATACCAGCGAAAGCATTGTAAGCAAGCCGGTAAAACCTCATAAACTTCGTTCCTAACCATCCCTGGAACAGTTCTTTGGCTTTCAAAGAGGCCAGCAAAGAATGCACGCTCCCCCATAAAAGTACCGAAATAAATAACCAGAACATTATTACCAACCTTTATTAGGGAGCGCCTTGAAGGGAAAACGGAAAAACTGCATTAGGAAAATTCTCTTTCAAATCAGGGTTGTTACGCTAGCTGAAAAACCCGTTGGAATTCTTCCAAATATTTCTTCGCTATTTCAGGGCTGAAAATGATCACTACATTTTCATCGTTGACCGTTTCCGTGCTTTCGGTAAAGTTATAGGAGCCGCTTATCACGATCATTTGATCAATGATGATCACCTTATCATGCATCAGCCCAATCAGGTTTCCATCCTGCCGCACATCCAATCCCGCCTGCGTGAGTGGGTCATATTCGGTCGCTTGGCTCGTTTTGACCTGCCCGTCATCCATCACGCCCGCAACGGTGACACCTGCCTGCGACCGCTCTATCATTGCATCTCCGGTATCGCTGGATGTGAATGAATATGCCAGGAAATTGATGCTTTTCTGTGCCCCTTGGATCAGTTCTATGATCTGTCTTGTCGTTTTGTCCTCAGGCGAAAAATAAATTTCCACCGGCGTTCCAGCTACACTGACTTTCGGATTGGGCGTGTTTGCCGTTTTATCCGGTCCAAAAAGATGGTATGTGAACATTTGCTTAAATTCATTGCTGTAATCTTCCGCAATTTGACCCGAATGTAAGTGAATGAGATTATTGTTGTCCTTGTATACTCCACTGGTCGTATGGTTCATCGAACCAGTCCAAACGTCCAGTCGGTCGATCATAATGAATTTATTGTGCATCAAGCCCTGTTGGTGGTCCCCAACGATCAGGATTCCGCCGTCCATTATCTGCTGAACTTCCTGGTTGTCCATATCGTCGCTTTCCATCACCATCCGAACCACTACCCCTCGTTTATGGGCATTGATCAGTGCATCTTTGATGCTCCACAGGTTGAGATTGTATGCCGCCACATCCACAGAAAGCCGTGCCTGATCCAGGGCAGCCACTAATACCTCGTCTGGCCCCCCCTCAAACCTGTTGCATGCACGGCATTGGGGTCGGTAAAGTAGATTTGGATCCAACTTGCTGCAACTCCGGAATTAATCCCGGAAGGAATAGGTGCAAGCGAGGTTGGCGATGGGGTAGATTCATACGGATTGGATTTTGCACAAGCATTAAGAAGCAGCGAAATAATCAGAAGAATTATATAGAATTGACTACGCGCAATACTTGGTCTTCGCATCTTATATTCCCTGTGTCTTATGCTGGCAAGGATTATACTGCTTTAGCGTAGTGTATAATCCCCGTTAATGAGTGTGGAAAATAACACCGCCAACCAGCAAATCGCTCGCGCCTCCGGGGTGGTAATGGTTGCATTCGCCCTCAGTCAGGTCGCCGGGCTGGTTCGACAGATCCTGGCCACCCGTGCTTTTGGCACGACCAGTTTGATGGATTCATTTAATACAGCCAACATATTCCCTAATTTGCTTTTCAACCTTCTGGCAGGCGGCGCGCTCGCCTCTGCCTTTGTGCCAACCTTTACTGCCTTCCTGGTAAAAGACGACCACCCTTCCGCCTGGAAACTGGCATCTTCCGTTGTTAACCTGGTCATCCTTTCCCTCACCACACTCAGCTTCATTTCTTCGCTTTTTGCCCCTCAAATTGCCCGGCTGCTTGCACCTAAGGACTCTCCCGCTTTCCAGCTATTAACCGCGCAACTGCTCAGGGTCCTGCTGATCACCTCCACCATCTTTGGCGCCAGTGGTCTCCTGTCGGGAATTCTCAATGCCCATCAGCGTTTCTGGCTGCCCTCGCTAGCCTCGGCGATTTATTGGGTCGGGCTCATTATTGGGCTTATCTTCTTCGTTCCTTCGCTGGGTATTTTTGGGCTGGCCTGGGGAGCGGTACTGGGCGCTTGCCTGCATTTGTGTATCCAATTACCTGATCTATTCCGTCTGCCAAAAAGGCAATACACCCCAACTTTGGGGCTGGGCAATCCTTCCGTACGGGAAGTGATGATCTTGATGGGACCGCGTTTGATCAGCGTGGCAACTCTGCAAGTGAATGCAGTTGTTACAGCCATCCTCGCCAATAATATGGGTCCCGGTCCGCTTTCGGCCATCAATTTTGCCTTCCCGATCATGACCATGCCGCTTGTAATCATCGGCTCAGGGATCGGGATCGCCACTTTGCCCACCTTTTCGGCCCAGGTTGCCCGGGGTGAAATGAGCGACCTGCGCAATTCATTAACAGCCGCGTTACGCGGTATCTTGCTCCTGGCCATTCCAGCCACCCTTGGGCTGATCCTGCTGCGCCAGCCTTTGATAACCTTCTTGTTTCAGCGCGGTAATTTCACGACGCTTTCAACCGATATGACCGCCTGGGCGCTGCTCTGGTATACCGTCGGATTGGTTTTTCACTGCGTGCTGGAAATACTCGTCCGGGCTTTCTTTGCACTGCATGACACGAAGACACCTGCTTTTGTCAGCGCAGGCGCAATGGGATTGAACATACTATTCTGCTTCGCCTTTTCTGCTTTGTTTAATCGGATCGGCTGGATGCCGCTTGGCGGGCTGGCATTATCCATCTCTGTTTCCACAGCAATCGAAACTACTACCCTCTTTCTCCTGTTGCGCAAACGCTTGCATGGCATTCAAGTCAGGGCATTGGCTAAGGGTATCGGAGCAGCAGTACTGGGAACCTTGGTTATGTCCACCGTAATATATTTTTGGCTGAAAACCGGCCAGCGTTATCCTGCTGCAATAACAACCTTGGTCGGCGTCGCTATCGGCGGAATAATTTACGGATTGGTGCTTTTACTTCTGCGGGTGCCTGAGCTTAAGTCCCTTGGTCGGTACGCGGCTCGTTTCATGCATCGATAAAATCTATTATCGCCATACCAACCACAGTCCTAGAGCCACCACCAGGCCTAGCAAAACCCCTCCCATCGCTTCCAAAGGAGTGTGCCCTAATACCTCGCGTAAATGTTCTTCTGAGATCGGATGACCTTTCAGCAATTCTTCCACCAGAATATTTATCTTCTGGGCTTGCATTCCGGCCTGACGACGAATGCCCGTAGCATCATAGACAACAATCATCGCAATGGCAGTCGCCACTCCAAAGATTGGATTATCGAACCCATAAAACAATCCAACAGCCGCTGCAGTGGAAGTCACCAATGCAGAATGGGAACTGGGCATTCCCCCGGCTCCGAAGAACAAGGCCCAATTCCAACGATGTGATCGCACAAATTCAATTGGAATTTTGAGCATCTGTGCTAATAGCCAGCCTGCTAAACCTGTCAAAAGCACATGGTTATGCAGAATATTTCCAAAAATCATTCTTTCTCCTCGAAAGGCTCTAACGTTTCACCGGAAAGACTTCGGATCCTGAGTTCTGCTTTATCCAATAATTCTGCGCAATGCTTGGTTAGCCCCATACCTCTTTCGAATAATACCAATGCTTCATCCAGGGATTGTTCGCCTGTTTCAAGTGCGCTTACTACAACTTCTAATTCGGCATAAGCCTGCTCATAAGTCAACTTGTCTATTGGTTTTGTTTCAGTTTTTGCCATATGCACCTATCCATTATTGCCCGTAACGCGGGCATCAAATTCGCCATCCTGGATGCGTACGGAAAGTTGATCGCCTATTTGGATTTGTGTAATTCTGCTGACCACTCTTTTGTTTTTAGTAATGACAGCGTAGCCACGCCTCAATATCGCCAGGGGACTGAGTGCCTGGAGACGATTTTCCAATCCCCTGAATTTCTCCTCAGCGAATTCCAGACCATGAACTTGAGCTGAAGTCCAGCGACGGCTCATTTCATCTAATCGCTGCCTTTCAGTCTGTAAACGGCGTTCCGGGGAGGTGAATTTTAGACGATTATCCAGCCAGTCGACCGATTGACGTTGCGCCTGTACCAGAGTGCCTATTTTGCTGGAAAGTACCCCTCCGATCGCTGCCAGGTTGGACTTCAACTCGAATACATCCACCTGAGTAGCCAGTTCTGCAGCTGCGGTCGGCGTGGGCGCACGCAGGTCGGCGGCAAAATCCGCCAGGGTAAAATCCGTTTCGTGGCCTACTCCGCTAATGACTGGTGCATGCGATTCGATTATCGCCCTGACAACCTTTTCGTTGTTAAAAGCCCAAAGGTCTTCGATGGAACCGCCGCCGCGTGCCAGCAGGATTACATCCGGTGCACTAACCCTGTTCAATGCCTGAATTGCTGAGACAATGCCTGCTGGAGCCTCCTCACCTTGTACAGACGTAGGCGCAAGAATCACTTCCGCCAAAGGCATTCGTCTTCGAAGAGTGTTGAGAATATCCCGCAGAGCTGCACCGGAGGGAGATGTCACAATCCCGATTCGTAGTGGTAATTGTGGTATGGGACGCTTACGGGCTGCATCGAAAAGTCCTTCGACCTCGAGAGCAGCCTTCAGCCGAAGGAATTCCTGGTATAAAACACCCTCTCCCAACGGGCGAATTGTATCTGCATAGAGTTGGTATTGTCCGCCTGCTTCGTAGAGACTGATGCTCCCGTGAACATCCACCGCCAAGCCGTCTTGCAATGTTAAACGCAAACGGGTTGCTTCGCTCCTCCAAAGGACACATCGCAAGGCGGCGCCGGAATCTTTTAGCGTGAAGTAAATATGGCCAGACGCAGGCCGAGCCAGATTGGAGATTTCACCCTGAACCCAGACATCCTGCAGGCTGGCATCCGATTCAAGCAACTCGCGCAAATGACGCGTCAATGTCGTGACAGTCCAACGAGGAAAGGCATTTAAGAGAGCCAATTGCTCCATGTCTTACAGAATACTCGCAATTCAGAGGGATGTCAACTGCCAATGAATTAAGATATAAAAGAGGCTTACAATTTATCTTCAGGAAATAAATCCTATTCCTTTTACAAGATTTATTTGCTACAATTCAAACGGATAGCATATAAATTCAATATGTGGAGGGGGATCTTCGTGTTTACATCATTAGAGGAAATATGAAACGACTCTGGTCACCCTGGCGTATGAAATTTGTCCAATCACAAGAAGCGAATGACACTTGCGTCTTTTGTAGAGTACAGGCGCAGGCCAACGATTTGGAAAACCTGATTGTTTTTCGGGGACAAAGAACATTTGTAATTCTCAACCGGTATCCGTATACAAGTGGACACTTGTTGGTGGTGGCCAATTCCCACCAGCCCTCTATTGAAGACTTGGATATCGAGAGCCGTTCCGAGATGATGGAATTGGCAACTATTTGCATGAGTGTAATCCGAAAGGTTTACCAGCCTGAGGCTTTCAACCTCGGTGCAAATATCGGCGAGGCTGCCGGCGCAGGCATTGCCGGTCATGTCCATCTGCATGTTGTTCCTCGCTGGGGCGGAGATACAAATTTTATGTCTGCACTGGCCGAGACGCGGGTTCTTCCAGAAGAATTGAGCGAAACCTATCACCGTATTTGTGCTGCATGGATAAATAGATAATCTTCCATTGCCTCCACTTTCTTTTCGACTTCCTCCCCACAACTTTGGAGAGGAAGTTGTGTTTTATTATCTACACAACCAGACCAGCTGTAATCGTTAATTTCTAAGGCATTGGAAATAGCATTAAGAATCTTGGGCAACTCTTCGACTACATAATCATCGGTTCCGGTTTCGGAGCTTCAGTCTCGGCCATGCGGCTGACAGAAAAGGGCTATTCTGTCCTTATCATTGAAAAAGGCCGGCGTTTCCATGACCAGGATTATGCCAGGACTAATCTATTTTTTTGGAAATACTTATGGATTCCTGCGATTCGTTCCTTCGGCATCTTACAAATTAGTCTTCTCAAAGGCATGATGGTTCTGCACGGAACAGGCGTGGGTGGTGGCAGCTTGGGGTACGCCAATGTTCTCGAAATCCCCACCAAAGATACCTTCGCCACTCCGGCCTGGCAGGAGCCCCTGCCTTGGGGGGAACTTCTGCGCCCGCACTATGCCACCGCCAGGAAAATGCTCGGAGCTGTACAAAACCCCTTCCTTTGGTCTGCCGATGAAACCCTTAAAACGATTGCCACAGAAAGAGGCGAGGCAGCCACTTTCCGTCCGATCGAAGTGGGTGTGTATTTCGGCAAAGAAAATGTAACTGCCCCAGATCCTTTCTTCGCAGGCGCAGGCCCGCAACGCACTGGCTGTAAATTATGCGGGGGTTGCATGGTCGGTTGCCGGTATAACGCGAAGAATACCCTGCCAAAGAACTATCTCTTTTTTGCAGAAAAACACGGTACCCAGGTATTAGCCGAAATGGAAGTAAAAGAAATTAGACCCATCGCGCAGTCCATATCCGATGGGGCACGTTATGAAGTCATTTTCCAGCCCTCAACTGCCCTATTTCGTAGGCGTAGCTGGACAATACGGGGACGCAATGTGATTGTTGCAGCCGGTGTGCTTGGATCGCTCCGGTTGCTGCTTCACTGTCGGGACCAATCTCGTTCGTTGCCGTTTCTTTCTCGTCATCTGGGCGAACGCGTCCGCACCAATTCAGAAGCACTTCTGGGTAGCGTCGCACGTAATAATAAAGTCAACTTCTCCAAAGGTATCGCCATCACATCAATCTTCAACGCCGACGCAGTCACGCGCATCGAGCCGGTTCGATACCCGGAAGGCTCAGACTTGATGCGCTTGCTGGCTGCGCCGCTTATCTCCAATGGTCATGCCATCCCTTTGCGAATGCTCAAATCCTTGGGATGGATTCTGCTCCACCCGCTCGACTTTTTGCGGTCGCAATTACTGCCCGGCTGGGCTCGCAGGGTGACCATCCTGCTGGTGATGCAGAATGTGGATAACCGCCTGAACGTCCACCTGGGTCGCAGCCTGCTCACTGTTTTCCGCAAAGGGCTGGTAACAGAAACCGAGACCGGGCACGAAATCAATGCTCGTGTGGATGCTGGTCACGATGTGACGCTCACCTTTGCAGAAAAAACGAATGGGGTCCCGATGGGTTCATTGGGCGAAAATCTATTGGACTACCCCACCACTGCTCATATCCTGGGCGGTTGTCCGATGGGGGAGGATTCATCCCAGGGTGTAATCGACGAGACATTTCAAGTGCACAATTACCCCGGCCTCTATATTATCGACGGCTCAGTCGTTCCTGCCAATCCGGGCGTTAATCCCAGTCTAACCATCACAGCTTTGGCGGAATATGCCATGAGCAAAATCCCACAGAATAACCACAAATAACTATAAATATATCCTCCGGATCCTCTGCTCAGAGCAGTCATGGGATACACAGCTGAGGCCTCCAGTAACCAATCTCTACCTCCTTCACATTGTACCGGTTGGGTATCTGTGGTAAATTTCAACCATGGACTTCAACCTTTCCCTTTCTTTCGCAGAAAACATGGATTCACACGACGCGCTTGCCTCTTTTCGCTCACACTTCGTCATCACCGATCCTGGCCTCGTCTATCTGGATGGCAACTCGCTCGGTCGCCTCACTCAAACCATCTTGGATCGTGTTCAGCAGGTCACAGAACAGGAATGGGGCACCGATCTTATCCGAGCTTGGAATGATAACTGGTGGGAAGCGCCTATCCGTATCGGCGAGAAAATTGCCCGGCTGGTCGGAGCTGCGCCTGGTCAGGTGATTGCCTGTGACACGGTTTCGGTCAATTTATTTAAATTGGCTTCGGCAGCACTTGCGTTGCGTCCCGACCGCACCCGGATTGTCACCGATATGCTTAATTTTCCTTCCGATTTGTACATTTTGCAAGGTCTCGTACATTCACTCGGCGGTCAACACACCATCTTGCGTATCGGCTCTCTGGATGGCGATGTTACACCCGATTTGGATGCCTTGGCAGCAGCCATCGATGATTCTACTGCCCTCCTTACTCTTTCTCATGTTACTTTTAAAAGCGGTTACCTTTACGATATGAAAGCCTTCACCGAGATGGCTCACAGCCACGGTGCCCTTGTCATATGGGACCTGAGCCATTCTGCTGGGGCAGTTCCGGTCGCACTGGATTCCTGCAACGCTGATTTCGCAATTGGTTGCACGTATAAATACCTGAATGGCGGTCCTGGTGCTCCAGCTTTTATTTATATACGCAAAGAGTTGCAAGAGCAGGTAGTATCGCCCATCTGTGGTTGGTGGGGCCAAAACACTCCTTTCGCCTTTGGATTGGATTACATACCAGCCCCAGGCGTGACACGCTTCCTGACCGGTTCCCAGCCAATCCTGTCACTTCTGGCCATGGAAGCCGCCCTTGATCCGCTCCTGGAGGCCGGGCTTGACCGCCTGCGTGCCAAATCCCTTCTCTTAAGCGAATATTTGATTTATTTGTCCGACACCCTACTAAGCCCGCTCGGTTTTCGTCTTGGTTCTCCCCGCAACCCGGAATGGCGCGGTTCGCACATCAGTTTGCACCATCCGGAAGGTTACCGCATCAATCGGGCTTTGATTGAGGAGATGAACGTGTTGCCTGACTTCCGCGAACCAGATAACCTTCGTCTGGGTCTAACTCCACTCTACACCAGCTTCTCCGAAGTTTGGGAGGGCGTTGACCGTATCCGCCAGACCGTCGTTGAGAAGCGCTTCGAGAAATATCCTGTCCAGCGGCTTACAGTAACTTAATACTGGTGTCAACAATCCGCGTTTCCACCGCTAATAAGCTCTTTTTAATCTCAAAAGCTTGAATTTCACCGTTTAGAGAACCTGGTAATCTCTTTCTCCATTCATCCTGGTTATATTTTTTTTGAAGCATATGACCTACACATGGTTGCTCATCGATGCTGATGATACGCTTTTCGATTACTCGCTAGCCGAGAATAAGGCTTTACGCAGCACTTTCGAGCAATTCGGGCAGGCGTACTGTTCCCAATACCTTCAGATTTACCAGGTCTTCAACCGGCAAGTCTGGGAAGGATACGAGCGTGGTGAAATCAGCACTTCGGAATTACGATTAACACGCTTTCGCTTATTGTTCGATAAAACTAGTATTTCAATTGACCCGCAGGATTTCAGCCAGCACTATCTGGAGAATCTCTCCCATGCCAGCGATTTGTTCCCGAGTACGACGGATGTATTGAAAGAACTCTCGGGTCGCTATCATATGGCTCTGGTCACAAACGGCCTGAAGGATGTGCAGCGCCCGCGTCTGGAACATTCTGCCATTCGTTCATTCATCGAAAAAACCTTCATATCCGAGGAAATGGGCGTTGCCAAACCGGCTGTTGGCTTTTTCGAAGCCGTCTTTCGGGAAATCGGCTTTCCAGCGAAGTCAGATGTGCTCATTATCGGCGACAGCCTTACCTCCGATATGCAGGGTGGAATAAACTATGGCATAGACACCTGCTGGTTTAATCTCGCCGGGAAAACTTCTTCTTTACCTGTGACTTACATGATAATAAAATTTGGCCAATTGCTGGAAATTCTGAACTGAATTTCTTCGGTAAGAATTTTATCCGACCCGGCGATTCCTTTCTCCGGCTTGTATCTTTCTTAATTTTCTTTTCCCGCTTTTCCACTGCCCTTATCATCTAAATTAATTGTTCTAAACTCATTACCTTTTTTCTTTCTTATACTTTTCGCTTTACTTTTTTAAGTAAATTCTCACCGCCTCTCTCATAAACTCAGCTAACCTCGGGTCGATCCTGTCAAAATTGGTTTTGAAGCGAGTATCAGAGTTATATATCTCCGCCAAACCCTTTAACTGCTCAATGTTCGGTGTCCAAAAATGGTCTATATACTTGCGCCAGCGTTCAACAATGGCCTGCACCTCAGGTGAATCCGCTCCTTTGGTGATGGCGGCCCCCATATCAGCATAAATCTGGTTACCTTCATCAAAAATGAGTAGTTTCTCGGCGGTGCTTAAAGATTTGAATCTCCGGTTTGACTCTTTCACAATTGCCGGGTCATAGATCTTTTCTGCTTCCCGCGCATATTTCTCCTGATCGTCCTCCGAGAAAGCCTCGAACATTTGCTTTTGGCTCATTTCTTTTAATCCTTTCGTATGCAAGATGGTATTGTCCACCGTCTGGATGAGGCGTTCCAACCGTCTTGCCTGACCCTGCAGGGACATGCGGTGCCTTTCGAGCGCTGCTACACTATCGAAGCCCGGGTGGCTGACCAAGGCTTTGATTTCTTCCAGGCTAAAGTCCAGCTCTCGATAGAACATGATCTGCTGGAGCTTTAGTACTGCCTCCTCACCATACTCGCGATATCCGTTTGTTCGGATGGCATCCGGCTTTAACAGCTCGATTTCATCATAATAGTGCAATGTACGCACGCTGACTCCCGCCAGCTTCGATAGTTGTTTGACGGTGTATGACATGGCTGGATGATAAACCATGACGTTACGTTAATGTCAAGGGTTAATATTTCTGGAATTGCAAAAAGATGTACTTTGGCGACAAGCAATCCCCAAAATCTGAACAAAAAGCAATCGACTAAGGAATCCCGTTTCCTTGGCTGATTTATTCGATCTCTACATTGCATGCAGTGTGACTGCAAGGTTTATTTCTCGAATCGACCATAGTACAATAGCCCCATGGAAATCCTTTTCTCCGATGAAAATTTACTAATTGTAAACAAACCTTCCGGCCTCGCAACCATCCCCGGCAGTTGGGAAAAAGAGTCCTCCTCACTTGTCAAGCTGCTTGAAATAGACTACGGTCGTCTCTGGGTTGTTCATCGGCTGGATAAAGTTACCAGCGGTCTTGTGGTCTTTGCTAGAAATCCTGAAGCTCATCGCCTGCTTAGCATACAATTTGAACACCACGAAACTCATAAGCTCTACCATGCCATTGTTGTCGGTACACCTGCCTGGACCGATCACACCGCCCGCCATCCTTTGCTCCTCAATGTCGGCCACAGCCATCGCACAGTTGTTGATCACACTAAGGGCAAACCCTCCGAGACAGTTTTTCACGTTTTAGAGAGGGTAAATGGCTATGCGCTTATTTCAGCCTCTCCGGCCACCGGCCGCACTCACCAGGTCCGTGTTCATGCATTCGCTTTAGGATATCCGCTATTGGGAGATACACTTTACAGCGCGCCTGCAACCGAGCTGTTAACCCGTCCGGCCCTTCATGCCCAATCACTGGAATTCATCTTCAAGGGCCGCTCGTTCGCTTTCACCGTCCCTTATCCTGCAGATTTCGCACAGGCGCTTATTAAACTGAGAGCCGGTTATTGAGACCAGCTCTTTTATAATATCGGTTTTTCGCTTTTTTCTTTTGAGGCCTTCTGTCATCTACTCTGAAAATAGATTATAAAAGTGATCGGCTGGCATGGATACCCAAAGAGTTAGATTCTATTCTACGTGCTTCCATAAAAATGGAGCGACAATTGGCGGTGCCCACAGGTATCCCGGTCTGACTAACTTGCGAGCTAAAGGCACCATTGAGAAAACGACCTGTGTGCCAGCCGGTCACCCCGA
>JBEKCT010000072.1:0-16205 GCA_050014715.1 Anaerolineales bacterium | reverse complement strand
AGCAGATTGACCCAACCAAAGGTAGGGTCATAGATCTGGACAAAGACCACGCTAATCACAGTCGGTGCCAGGACATATGGCAGGATCATCATTGTCCGGTAGAAACCGCTCAGCCGCCTGGCTTGTTTGGTATTCATCATGACAGCCAGGAGCAAACCCAAAAAAGTCATCGGGACGACAATGTAAAGCAGGTATACCCCCATATTGATCAGTGTGACGGGAAAAACGGGATCATGAAACCACAAATGTATATAGTTACTCAGCCCGACAAATTTCCCTAATCCCCGGCCACGCCCGATGTGGAGACTTATAATGATTGAGTAGATAGCAGGGTAGAGGCCAAAGATGGCGTACAGGATAAAGAAGGGACTGATAAAAATATAAGCGGTCTTATACTTTTTCAGCCACTTCAGTGCTCTACGAATGAATGGTTCGCTCGAACGATCGATTTTCTTATCCTTCGTCTCAATTACATTTGAAACGGCATTAGCAGACAAAGGTACCTCCTCAATCTAAAAATACTTGCCGATAGAGTGAGAATTTTCCCCGGGTCTAACCGAAAGGCCCGGGGAAAGATTACAGGAATTAAATATTAGGCTCGCAGGAGCGCCGCGCGGATATTGTTGGCGATGTTCTTGAGGCCGTCTTCGGGTTTCCAGATCTTGGTAGCGATGTTGGCCAACCCGGCATTGACGATTGTATCCGCCTCTGGAAATGCTTTATCGCGCCAGTAGGCTGTCGGTGTTAACGGCAAAAGTTTGATGAAAGGATCGTTGAACTTCTGGTCGCCGTACACAGGCAGTGTAGCGTCTATCATGCGAGGATCCTGCAAGGCAGGTATGAAGGACGGGAAAGTGCCCTTGACGCCCATTGCCACCTGGCCATCGACCGAAGCGCAGGTGAACGCGCAGTAAGCCGTTGCCGCCTCGGGGAATTTGGTCTGAGCGGTGGCTGC
The DNA here is from genome assembly GCA_050014715.1 of Anaerolineales bacterium. Classification (GTDB taxonomy): domain Bacteria; phylum Chloroflexota; class Anaerolineae; order Anaerolineales; family Villigracilaceae; genus UBA877. The sequence continues at coordinate 15,250 of JBEKCT010000072.1, read as the reverse complement.
CACATTGGAGCCGCCCTGGTCGCCGGTGGGGGAGCCGCCGGCTGTAAAAGCGGGCAGCTGGTCGGCAATGCGCCACTGGCCGAATCCACCATCACCCTTTTGAACGTTATCCGAGAAGACATGGCCCATCCAGGCTGCGCCCATATCGGTAACGACTTTGCCATCTTTCCAAGCTCCGTACCCGGCCGGGGTAAAGGGCTCCACCTCAAAGGTGATGCCAGCAAAGATGAGGTTGGCGTACATGTCGATGGCCTCCAAGCCAACGGCATTGTCGAGGGTGACCGCCCCAGTGGCCTTGTCAAAGTAGGATCCACCATTCTGCCAGAGCAACTTCTGGAAGAGGGCAAAGTCCTGCGGGTTGGGGGTGGTCAGGGAGAAGGGCAACATATAGATGCCTTCCTTCGCCCACTTCTGGCCGAGAGCGATGTAATCAGCCCAGGTCGTTGGTGGTGTGGCATTATGGTTGTCAAAGATGTCCTTGCGATAGAACAGGCTGAGCGGGCCGGCATCCCACGGGAAGGCAAACATATTGCCCTTGGGATCAGAGACTTCCGCAATCTTGTAAGCCGGGAAGTCGTTGACAAAGGGAGTCAGGGCCTTGGTTACGTCGAGCAGGCCGCCGATATCAACGAAGTTCTGCATCTCAGCGCCGTCGATCGAGACGATGTCGGGCGCGCCGCTACCAGCTGCCAGTGCCACTGCCAGTTTCTGATGGGTATCCTGCCAGGACATAGTGTTGAAGGTGAAGGACACCTTAGGATACTTAGCGGTGAATAGAGCGGCGGTGTCACGCAGGTTAGGATTGTCCGCCCAACTCCAAACGGTTAAATTTCCGGAGAGTTCTGCAGCCGTAGGAGCTGCGGTAGCCACGGGAGCTGCGGTAGCGGTTGCCGCGGGAGCCGCAGTCGCGGGGGCCGGAGCTTGGGTCGCGGGGGCCGGAGCCTGGGTCGCAGTTGCCGCGGGAGCGCAGGCCGCAAGAATACTGGAAGCAGCTAACGCCGATGCTCCCAGGCCTGACACCTTCAGGAAATCCCGCCGGCTCATCTTCTTTCTTTGATTGTCGTCTTTAGCAGACATTGATTTACTCCTTTTTGAATAGGTAGGTTCTCTCTCACTCATTTCAATGGATGGTAAGTGTATATAGATCATAAATTGTCTTATAAGTGCCTCCTTTGGATTGAACCGACTTTGTCTTGTGGGCGGAAAGGTCTCCGGCTCTGGATTGTGTTATGCGAGTGTCTCTGCCTGAATGCCGGACCAGAAGCAATATTCAACCAAGTCCTCCGCCAGATCGCCGTAGGAAATCGAATAATGATGCTCAATACCGCGCTCGATGATGCGATCAATCACCTGGCGTACCGGCAGATCGGTGCGGAAGAGCAGGTTGTCCCCACGCAGGAGCATACCTGTGGGTAGTGCCTCACCAGAGAGGACGAGAAGCCGGTACGCTTCTCCAATGGGTCCCAAACGTGCGACTGTCGCACGTCCCGCCCGCAGAGCGAATTCCAGCGTGGCTGAACCAGTACCAATGGAATGCTTCTCCAGCTTCGCGGCTTCTCTGCGGGCAGCCATGGAGACAGATGCCGCGCCGCAGTGCCATAGCAAAGCAGTATTTTCTGCTTCGTTGAAGGTCACCAGGTCGGCAAAGAAGGCTGGACCATCACTGAGAAAATGTTGGATCAGCATGCTGATCGTGCCATGTACATCGGTCTCGCAGCCCATCATGATACCTTCATCGGTCATCATACCGTTCACCACGCAGGGGTTCAATAAGCGGTCTTTCATCTCCGGCCAGCATTTTACGGCAATGCCGCTCAAGCTCTCTTTGTCTGAAATCTGATGCATAGCCGTGTACAGTCGCGCCACTTTCTGTATATCTTCATTGTCAGCACTTACCTGGTGGCCCAATGCCTTCACTCGCTCGACAGTTTCATTCGTTTTCGATGCAGGAAGTTTATCGTAGGATCCCAGCACTTCGGAAACTTCAATCGGGATGATTTCAACACCAAGCGTTTTGCGCAGGCGCAATTCATCGTATGTTGAACCATAAAAACCGGTCGGTCGCCCTCCGACAACACCCACGCGCGCGTGATGCAGACGTTTGATGGCCCCGATTACACGCACTGTCCGCTCGATGCCTGCGATTGCGACCGGGTCATCAATGAAACCGTAAACATGCTTATACAGGTAGCCCATCCTCTTGAGGGCGGCGGCATTCATCGTTACGCCTACCAGGGAATTCGCCTCCAAACGGCCGCCATTCATCGGTGGCTCTGGGATGCCCCACAGAACGATCGGCACGTTTAGTTCCTGGGCCACACGAACAGGCATATTATCCCAGGTGAACGAACCGACCACGCTGATGATTAAATCCACGCCAGCCGCTTTGAACTGGGCGGCAGCAGCCAGGGCCGCTTCTGGATCATATACCAAGCGGTCGCATGCAACCAGCTCCAAGTTCAATTTCCCCAATACCTGGCGCGCCTGTACATCCAGCGCTTTCGGCTGGTCATAGGGGAAATGCTCAGCCGCAGTTACCATTAAGCCAACTACAGGTTTTATCATTTTTCCTCATTCTTTCTTAAAATGATCAAGAACCGGACCTACAATAATTTTAAGGCATCAGCGACACTGGCGTCATCATGCACAATTGCGCACAAAGCGGCGATCATGCCCTCGAACTTCGGCCGACCCCATATGTTGCGCCCCATGGTGACACCTGCTGCTCCTGCGTCCATGCAGCATCTGACCATGCTTAAAAATTCAGCATCCGAGCCGCTTTTCGGTCCGCCTGCAACCAGGATAGGCACCGTGGTATTGGCTACCACGCAAGTAAATTCTTCCTGGTTGCCTGAATAGATCGTTTTTATTAAGTCACCGCCATATTCTGCGCCCATGCGTGCCACTGTCGCGACAGAATCGAAGAGGTCGGTATCCTGGGCTTCTTGCCGGCCAAAATGATGTTCCAACGAGCTGGCTGGGATCATCTCTGCCAGCAAGGGCAATCCCCACTCTTCACATGCAGCTGCCGTGCTGCCCAATTTCAAAAGCATATTTGCTTCGTTTTCACCACCAACGAAGACATTGATTGCTATCATTTGAGCACCGTAACGTAGCACCTGATCGACAGAAGCAATGTTTAGTGCTTCATCCACTCGTTTGCCGAGTTTGGAGTTGCCTCCATCCAACCGGGCCGCAAATGCCAGATCTTTTACAACATCTACGGCACGGTGTATCAGCCATGGAGAGATCAAGATTCCATCTGCTTCTGTATTGGCTATGGCAGCGATGGTCTTGAGCGGATCTTCAAGGTTTGGGACCGGGCCTCCGTACATGGGATGGTCCATTGGAATGATGACTGAACGCTTATGGCGAAAGAAACTTCTTAATCGTAAGGTTTTTCCAGTATTCACAAGTTCCTCCAAGAATTTGATTTTTGCGAGACTTCCTGATTAAAATCCCGGACTGCTGCATACATGGCCAGGATATTCTCAATCGGTGTAGGCTGTTGAATATTGTGTATACCACTGAATACATAGCCGCCGCCCGGCGCAAATATGCGCAGGCGTTCAAGCACTTCCACTCTTACTTCATCTGCCGATCCAAATGGCAGGGTATTTTGCGTATTCACGCCACCGCCCCAGAAAACCAGCTTATCCCCATAATTAGATTTCAAGAATTCTGGATTCATTCCAGCCGCGGAACACTGGACCGGGTTCAGTATATCCACACCACAATCTACAAAATCGTCTAACAACCTCACAATGGAACCACAGCAGTGGAAAAAAGTTTTCCAAGTGGTGTGCTGATGAATCCAATCATTAATCTGTTTATAGAATGGCTTATAGATTTCACGAAACAATTCCGGGGAGATCAATTCGCAACGCTGCGAACCGAAATCCGTACCGGAAACTACAACTGCTTCGACGCGGGAGCCGATAGCCTCCCATAAAAGGGCACAATTGCGCAAGGCGATATCTGTTTGATAGGCAAATATGTCTTTTATATAATCTGGGTGGGTCTTATGAGCAATATACCATTCCATCGGCTCACGAATACCCCTGGGTTTGGATAGATTCGGCCCGGGAACATGAGCAATATCACCCAGGCTGCCTCCAGCCAGTTGTCCGATCAAGCCAAAATCAGTGTTTTCATAAAGTAAACGCGATTGTTCTTCAAAGTTGCGGCAGTCTGCATCCGTATAAACCGAATATTGTTCGGCAAAGTCGGATCGACCATCCAGGTGTGTTTCGTCGTAGGGGGCTTTACGGATGACATTATCGAAATAATATCCCCCGTTTGGCAGAATTCCCGTGGGTGGCGCGTTCAAGTCACGGTTGGGGTGCAGATAGATATTGCCCTTGTTGTCTTCTGAATAGGTAAACCCCTCACCGATCATTACTGGAGTACCGTCGAACAACTGCCACGGCTTCCAGCGATCATTCTTGTATCCAAACATCGTGTCAATCGGCCAAACACCCATCACATCACATCCGAGAGCCTGGAGAATGTCTTCGTCCACAAAACCTAAAATTTGGAACGGTTCATGAATTCGGACGGTCTTTTCAGGCAGACCGAGAGACTTGCGCAGCCGAGCAAGCGCGCTGGCAGAAATTCCAGTGATGGAGGTACTACCCAGGTCCACAACCACCTTACCGGGGTCAGTATGATTCAAGGAACTGCGTAATCTCTCGCGTGAGGTCATGCGGGTTTCCCGTTTAAGATCCCATTTCTGTGGCCGGATTTCATTTGAAGATTGAGAATACCACTGGCGGGATGTGACAATATTAACAAATAATATCACGGACAGGTATCATTGTCAACTTTCCTTGCGTATTTTCACAAGAATATGACAATATCTATTACAGTCACAACTTTTATCATCATTTCTGAATGGGTTAGGAGTGAAATTTTTATATTTATTGAAAGAATTTGATCCCCTTTGGTATATTAGGCACTATATTCGATGATAAACGATGCCAATTTGTGATAAAATGTTCGTATATCTAACCAGTATTGACATTTAATGTTAGATTTATTACAATGCAACAATCTTATTTTTGAATCAAGCGGACATTTCTATTAGGGTTATGAACGTCAAAGGTACCTTTACCCGAAGGAGTAAAATTTTGTAATACTTCAATCCGGTAGAGGCAGAGAGAGGAATTTTGAAGATTTTGTCGATTCTAAGGGCTTCTTTAATGCTTGGAAAGGAATGAGATGTTAACCCATGAGCGGCAAGGACATATTCTTCAATATATCCAGCAGAACTATAATGCGTCGATAATAGAACTCAGCGAAAAATTCAATGTTTCATCGATGACCATCCGCCGGGATCTCGACGAACTGGAAAAGAATAAACTGGTTGTTCGGGTGCACGGGGGAGCAATCGTACCGAAAGAAACAGCCGGCTTGCGAGAAGATGTACGCGCTGCCAGGAATATGGCGCAGAAAGCTCACATTGGTGAAGCGGCAGTTCGCCTGGTGAAAGACGGGCAGACCATTTTCATCGATGCTGGGACGACCACCATGGAGTTGGCCAATCGCTTGAAGGATCACAATGGACTGACCGTTGTGACCAACTCTGTTAAGGTACTTTATACCTTGGCAGAATCTCCAGGGATTAACTTGATCGGTCTTGGGGGCGCGGTATTCGGGGGCGCCTGGTCTTTCATAGGGCCCCTGGCAGATAAAGCAATAAGCCATTTCCATAGCGACCTGGCCTTCCTGGGGATCAGTTCCCTATCATTGGATCGGGGACTATCAGAATATAACTACTTTGAAGGCGATATCAAGAACCTGATCATCAAACAATCAATGCGTACGATCTTGTTGGCAGATTCTTCCAAGTTCGAAAAAGTTTCACCCCACAGCGTAGCACCGCTCTCTGATATAGACGTAATCATCACAGACGATCTTCTCCCCGAAGAACTGGCTTTGGCATACCGGAAAACAGGGGTTGAGTTGATCCGGGTAAGTGAAAATGGAGCGATAACAACGAATCCAGCGAGGGTGGTAGAGCCCGCTTTCTCACAATAATGATACTCTGCGTTTGTCTTACGCCGACCATAGAAAGAAACTGGATCACACCGAATTTCGAAATAGGTGGGTTTTATCGTGTCGAACAAGAATTTGTTTTCGCAGCCGGCAAAGGGATTAATGTAGCCAGGGTTATAAAAGAACTAAAAGGTGAAGCTTGCTCGATTGGATTTATTGGTGGTCATAATGGCCAGATCTTTCAAGACCTGATTGAAGCAGAGGGTATCCAGGGCTATTGGACGCATATTTCCGGTGAGACACGCCTATCTATAACCATCTACGACCCCGCCAGCGAAAAAGATGCAACTTCATTATGCGATTATGGGCCATCGATCTCGACCGGAGATTGGCTTCATCTTACCCAGGATCTCTTTGACCATACCAGGGAAGTAAAAAATACTTGTATATCTGGTGGTATTCCACCGGGCATAAAAGAAGAAGATTTATCAACGGTAATCAAAAGTTTAGGAAGCCAACACATTAATGTTTGGCTGGATTTGAATGGACGGATGTTAGAGTCAGGGGTGAAAGCCAATCCATTCGCAATAAAAGTGAACGCAAGGGAAATTTCCGAACTTACGGGAAAGACTATTTCGGATAAAAAGGAAGCTCTCGAAATCTCCAATGAGGTTCGAATTTTTTATGGCATCTCCATAGTGGCCATCACCCTGGGGCCAAATGGTGCTGTTTGCAGCAGTAATTGGGGTGATTGGATTATCCATCCTATCCAATTTCCCAGAGTGATAAGCTCGATCGGTTGCGGAGACTCTTTTATGGGGGGATTACTAATCGGTTATGATACCGGTCTTCCTCTGGAAGAATGTCTGAGTTGGGCCTCTGCTGCGGCTGGCGCCAATACACAAAAATTAGGGCCGGGGAATTTTGAGGCGGAAGATTATAAAAATGCGCTCGAGCGAGTCCATATTGAGCGAGTTTCATAAAGATTTTCGATCAATTAAGGCTGTATATCTGAATACCGTGTAAAAACACCAGGTATGGCTGTTTCGCTGATAAGGCACAACCTGCGGGTCGCTTCATTTCCACCTTCAGGCTGTTGCTTGATTAACTTCCTTCGTCTCGTCAAGAACAATGCCGATCATGTCTTCAATACTGGTTATCTGGTTCCTTTCCAGAATCCAGCGCGAACCGATTTTAATAGCCAATCGCTCACAAACAGCCCTTTTCTGCAAGTCTTGAATACTGGTAATATCCCAAACGTTTACAATACCCATCATTCGGCGGAGCATTTTGCAGCCGCCATGACCGGACGAGTCGCGTAAGATGTTTTGAATGTAGTGTTTTCGAAAATCACCAAAGGCCTCTACTCCGCCCGGGTAATCCCAATACCTGTCAGGCATCAATTCACCACAGTTATTCTCAACCCAGAGTTCTTCAAACTTCCGGGCGAATTCATTCCATACCTTCCGGAGCATGTCGAGTAGATACTCCTGATATTCGACTCGCTCATGCAAATCCTGAGTATGGGCAAAATGAGACAGGTAATTGAGCACCAGGTTTTCCAACAATGCACCCACGTCAAAGCCCATTGGCCCATAAAAGGCAAATTCCGGATCGATTACGCGTGTATCATTCTGGTTGAGCATGATACTTCCGGTATGCAGGTCGCTATGGATAAGGCATTGAGCATGCGTCATATAGCTTTCTTTCATCTCGGCGATGGCTAATTTGAGTTGGCTATTCTTCCGCACATTCTGTACGGCGGCGTCAATTTCCGGGTTCCAATGATTCTCTGGCGATTCCATAAAAGGGTTGGTAAAAACGAAATCTTCCTGAATTTTACTTAAATATGGATTAATATAATTTGCTTGGAGTTTTTTCTTTTCCACACCGGTCAGATAGAGGTCCGAAGTGAAAAATAACGTTCGAGCCATGAAACTTGAAATATGGTCGACAAACTTGGGGAAACGCTTCCTGCGTACCAACGGTTTCCGCATCACCTCATGCTGGCCAAGGTATTCCATGATGACCAAAGACATCTCTTCATCGTAATCATAAATTTCGGGCACCAGCCCGGGAACCAGTTTATTCTGCAGCAAAAGAGCCTGGGTTTCAAAGTGCATACGTTCACGCGTGAGTGGCCATGATTCACCTGCCACGCGTAAATAAGGGAGTGCCTGTTTCAGGACAGCTGAGTGCTTAGAATCGTTATCATCCTGAAGAATATAGACCAGGTTTAAATTCCCATCGCCCACTTCTTTCGCAGATATGAACGCATCAGGGGGAAGAATATGTCCGAGCGCCGGGCGGCTCTTGATATAGTCTATAACACTTTTTGTGTCCAGAGCTTTATAGGCCATGAGCTACTCCTGATCGATTCGATTTTTCGGACAGATTGGGATGATAGAAATCATCGTTTCTGCTCCGGGAAGAGTCCAAAGACTCCTTCCGCGGAGGCACTGCAAATACCCCGCTCGGTTATAAGACCGGTCACCAGGCGGGCGGGTGTAACATCGAAAGAATAATTCTCCGTAACGCTATTTTCAGGCGTAAGTAATACCGGGATTATTTCCCCTTTATATAGGCCAGAAATATACTTTACTTCATCCCCATCACGCTGCTCAATTGGGATATCCTTAACTCCATTTTGAATCTTCCAATCAAAGGATGACGACGGGAAAGCTACATAAAAAGGAATGTTATTATCCTGTGCGGCCAATGCTTTGAGGTAGGTACCAATTTTATTTGCCACATCACCTGTATAAGTAGTCCGATCCGAACCGGTTATTACCAGATCAACCAGTCCATGCTGCATCAAGTGTCCACCAACGTTGTCGGCGATGATAGTGTTGGGCACGCCATGCTGTCCCAACTCCCACGCAGTCAGTCGAGCCCCTTGATTGCGCGGGCGAGTCTCATCCACCCAAACATGAACCTTAATACCCCGGTTGTAAGCCGCGTATATGGGCGCAGTAGCCGTCCCGTAATCCACAAATGCCAGCCAGCCTGCATTGCAATGGGTGAGTATATTGACAATTGCGCCGCTCTTAGCTTTGCTTAGCCCTTCGATAATGGCTACACCATGCTCACCAATGCTCTGACAAAACGCAGCGTCTTCATCAGCAATAGCTTGGGCGGTTTCAAATGCGGCGTGAATCTTCTCTTCAACATCATTGACTGACTGAATTACATCAAGTTGCCGGTCTACAGCCCAGACAAGGTTGACGGCAGTCGGCCGAGATGCCTTCAACTTTTCGGCATCCGTCAAAATGGCGGCTGTAAATCTATCGTATGAATTGCAGGATGCTCGTAGAGCTGATAAATACATTCCGTATCCTGCTGCAGCCCCAATTAAGCCTGCGCCTCGAACATGCATCTCCTTGATCGCACATTCAATCTGTTCAACGGTCTGGAAGTCTTCAATCAGAAATTGATATGGAAGGAACCGTTGATCAATGGCTTGAACCACCTCGGTAGCGCCCGGCTTTACCCAGATCGTACGGTAGTGTTTACCGTTTACGTTCATTTCATCTTCCCACATTACATTTCCAGGATGACCGGCCGCAGGAGAGACTGGCCCTCTGCCTGTACATTGACGATTGGCCAACCTGGTATAACCGTCAGGATTTCATTCCCCGAATTGGTAACCAGGATGGTATCCTCCGATTTGGTTCCGCGGATAGATGGATTCCAGGCATAAACCTGTCCTTCAGCTACGCGTTCCTCCATCCCTGGTACAGCTACGAATTCCCTGGCTTCGTAACCGGCAATGCCACCTTGATGATGGAATTGCCATTCATCCGGAAATCCAGCCTTGGAATATGCAGCTTGCCCGGAAGCAAATATCTCTCCCAGAGTCCGCCCGGGAAGGGTGTTTGCGATCATTATGGCATCGACCTGGGCGACAGATTCGGCCTTATGGCGTACTTCCTCCGATATTGGGCCAAAATGGACTAGGCGGGTCAATGAGCAAACCAATCCCCATTTCCGGCCGCATAAAACCACCATCGCATACTTCTCCATGGTCTTGTCCTTAGGCAAGGGGTGACGGTAGGAGAAGATCCGTTCATCTGTCGCAACCAATAGACAAACGGGCTGGACCCCGCGCGTCTCTGTTTCCATGGCAAGCCGGGCTGCAATTTGTCGTTCTGTTTGCCCGGGCCGGATCGAACGCATAACCTGGTCCATGGCCTGAGCACATTCCCTACCCAGCTTGCGGAAACGTTCTCCTTCGGGCTGTGTCAAATTCACCCTTAAGCGCGCAATGTCATTTGAGAGATCCTCACCTGATGGCAAAGGTTCATCTACCCCAACCTTTAACCCGTCTGTCAGGCGAGTCAGGGTGTGGCTGACTTTATACCAAGGTGATACCAGAAACTCCCATCCTTGATTCGCCAACTGCTCTTCCTTCTCAAGTCGGGGGGCTTCAATATTATTTGTGATTAGATAATGGCGTGAAGGAGTGATCACCAGAGTAGCAACCCCATCCGAGGCTGATACACCAACATAAACAGAAGCGCCGCAGGTTGCCCAGGCTAAACTACTCACACGGTTCAATATAAGGGCATCCAATTTCTTTTCAGCAAGCAGTTTATGCAATAGATCCTGTTTATAATCAAATTCTTTTGACATCCCTTTTCCTCCAGCAAAATGATATTATACTAAGGTCGATATAGATCTTGGTTCAATCGAGGATTGAATATACCAAGGAATTCAAGAACCAACAATAGAATAATTCAAACATTATGGACGCTAGCAGTTCGTCCACTTGAAGAAAATGTGCGAAGATCCTGACCTGTACTGATGTCTCGGTTAGGCATATTATGGATATAATAGCATAAGCCGGTAATAATTCCAATGACGTATATCTTAGCTCTTCTGTCAGAAAACGCAGTGAAGGATCTTGCGTGATGGTATCCGCGCCATTGGTGCGGATTTAAACGTCGACCTAATTATCTGACCATCAATGCATAAGCGTTGATATAAACATTGGAATAAATTGATATTAATAAGATGGAGCAACCATGGCCTCATTCCAATCTGCTTATGCCCTTGCGAAAGAACGTTACTCTGCCTTTGGCGTAGATACTGACGAGGTGCTCGCCCGCCTGGAGAAAGTTGCCATTTCGCTACACTGCTGGCAGGGAGATGATCTCGGTGGATTTGAGAAGCCAGGCAGGCAGCTGACTGGCGGCCTCGCTGTCACCGGAAATTCTCCTGGAAAGGCTCGCAATGCCGACGAACTTCGCCGCGACTTGGATTTGGTTTACAAACTACTGCCCGGTTCACACCGTCTGAGTTTGCACGCCATTTATCTGGAATCTAGCCATGAGGTGGAGCGCAACGCCATCGAACCGCGCCATTTCTCCGCTTGGAAAGATTGGGCAAAAGCGGGCGGCCACGGCCTCGATTTCAATCCTACCTGTTTTTCGCACCCCCTTGCTGATGACGGTTTTACCTTGGCCCATAAAGATCCAGCTATCCGCAAGTTCTGGATTGAGCATTGCCTTGCCAGTCGCCAAATTGGTGAATATTTTGGGAAAGAATTGGGAACCCCGGCTGTGACAAATATCTGGATTCCCGATGGCTATAAGGATTCACCCATCGACCGCCAGACACCCCGCCGCCGCCTCCTGGAATCCCTCGATATCATTCTGGCTGAAAAACTAGCTCATAACTTTGATGCTGTTGAGCCAAAACTTTTCGGTATTGGCTCAGAAAGTTGTGTCATCGGTTCGATGGAGTTTTACACGGCCTACGCTATCAGTCGTAAAGTACTGCTAACTCTCGACGCCGGGCATTTTCACCCCACTGAATCCATTGCTGATAAGATCTCGTCATTGTTGCTTTATCTCGACCAGTTGTTATTGCATGTCAGTCGTGGTGTCCGTTGGGATAGTGACCATGTGGTCATCTTTAATGATGATCTACAAGCAATCGCTCAAGAGGTTGTCCGCAATGACGCGCTCAGGCGCATTCACATCGCTCTGGATTATTTTGACGCAAGCATCAACCGTATCGCGGCATGGACAATTGGGGCGCGTAACACCTTAAAGGCTTTATTATTTGCGCTTCTAGAGCCGTTGGATCAAATGCGACAACTGGAATTTACTGGGGATTACACCCGCCGGCTGGCACTGTTGGAGGAACTCAAAGGTCTGCCCTTTAGCTCAGTATGGGATTATTACTGCACAAAAAAAGATGTCCAGGTAGGCATAGGGTTTATGGACGAGATCAGTAAATACGAGCGAGAGGTACTCTCCGAGCGGAAATAACTTGTCATGCTGCATTTCTTTTGCCTGACTCACGCCAAGAGGCTAATCAGAGCACCATACCTCCTTTTATTGAGAGGATTGCCATGAAACTTCAAAATTTCGAGCAAAAGAATTTGAATATCCGTTCCGCTTTCCAAGCATATAAGCTTGCGCATCCGGAACGTTTACAACAAAGACTAAATCTTTCTTGGAGTAATTGGGGTTTTGGGATCGAACTACTAGCCGAATCCGCGAAACGCTTGCAAAAAGCAGAAATTCCTTTTATTGAACTCCACGGCAATCATTATGGCCCGTCGCTAGGATATAAACCAACCGAAACGCTTAATATACTTGCAGATTATGGTATTCGAGTTGCTGGCATTTGCGGTATGTTCTCCCCCGACAATGATCTTTCAAGCAATCGGGCAATCCATCGCCAGGCAGCCATTGACTATATCCGCCGCGAATTGGATTTTGCTCAGGCGGTAGGTGCAGGCTATATGTTGGTGGTTCCAGGTGCCGTTGGGCGGCCTAAAGCCTACGACAATACCGAGTTCGAACGCAGCGCAGAAACCTTACGACTAGTGGCAGATGATTTCATTGCTCATGGTGTCAAAGCAGCCATCGAACCAATCCGCTCCGCCGAAGTCAGCTTCATCCATACCATTGCAGACGCCAAAGGCTATATTTCCGCCATCGATCATCCTGGTGTGAAGCATATCAACGGGGATGTATTCCATATGCAAGCAGAAGAAACGCACATTGGCGAAGCATTGCTGAACACAGGGGAAATGTTGCTTAACCTTCATATGGCCGATAGTAATCGCGGTGCGCTTGGAGATGGCGCACTCGACCTGGATACGATCATCATGGCATTATACTTGATCGGCTTCAACCAGCCTGGACATTATGTAACTCCTGAACCGCTTGGCCCTGGTGGCGATCCGTACCCGGCCATGAATGGTAAGCCAGATTCGGCTGCACTTGACCAGCTTGTTCTTATGACAGCCAGCTACTTCCGCGAGCGCGAGCAGGAGCTCTTAAAATGAAGTTGCAGAGTAGATTTGTCGATCAGGGATAAATCTGTGTTTCGATGTGAACCTTTAATTAATATACATTGAACTCAGCCTTTTCAATTCCAAGGAATCTACCCTGACTCAGAGATTAAAAAGAAGGAGAGAATAAAAAATGTTAGCATTCCAATTTTATAACCCGGTTATGGTGTATTTTGAAAATGGCGGGCGTAAAATAATTGGCCAACACCTGATGGGAAAATACAAGAATATCTTGTTGGTTTGTGCAAAAGGACCTTTCAGGGACAACGGCCTTTATACTGAAATAAAAGAACAACTTCAAAGCACAGGCGCTTCTGTATATGAAATGGGTGATATTGACTCAAACCCAAAAATGTACAGTGTATATGAAGGGATAAGAATTGCCAAAGACAACCAGATTGATTGTATGGTGGCTTTAGGCGGCGGTAGTGCCATGGATTGTACGAAAGTGATGGCTATGTCGGCAAAAACGGGATTGGATCCGTATGAATACGTCTGGGGGAGCCGTCCAGGAGTCACCGAGTCGATTGATACAGTTATGATACCGACCATCGCTGCTACGGGTACCGAATTGAACAATACCGCAGTAGTGGTCGATGAAAAAACAAAAGATAAATCCTGGTGCTTTACAGAGTTCCCTCGCTATTGCTTCATAGATCCTGAGATTACAGCATCATTACCAAGAACATTAACAATCTGGGGCGCAATGGATATTCTAAGCCATACCTTTGAGTACTATTTTAATGGGTATACCGGAAGTGAATTCCAATTATGCTTTTCGGAAGCGCTTATCTCCGCAACAATGACAACTATTGAAAAACTGGTTCAGAACCCGAAAGATATTGATGCCAGAGGTGAAATTCTTTGGTGTTCAACGATGACTTGGGGCACCGGTCTGACAAAAATTGGTCGTAAAGATGCAGAAATGACTTGCCACAACATTGAAGAACGCGTCAGCGGCTACTTTGATACCCACCATGGCGGAGGTCTGGGTGTAATCACTCCCCGCTGGATGTGTGTCGCAATGGCTCGTGAGCCGGCCATCTTCGCACGTTTTGCAAGAAAAGTAATGAATGTTGATTGTGAAGATGATAAAAAAGCTGCAGCGCTAGGTGTGAGCGCATACATCGAATGGTTAAAGAAGGTAGGTGCTCCACTAAAGTTCTCTGATTTATCAGATAGTGTTGTTTTTTCTGATGAAGAGCTAATGGTGGTTGCTGGAAAAATATGGCAAGTGTGCAAAGGAAAAATCGGAAAACTTACTCCAATGAGCTTTGAAGATATCAAAAACATTCTTCTAGCTGGGAAAGTAGAACTGAATTCGCTTGATTGCATTCAGATTATTAAATAGAATTGAAGGAGGATTACATGAGTAAAGCAAAGAATTTCCAATTTGAAGATGCCAAATGTTACTTTACGCCCGTTACTCTGACCGATCCAAGAATTTATGTGCAACAACCCATAATGCATTATGAAAACAATTCGCGTCATTGTATTTCATACCTTACGGATCATGATGCACTCATGCGCGTTTTACCGCCGGGATTCTCCCCAACCGAAGAACCCACCATTCAGGTGAACTATACAACATCATTGGGCATTCCATACATGGCAGGACGGGGTTACAACCTGGTGGGCGTTGATGCACTGGTCAGGTTTGATGGCGAGGTGGACCATCTGGAAGGTTGGTTTGGGCTCGTTTTATGGATGGACAAATTCATGCCGATGGTAGCCGGGCGTGAAATCATGGGCGCGGCAAAAGTATATGCTGATGTACCACCGCTTCGCACCTATAATGATAGAAAATGCTTTTCTTTTTCAGAAGAAGGCTCTCTTTTGATCGAAGGCGAATTGTGGGACCTAAAAGAATTGTCGAAGATGGAGATCAAGGAACGCATTGCAGCCGGAGGCGATCGACAATGGCTGGGGTGGAAGTATATTCCC
>JBEKCT010000071.1:0-16304 GCA_050014715.1 Anaerolineales bacterium | reverse complement strand
ACTTCCTTTGCAGGCAGCCGGTAACGCGGCACATACGCCCCGTAACCGATTATGCCAACGGGACGGGTGGGTTTAAGCAGGGTGGTGGATTCGGTCATGCTGGATCTCCTGTTTTTGGGAAGACCATCTGCACCCATTCCTACGAATGGCCTTCCAGTGATTTCAATATCTTTTCCGCGAAGTCAATCCGTACAATTTTATTCGCCACCATTTGCGCGGCGACCTTTTCGATCTGGTCACCCAGCGCCCCGGCAGCAATCGCCACCTGGCGGGCATGCAAGGACATATGCCCGCGTTGGATACCTTCGGTGGCGAGGGCGCGCAGGGCCGCCAGGTTCTGCGCCAGCCCGACCGAGACTATGATCCCGGCCAGTTCGGCTGCCGACTGGACACCCATCAATTTCAGTGCAGCCCTGGCTGCCGGATGGACCTGGGTGGCTCCGCCGACAATGCCGACTGCCATCGGCATTTCCAGTTCACCTCTGAGATCACCCTGCGCATCCTTGGCCCAAGTGCTCAGGCTAGTGTAGCGACCATCCCTGGCGGCATAGGCGTGGGCCCCGGCTTCAATGGCACGCCAGTCGTTTCCGGTGGCAATAACCACCGCGTCCACGCCGTTCATGATGCCCTTGTTGTGCGTAACCGCACGATAGGGATCTGCAACGGCAAAAGCCCAGGCTGAGATGATTCCATCGCGGACCTGTTCGCCAGAGAAACCTTCGAAGGCCAGAGCTGCTACCGGTATGGCGCAGCACGCCCGGGCAAGCCGCCGATCCGCCAGGTTGGAAAGGATCTTCAGGTGGACGCGTCCGCCGGTAAGTTCTTCAACATGGGCAGCCAGTTTCTCGCAGGCCGTGTTGACAGCATTGGCGCCCATGGCATCCCGTACATCGTAGATCAGGTGGACAACCAGAAACGCCCCGATGGGCGATTCTTCGATGATGCGCACTTCCAGGTCACGCGCTCCGCCGCCAAATTTCTTTAACAGTGGATCGACCGTGTCTGCTTCAGCAAGAAGTTCAGCCTTATGTTGGTATAAATTAAGGCTGGCAGCCATCAAATCCTTGACATCCAGCACCTGAATCTGCCCGATCATTTCCGGGGCAGCCATGCTGGCAGAAAAGCCGCCACCGAGTCGGGCCAGTTTCGCCATGAATGAGGCACCGGCCACCACCGAGGGTTCTTCGATTGCCATGGGTACGAGCACATCCCGTTCATTGACGATGAAGTTCAATCCGATCCCGAGCGGCAGACCAAAGCTCCCAACAGCATTTTCGACCATATGATCGGCCTGTTCATCCACCAGTCCATTAGCTGTTCTCAAAGCTTCGATATCCTGGCAGGAAAGACCGGCGGCTTCAGCCACTTTTTCCAGTCGGTCATCCATGGGTAGATTATAAAATCCGGGAATACGTGAAGTGGTCATCTTTGCGTGTCTCTCCAGTCTGTTCAACCGTACGTATTTTATCGTAGCCCTCTGGCAAAAGCTATCAGACTAGCCAGGTAAATAGGAATCGGCTAAGATCTGGGATGATTTTGTGGAATTGGGTGGTCATAAAGCTTTCCCAAGATTCTGAAACCCAATCAACAACGACACCTGACCTCTTCTTTCCAGAGATTCTCAAATAGCCTGAGAGCAAACTTGTTTTATTAGCCACATCTGGAGTAAAATTGTCTGGATTGTCGAGGTGCCAACAAAATGCTCTTGACGCGTGAAGACCTTCAAGATAGGCTGATTGCATTACATCGGGCGAGTCTGGAATTGGTGACAGATGTCTCGCTCGAAACGTTATTGGAGCGGATTGTTTCAATAGCTTGCGAACAGGCCAGTGCCAGGTACGGCGCATTGGGTGTTCTGGACGAAGAGGGAAAAATCAAGCAATTCATAACAGTTGGCATGACCAACGAAAAAACCAAACCCATCCCGCACCCTCCGCATGGGCTTGGGCTGATCGGCGCCTTGATGCGCGGAGACAGTGGTACCATTCGTATCCCCGAGATCAGCAATGACACGCGTTCGGCCGGTTTTCCTCCGGGCCATCCCGAAATGCATTCATTGCTGGGTGTACCCATCCGCCAGGGCACCCGGCAGTTGGGCCAGATATACCTGACCGATAAGATCAAAGCTCCTGAATTCACGCAGGATGACGAAACTATCATCGAAATGCTGGCTGCTTATGCCGGGGTAGCCATTGACAACGCCCGCCTTTATGAAAATCTGCAGGAGCGTGACCAATCCCTCAGCCGTCGCAACGATGAACTGGCACTGCTGAATAAAATTGAAACCGCGTTGGCTTCGTCGCTTGAACTTGACGAAATCATGAACAAAACCCTCACTTTGTTGATGGCGCATTTCAAAGTGGAAGCCGGGGAAATTTTCCTGCGCGAGGAAGAAGGCCAAACGCTGCGTCTGGTCTTGCACCGCGGGGAAGCAGCCGAAGCATTCTGGACCCGCAACCGCTACAAAATTGGCGAGGGCATGGTCGGCCAGGCCGCCCAGACCAGGCAACCAGTCATCAGCAACCATCTCGAAAAAGATGAGCGTGTCACCCGCCAGGCAGTTGTCAAGGCCGGGTTTAGGCAGATCGCCTGCATACCTTTGCCGGCACACGGCGAAATAGTAGGTGTGCTGACCATTGCCACTCGCAGTAAGAAGGCGATTTCCAAGAACGACATCCAGGTGCTTGTTTCCATTGCTTCAGGAGCCGGAACCGCCATTGAAAATGCCCGCCTGCATTCCAACGTTCGCCGGGTGACCATCCTGGAGGAACGTGAACGTATCGGCATGGACTTGCATGATGGCATCATTCAATCAATTTACGGGGTAGGGTTGGCGCTTGAGAATGCACGTGCTGTACTGCGGGAAGATCCTGAATCTGCTGACAATCGCCTGGTGAAAGCAATGGACGACCTGAACCGTACCATCCGTGACATCCGCACTTATATTCTTGATCTGCGTCCGCGCCAGTTGCGGGACGAAAGCCTGATCGAAGGCCTCGGCAGGCTTGTGGCAGAGTTCCGACAAAACACCAAACTCGAAGTGATCCTGGCAGGACCAAAAGAGCCGCTTACAGACCTGCAACCGGTAAATGCAATGGCTTTATTCCACATTTGTCAGGAAGCAATGGCAAATATAGCCAAGCACGCCAATGCCAGCAAGGTTACGATTGACCTTTGGAGTACATCTGACCGGGCCTTGCTCGAAATCCACGATAATGGGGATGGTTTCAATTTGGAAAAGGCCAGTAAAACCGTCGGACATGGTTTGGCAAATATGCAGACGCGCGTAGCCAATGTGGGCGGTGACCTCGATATTATCACTGCTCCAAAAGAAGGAACAACCATTCTCGCCTGGGTGCCGCGCACGCAAACGCAAGACGCCGCCTGAACAGACTTCGTGCAACGAACGAAGCTCAATTTTCTGCGTTTCACGTATCCCTGATCAGAGCCATAATCCAAAATATTTTATTTAAGGTTCGGCTTGGTTTTTCCCAGTAACCGTTGAAGTGAAGCTGATTCATCCCAATCTGTGGCGTTTCAACTAGTCAATAGCATGCCGGTGGGGGCAGGTATTTGCCCGGCGGGCGGTTATTTGGAATGCTTTTCCAATCCGCTTCTTTAAGATTTAGCCTCCCTTAAAGATTCATATGTTTTTAATGTTGCGTAGGTTGCACGTATGGAATAATTCTATTTTTTCTGCTAGAATACTTCTACGGTGATTGGATAGCGGGTCCTGACCACCCAAAATAAGCAAGTCGACAAGAATCTCAAATTATGGAACGAAGGGATTTCCCTTTGCGCTGGCATTGGGCTTCTGTCCCTGTACTCCAACGCCGGATTTTGTTCTCTGGAGGAAGAAAAGATGGACGCCGAGCAAGCCTGGCAGTCAGCATTGGGGCAACTCCAGATGGAGATGCCAAAAGCATCCTTTGATACCTGGGTTCGCGATACCCAGATCGCCTCTTATGAGGATGGGCGTTTCACTGTTTCGGTCCATAATGCATATGCCCGGGACTGGCTGGAAAGCCGCCTTTCCAGCACCGTAACGCGCCTCCTGATGGGCATCATGAATCGCTCCGTTGAAGTGAGGTTTGTCGTACGCTCCAATGAGGGCTGTGGAGATCTTCATCTGACTGTCCCATCAGAAGAGATTAACCCGGTTGCGGACGAAATAAGCGCTTCTCGTCCCAGAAGTTGTTCTCTGAATCCCCGTTACACCTTTGAGAATTTTGTGGTTGGTCCAAACAACCGGTTGGCGCATGCCGCCTCCCAGGCAGTAGCTGAAAACCCGGCAACGGCCTACAACCCGCTGTTCTTATACGGGGGTGTTGGGTTGGGCAAGACCCATTTGTTGCATGCCATAGGAAATTACTGCCAGGAGCATGGCCAGAATGTACTTTACGTTTCCTCGGAAGAATTTACCAATGACATGATCGCAGCAATCCGAAGCCATACCACCCAGGCTTTCAGGGAAAAATATCGCTCAGCCGATGTGCTGCTTGTGGATGATATCCAATTCATTGCCGGGAAAGAATCCACACAGGAAGAATTTTTCCATACATTCAATACCCTGCACGGACAAAATAAGCAGATCATTGTTTCATCGGACCGACCGCCCAAAAGCCTGGTGACACTGGAGGAGCGCCTGCGCTCCCGATTCGAATGGGGCCTTACTGCTGATATCCAATTGCCTGATCTGGAAACCCGCCTGGCAATCCTGGGTTCCAAGGCAGAACGCCTTGGCCGGACGATACCCGCAGAGATCATGGAACTGATAGCCCGTCGTGTTCAGTCCAATATCCGCGAATTGGAAGGGGCATTAAACCGCATTGTGGCTTTTGCCGATTTGAGCGGCATGGCCATGACAGTGCAACTGGCAGATGTGGCTCTGGCCGATCTGCTGCCTCAGCGTGGTGATGTGAAACCTGGAGCCGTGGTTGACATGGTCGCCAAAGCCTTCAATCTGTCTGTTGACCGGCTACTCTCGCCTGATCGTTCGCATGATGTGGCTTTGCCGCGCCAAATTGCGATGTACCTTATGCGCGAGACAAATGTTTCCCTGCCACAAATCGGGCAGGCGTTGGGTGGGCGGGATCATACGACGGTCATGTATGCTTGCGAAAAAGTGGCAGATTTATTGGAACGGGATGACCGGCTGCGCACTCAGGTTGGCCAAATCCGGCGCCAATTATACGCATAAGCACCTGATATGGAATAAAAGCTTACCCTGTCCGATCTAGCCGACGGGGTATGTTTATATTTGGGAATGTCCGTTATTTTCGATTTCTGGCAGACTTCATGTAAGAAAATGGGATAATATAATCCAGATCCCGATAAAAATCAGGATAATTCCTCCGATTATTTCCATCCTTTTCCCAAACTTTACACTTAGGCGGTTTCCCAGCAGGATGCCCAGCCAGGATACAAGCCCGGTTACCACCCCTATGACCACTGCCGGATACCAGATCGTCACACCCACCAGCCCCAAGCTGAAGCCGACTGCCAGGGCATCCATGCTGGTTGCGATGGCCAGCAAGACCAGCGTCCAGCCGCGCGATGGGTTGGCTTTGGCTGCCATCTTATTTTGGTCTATTCCGGAGCGGATCATGCGCACACCGACAATTGCCAGCAGGCCAAAAGCCACCCACTGATCGAAAGCAGAGATGTAGCGCAACACGGTAGTTCCAGCAAACCAGCCAATGACAGGCATCAGGAACTGGAAGAGCCCAAAGTGGAAGGCCAGACGGAAGGTCGGACGCGGACCTTTGGAATCTTCCTGGGTCCCGGCAGCCAGGCAGACCGCAAAAGCATCCATGGACATGCTGAGGGCAATGAGCAATATCTCGAAGAAATTCATTTCGTATCACGATTGAACTACCTGCCAAAAAACCAGGGCAGGACGGTTATGAGCCCCGCAAGGGAATTATGCTTTCCAAACGGTAAAATCTTTCAATATGGAACCCCCAACGAATTCGCGCATTAGGGAATTATCCGGGATCAAATCTGCCTCCACCGGCAGGAACCATTCTAGGAAAGCCAGTAAGCGTTTGGCCTCAATGTATTCCGGTGTACCGTAAGGCACCTGTCGCAGGATGGGCTCGGCCAATGGTTTGAGTACAGAAAGCTCATATACCAACGCCGAGTTGAACATCGCATCAGCGTTTTCCTGGTAAGGGAAGATATATTTTTTCTCGCCACGCCGCACCGATTCCCAGCGGCTGATGGTTTGCATTGCGGTGTAACCGCGCTCAAACGTATCCCGCACAATCCGACGGATCAACCGGGTGTCGGTGGTTGAGACACGGTTGTGTCTATCAAGATTGAGCTGCGTCAGAGCAGAAACATAGATCCGGTAAGCGCGCCCGGCCACCGAAGCGGGTACGAGACGGGGATCCAGGCCGTGGATGCCTTCCAGGATGATAATATGCTCTGGTCCCAGTTGGATCGTCTCGCCAGCCTCGCGTTTCCCAGCCTTGAAATTGTATTTGGGCAGTTGGACAGCTTCCCCGGCGATCAACCGGGACAAATCCTCTCCCAGGAGATCCAGGTCGAGGGCTTCCAGGGCTTCAAAGTCAAACTTGCCATCCTCACCGAGTGGTGTTTTCTCCCGGTCAACAAAAAAATTGTCCAGTTCCAGGGCAAAAGGCGAAAGGCCCAGGGCAAGTAATTGAACAGCCAGCCGCCGGGAGAAAGTGGTTTTTCCGGAAGAAGAAGGTCCCGCAATCAGGACGACGCGGGCATGTTCGCCTCGTCCGTGGATCTGTCGGGCGATCTCGGCGATATTCTGTTCATGCAAGGCTTCCGAAACCAGAATGACGGCACGACTGCGGCCTTCCTGGATGGCATCGTTCAATGCCCCGACCGACCCTATTCCCAGGCGATCCAACCATTGCCCATATTGGCGAAAGGCGGCCAGCAGCTTGGGATATTCTGGCATGGGCAAGATACTGGTGGGGGTACGCCGCTGCGGATAATGCAGAATAAAACCATCCCCCGCCGAAACGATTTCAAACCATTTCAAATAACCAGTGGAGGGCACCATATATCCCTGATGGTAATCACGATAATCATCCAACTGGTAAAGCGTGACATAATCCTTCTGCCGGTGCGACAACAAGAGGACTTTATCATGATAGCCCTTGCTCTCAAAATATGCTTTGGCTTCTTCCAATGAAACTTCCTGGCGGAGGAAGGACTCATCCTTCTTGACCCATGCACGCATAAATTCATCAAGCGCAGCCAGTTCAGCATTGCTGAGGGGAGAACGGTCGGTTAGCTGGCAAAAATACCCTCCTGAAGAGACCGAGTGATCGATCGTCATGGAATTTCCAGGAAACAAATTAGCAAAAGCGGCGCTGAGCAGGAAGGTCAGGGAACGACGGTAGATGCGCGCGCCGTCGGCGTCGGCCATTGTAACCGGCGCGAGACGCGCCTCCATTTGGACAGGGAAGGTCAATTCGCGCAGATCGGTATTTACGATGGCGGCCATCAATGGTGCGGACTCTGGACTGGCAACCATTGACAAGAAATCGCCGGCGCGTGTGCCACGCGGGCCGGAGAGGACGCTTCCATCTGGCAGATGCACTTCCACGGAATCGCTGGGGGTAACTGATTGGATTTTATTGTTCATGAAATGTTCCAGAATGGTTAATTAATGATCCTTCCAATCGGGTCAGTCATTGAATTGAAGCATGCGCCAATTGTGGCTTTCAGGTTCATATGTGAATGTCGCAATGGTGGTGCTGTGAAACATGAAACGTGGCCCGCCGGAATCCGCCTGGACCGGAATACCCAGAATGGCAAATAACGCCAGATTCAATACCCCGCCGTGGGCAGTCTCTTGATACCGGCCCGGGGACCGATCAAGAATATGCTGAATGGCCCGACCGGCCCGCAGGTACAATTCCCATCGGCTTACGCCGGTTTCCCCAAAATGGGTGTAAGGCGTCATGAAATCAGGCCGGGGTGAGACAAGTGCAGCCTGTTCAGGAGTTAAGCCACTGACGAGCCCATTGCTTATTTCCATCCAATCCGGATCCGATTCAGTGGGGGTCTTAACCACAGCACCAATAATTTCAGCGGTCTGGCAGGCGCGCAGCAGAGGACTTGTGATGCAATGATCGAAAATAACTCCATCGACTTGCCATCGTTCCGCCAGCAATCGGGCCTGGGCCCGGCCCTTATCCGTAAGAGGAAAATCGGCATGCCCCTGGAAATGATCTCCGGCATTTCCAACCGATTCGCCATGACGCAGGAAGGAGACTCGGTAAATGGAACTGTCAATCATGGGAGACCAGCAACAGCAACTGGCCAGTGACAGCCAGTTCATCTCCAGCCAAAAAGGAAAAGCCTATGAGTGTTTTCATTTTTCTCCAAACCAGCAGTGATACCAGAATCTGACTTCTTTAATGAGAAATCCACACTTTTGATAAAGACGCTGGGCCGGTATGTTGCGCCCCTGGGTAACAACCTGTACGGAATTCATTTCCTGCCGGGCAAACCAGTGCAAAGATGCCTGAACAAGTGCCTGGCCTGCACCGCGCCCTCGGGCACTCCTGCTCACGCCGACCAGCCCAATCTTTCCTTTGGCTTCCGTCAATTCAATATCACATGTAATAAAGCCTTCAGGGTGACCAGGTGCTCCTTTCACCAAGACAGCCTGGGCAAAGCCGGAAAGGCTTTTTTCAATCCAGATTTCATACAACCGGTCACAACTTTCCTGAGAAAAGTGCCCGTCGTAATAAAAACGCGAGTCGCGGTAGGATGAGTTTGTCATCGCGCGCAAGACGGGTAAATCTTCCGGGGCCGCCATTCTGATGTCCGGGCGAGGCGCATATCGATCCTCCAGCCCTTTTAAATTATGATAATAGGTCATCCGCATATCTGTGAGATAGAATCCATTCTTTTCGGCCTGGCGGAGTGTCTCGGCATGGTTACTATCAGCCAAAAAATAGAGGCAGATTACTTTATTCTTGGTGCACCAGTCCATCACCTCTGCAACAGTCTGGGCATCCAGCCGGTTTGGGTTGACCCGTGCTATCGTCATGCCGAAAAAAGCACTGTCCCATTCCAGGATGGAACATAAATCAGGATTCAACACCATGGGTAACTTTCGAGCGCTGAGCATAAGGCGGCCGGTCCATTATCTGGAAATACATGCGCGCCAGGTATTCACCGATTATCCCTAGCGCGAATAACTGAGCTCCTGAAAAGATGGCAATGATGGAGGCCAGGAATGGGAAACCCGGCACGCTATCCCCCAGAATCGCATAACGACCAATCACATAAACCAGAACTCCAATGCCAAAAAGCATGAAGCCAAATCCGGTAATACTGGCAAATTGCAGAGGCAGGGTGCTAAAACCTGTCAGCATGTTTAAGGCATGTATAATGAGTTTGCCAAAAGAGTAATTCGAATTCCCCGATCTGCGCGGGTCATGGCGGACAGGGATAGATGTAAAACTATTGGTTCCCCAGGTAAGCAACACATCTATATTGACGGAATAACCATGATAGTTGGCAAAGGCATCCCTAATATGTGTGTTGAAAGCTCTAAAAGAGCTGACCTTGCGAGCGGTATCGACGCCCATGGTACCTTGCAACGCAATCTTCGTTATTTGGGAAGCCAGGTCACGCCACAGACCATGTTGTTCCCGCTCAGGTGTTCCATAAACTACATCATATCCTTCGGCCAATTTTGCCAATAATCCGGGAATTTCCTCGGGTGGGTTTTGCAGGTCATCATCCATCGTGACAATGTATTCATATTGCGCCTGGCGAATACCGCACAGCAAGGCATTGTGCTGTCCAAAATTGCGCGCCAGGTTGATCCCAGTGATCCAGGAAAACTGGTTAGAAAGTTCGACAATCCTGTCCCAACTCTGGTCCCGGCTGCCATCATTGACCAGGATCGCTTCGAACTTGTCCGCAACTCCTGGCAGCACTTTTTGCAGACGTTCAACCAATGCAGGAACGGATTCTGCTCCGTTATAAACCGGTACAATAATGGAACAATGCAAGGAATTCTCCTTTTTTTCTCGGCTTCAGATGTCGAGGATATTTTCAAATTATGTCATCCCAAATGTTCATTATAATATAAGCAGAGAATCCAACCCAGTCAAGGCTGGTATATGACGGATTACCTGGACTTCCCAAAGTTAGGGCTTTCTTTTATATACCACCAAATATGAGTGGGGGTCGCAGGGATTGGTCGGCACGGTCTGGAATTCATCGTATTTTGAAGTGTCTATATCCCCGCCCGGATCATACGGTTTATACCATGAAGATTCGGTAACGATATAATTAACTTTCGTCCTCCATTGGCTGGCCAATGCATCGTTCCATAAACCATATTTTGCCAATTGTTGCGAATCACCACCAATACGATAACTATATACTGCATAAATTGGAGGGATATAGATGCTGATCCCCTGTGCATATAATAATGGGACAACCGTGTTGGCCATCCATAAAACCCGACTGCCGGGCGGAATCGCACCTGTCACCTGCTGAGCGATTTCTTGATTGGTAGCTGGAATATTCGCAAGGCAAATTCCATCCTGGTAATATTCACCTCCCATCAAAGGTGAAAGCCATAGACCCTGCAGTAGGCAAACCGTAAGTAGCAGGTTGCCAAATGAATATCCGCTCAATCGATTCCTTTTGGTCAACTTCCGGTATCCAACTGCTACCAGGACGACCAGCAGAATTCCTAAGATAATGGCGACCACGATTGAGACGTTCACGCGACTCGTCCAATAATCCTGATGAAATTTGTTCGATAGAATATCCCACAGTGTGATAAAAGGAATCCAGTGACGGGGATCCAAGCTGCGCGTGATTGCAGGGAACTTTATTCCCATCACCCATGGTCCAAAGCGGTCAAAACCGGCATATCCCAGGCCAGCTGAAAGTAGGAGGATGAAAATAACAATAAATCCTTGGGAAACTTTAGGGAGTGTCCTTCGCCAAGAAGAAAAAGTTACTACGACCAGCAGCAAGGCAATCAGATCAAAAAAGGATAAATAAGGTGTAAAACAGGAGGCGCAGGTGGCAACCTGATTGGAAGTGCTGACCGTCGCCCAAGCATGCATCAACACCAGCACCAGGAAAAGCACCCCCAAGAAATACGCAGCGCGTTGATTGGTGAGGGTCTTCCAGCCATTGCGCTGTGGCCAAAGGAAGACACACACGAAAAAACCAACCAGGCTGAAATAGTGGAAGCGGAAACCCTGCACGAGGGCTAACGAGCTGGCAGAAAAGGACAGGCTGCTGGTTGCAGCTAGTTGGGCCACTGGAAAACGATAAGCATTCAGGAAATACGTCCATTTAGGCGGCAACCAGACTGCCCATAGTTGTAATATGTTTGGCCAATAGATCACATGGATGACGATAAAAGGGAGAAGACAGCCAGCCAACGACAACCAACCGGCTGTTTTTCCATGCTGCCAGAAAACGTAAGCAATTAATAACGGGATGAGAGGGAAAAGGTTTTGTCGCGTCATGATGGTCAGCCCTGCCAGTACTGATCCCATCACGATTTGCCAAAGCGGACGCTCTTTGCCCAGAACGAAGAACAGAGTCCAAGCTAAAAAGCAGGCCACCAATGCCTGCGATAGGGCTAAACTGAAAATCTGAATGGCAACAGGAGTAAGTGTAAAACTCCACACGATTGCCACCCCCCACCATTTTCCAGCCAACCGCCTGGCAATCAGCCATAAAGAAACCAGCATCCCTATCGCACAAAGAACCGAAAAGAATCGCCCGGTCTGCAGGCTTTCTCCAAACCACTTTTCGATTTGACCAGGGATAAGATATGCTAACGGAGGATACCAGCGTGGTGGACCGTAATCCTGGAATGGACGTAAGATTCCGCGTACATATAAATACCCAATATATAAATAGCCTCCCTCATCCACGAATGATGTCAGGATATAAGTATAGACCCAGGCCTGGATAAAATAAAGCAAAAACGCTAAACCAGTCAGCGCAGAAGCTAACCATGTGATTTCCCCAACTTTACGAATTGTTTTCGTGATCATCCCATCTTTTCCAGCATTAAACGGGCATTAACTCCATTTGATACATGCATCACAATCGAATTCCATGTTTGTCTGACAGGATTTCAAAAGTGCGTGTCACTTCGGATTTTTTCTCCGCCTCATCCCAACCCAGACTATCGCCAAGGGTGTTGGACAAATCCTCTACCAGCGAATAGGTTAACTGGCCCAGGTAAGCCAATAGGGTGCGGCGCAAGACAAGATCATCGAGATGGACGATCTTTTCTCTTTTAGCCATATCGTCAATCTCTAGCGGCGTGTAGATGGGATCGGTTTTCAATGGAAAAGCATCTTTTCCCGCTCCGATGGGAAGAGACTTGGTGTCCACTTTTCGTGTTTGTCCAAGAAAAGCCAGGGCACGGTCGGTCACCTGTTCGGAGAATGCCCGGAAACTGGTCCATTTGCCGCCGATGAGTGAATAAACGGGAATACTGCCCAGTTTATCTTGCTGAATGTGGTGGTCACGGGTGATCTGACCGGCGTTTTTGGTTTGGGTATAAGCCAATGGTCGAACGCCAGAAAATCGGAAGACGATCTGTTCGCGGGAAACCTGGATGTCAGGAAACACTCGCCCGATCATCCCGATGAAGTAATCCACTTCATCTTCGGTGCAACGGGCTGAGTCAGGGTTTTCAATCGGCAGGTCGGATGTGCCGATCATGACTTTATCGAAGAGCGGGAAGATCAGCACAATACGTCCATCCTTATTCTCAAAGAAAAATTCGTGGTCGCCGATGGCATCGCGCAGTTCAGGGTTGTTGAGCACCAGGTGCGAGCCCTTCGTCGGGCCGACGTAGTGCGTCAGCAGGCCCATGCTTTGATTCGTACCATCGATCCAGGGACCGGCAGCGTTAATAACCAGGCTTGGTGTTATGTCAAAGGTTTGTCCGCTCACATCGTCTCTCAAAGTGACCTTGTCACCGGTACCGCTGATCATGGAAACGTAGTTTAAGGCACGCGCGTGACCGCCTTCTTTTTCGGCGTCAAACAGGAGTTCGAGCGACAGGCGTTCTGGCGAAAGAATGATGCCATCATAATAGGTGGCTGCGTAACGAATTTTAGGATTAAGGCGCGGATATTTCTTTAGTGCTTTTTCTCGCCCATCGAAAACATGCACTGGCACGGTTCGGTTCTTACCAGTAAAGGCATCATAGAAAATAAGCCCGACTTTTATGATCAGGCCACCGCGCTCGGAGGGTTTATCCAGCCAACCCAGGAATTTTAGCGGTGCGTTGAACATTCCGGAGAAGGTTTTAAAGATGGGAATGGTCGTGGGCAATGGCTTGACCAGGCTGGGGGCATTCTGGATTAAGCGGTTGCGTTCCTGGACGGCTTCACGCACCAGGCGGAACTCGCCGTTCTCCAGGTAACGGATGCCTCCGTGTGCCATGCGCGAGGAGGCTGACGAAGCGCCCGAACAGAAATCGGCCCGATCGATCAGCAGGGTATCCACGCCTTGCAGAGTCAGGTCACGGAATGTTCCGATCCCATTTATGCCACCGCCAATGATAAGTACGGTGGGGGAATTGGAACTTAGCGAAGTGAGGGTGTCTTTTCGGTTCATATTTTTCTACTCAATCCAATCAAAAGTTTTAGTTACGGCTTTCTTCCAGCCGGCAACGAGCGAGTCGCGTTTTTCGGTAGAAATTGACGGTTTCCATTGTTTGTCCATGCCCCAATTTGCACGTAATTCATCGTAATCCTTCCAAAATCCGACCGCCAACCCGGCTGCATATGCTGCACCCAATGCTGTCGTTTCAGCTACTTTCGGTCGGATGACAGGAACGTCTAATATATCAGCCTGGAATTGCATCAGCAACTCGTTATAGACCATGCCTCCGTCCACTTTTAGCGCGGTCAGTCTGACTCCAGAATCTTTCTCCATGGCATCCAGCACTTCGCGCGTCTGAAAAGCAGTTGCCTCCAGCGCGGCACGGGCGATGTGGCCCTTGTTGACATAACGAGTCATACCAACGATCGCGCCGCGCGCATCCGACCGCCAATAGGGTGCAAACAGTCCGGAGAAAGCCGGGACAAAATAGATGCCGCCGTTATCCTCCACCGAACCGGCCAGCGTTTCCACGTCCGCAGATTTTTCGATCAGGCCCAGGTTATCACGCAGCCATTGCACCAGCGCGCCGGTGATGGCAATCGAACCTTCCAGGGCGTAGACGGCGGGTTGTTTGCCAATCTTGTAACCTAACGTGGTCAGCAATCCATTATTAGATATGACTGGTTTCCCACCGGTATTCAATAGCATAAAACAACCCGTGCCATAAGTATTTTTAGCTTCACCGGTTTTGTAGCAGGTCTGGCCGAACAGGGCTGCCTGCTGGTCGCCCAGGTCGCCTGCCACAGGGACACCGCCCAACCCGCCTTTGGCGCTGCCGTACACCTCCGATGAACTGTGAATTTCCGGCAGCATGGCACGCGGGATATTCAAAGTGTGCAGGATTTCCTCATCCCAGTCCAGCGTTTTTAGGTCCATGAGCAGTGTGCGCGAGGCATTGGTGACATCGGTGACATGCGCACCGGTCATATTCCAGAGCAGCCAGGTGTCCATATTACCGAAGATCAATTCGCCCATTTCGGCGCGCTGGCGCGTTCCGGGTACGTTGTCCAGGATCCATTTAATTTTCGGCCCGGAGAAATACGTTGCCAGAGGCAAACCGGTCTTTTCCTGGAAGCGGTTCTGCCCATTCTTCTTTGCCAGTTCAGTGCAGATGGCATCGGTACGCGTATCCTGCCAAACGATGGCGTTATGGACCGGCCGGCCGGTGGCGCGTTCCCACACAAGCGTCGTCTCGCGTTGGTTGGTGATTCCGATCGCTGCAATGTCAGCAACATTCACGCCGGATTTATCCAACGCGCCGCGCATCACGCGCTGCGTGTGCTCCCAGATCTCCAGCGCATCATGTTCCACCCATCCGGGTTTGGGGTAAATTTGCTGGTGTTCCTTCTGGTCTGAAGAAACGATGTTCCCGGCATGGTCAAACAGGATACAGCGGGTACTGGTGGTGCCCTGGTCTACAGCAGCAACATATTTCGGCATGACTACCTCTGAAAGTTATCTGCCACGAATTCAACAAGGCCCAAATGGTTTTGTGGCTTCGTGGCTTGGTGGTTAAGTGTTTTGCCAATTTCTAGCCCCTGCCAGGAATGCCTTCCCAGACATGGGTTTCCTGCCCGCCGGTTGGATTTCTTCCAAGATGAGAATTCCCGCCTTTGTGCCAACAGCGGGATACTCATTCAACGTGAGTCTATGACCGGCGCCCGGATTTTTTTCAGCGCTGACTCTGACATGCAGTACCTTTAATGGTGCACTGTTGAACTCGAACCAGGTCCCCGGCCAGGGATTGAACGCCCGCACCCGCCGTTCAAGTAAAGCAGCCGGCTGGGTGAAGTCGAGCAGACCATCTTCCTTCTTGAGCATGGGGGCATATGTGACACCCACTGTCGGCTGGGGTTGTGGCTGCAACTCTCCCGAAAGATAGCGGTGTAAAGTCTCGAGCAACAATTCTGCGCCGAGTGGAGCCAGTTTTTCGAAAAGCGTTCCGGCAGTATCTTCAGGCGAGATAGGAATGGCCCGCTGGCTGAGCATTGGGCCGGTATCCACGCCTGAGTCCATTTTCATAATGGTGATGCCGGTCTCTTGATCTCCAGCCAGAATGGCAGCCTGGATCGGCGCCGCGCCGCGTCCGCGCGGTAGGAGTGAACCGTGGATGTTGATACAGCCCCATTTTGGCAGGTCAAGCACATCCGGGCGCAGGATCTGCCCGAATGCCACCACCACGATCAGATCCGGTTCCCAGGCATGTAATTGGTCCAGTGCTTCAGGGTTGCGTAACTTCTCAGGCTGTATTACCGGAATGTCAAAGCGGAGTGTGGCAGTCTTGACCGCCGGTGCCTTCAGTGTCCCACCCCGACCGGCCGGACGATCAGGCTGAGTCACCACGCCAACCAGCCGGTAATTCATAGCCAGCGCCTCCAGGGCCGGTACTGCGAAATCCGGGGAACCCATGAAAACGATGCGATGTCTGGAAATCATGTTGCTATTCTAGCATATTTCCAAAACTATCATGGAATAGGAAGAAAGGAGCATGAAATCGGTTGCTATTTGTCCATTTTTGTTGTAAAATTAGACCAAATTCAGCCAATTTTCATTCGCTCAGGAGGCATAAATGTTTCAAAAAGCAACGGAAACCGATATAACCAGTGATGACAAGCTTTGGGTGCTGCTGGCTT
>JBEKCT010000070.1:0-16377 GCA_050014715.1 Anaerolineales bacterium | reverse complement strand
TCGTAAACCGCATGGGCACTTGCCTTCATACATCTATTTTATCAGCCCTTCGGGCTGCCCGCTTTCATCCCCGCAGCAAGCAGCGGGGTATTCAGCGGGATTCTTTATAAAACAGTGGTTGGCCCGTTAGCCTGCCACTGTTTTATTTCTTTTTCCGCCTCTCGGTTTTCTCTTTCTGCTATTTCAAGTAATCTTCTGATATCTCATCCAGTTTCAAACTGATGATCTGGCTGGCAGAATCACGCCCCATTGTGACACCGTAAATCACATCGGCGGCCTGGACAGTGTTTCGGTTATGCGTGATGATAATAAACTGCGTTTCCTTGCTCAACTCCCGCAGCAGTTCCCGGAAGCGGCCTACATTGGCTTCGTCAAGCATTGCATCCACTTCGTCCATCACACACACAGGCGTCGGGGAGACTTTTAGCAATGAAAATACCAGCGCAATCGCCGTCAGGCTGCGTTCACCCCCTGAAAGAAGTGATAAGCCTTGTTCGCGTCGTCCAGGTAAACGCGCCTCGATATCTATGCCAGTTTCAGTCAGGTTTTCAGGATCAGTCAAGACTAACCGTGCCGCTCCACCTCCAAATAACCTGTGAAAAATCGAATGAAATTGTTCTGCCACAGCATCGAAAGTCTTCTGAAATTCCCGGCGGGTTAGGTCATCCAGTTCTTTAATAACTTGCTGCAAGTCGGCTTCAGCCTTATGCAGGTCTTCCATTTGCGCTGTCAGGAAAGTATGTCGCTCCTTGACGGAATGATACTCTTGTTGTGCTTCTGGATTGATTGCCCCCATCCGCCGCAACTGTGCACGGACGCGATTCATATTCTCTTCGAGATCGGGTGGCAATTCATTTACTGCCGGCAGTTGCTCTACCATGCCATCCAGCGGCAACGGCACCGGGCCTGAAACATCTTCGGCATACTCGAAAGCGACCAGACCAAAATCATCTTCAATTTTCTGGCGTAAGGTCTCCAACATTTCCTTTTTGCGACCGAGTTCGAGTTGGATCTGGTTATACATCCTTTCTACACGTGCCAGAACAGATTGACCATCTGCTTCCTGTTTCTGCAAATCCATCTCATGCGCTTCGGAAGTCTCAAGCTCTTTTTCAGCCGGTTCGATCAGGCTGCCCAGTTCCTCCAGTTGCGAATTAATCCCAATAATTTGGATTCGCAAGTTTCGCCGTTCATTTTCCAACTCCACCAACGATTCGTCAATTTCTGCAAGACGTTTTTCCAATGCAGCGTGTTGCGTGTGTAAGCGGTCCTCAGCGTTCTTACGGTCAAACAGGCGCGTTTGGGCATCCCGCAATGCTCGCTCAGCCACCGCCGAACCCTTTGACCAGAATGTCACTTGCTCCTGAAATTCATCCGTAGTCAGGGCCGCTAGTTTCACAGATTGTATCCGTAATCCTTCCTGCACCTGGAGCGTTTCCTTCTCATTGGTGGATAACACTGCTGTGCTTTGCTCAATCTCTTTCCCTGCCTGGGTAATCTCAGCCTCGTAACTCATTTTCTGGCTGACTTGCCAATCCCATTGTCTGCGCGCGGACTCTTGCAGCGCCTGCGCCTGTCGCTCGGTATCCCGGGAAGATTCCAACCCGACGCGCGCCTTCTCCACCTTATCTTGATAGAGCACAACTTCCTCCTGGAAAGTTTTCCTTTGAATGGAAAGTTTGTTCAGTTCAGAGTCCAACTTTTCTAATTGATGCCCAACAGAGTCCAATCTTTCTTGTAGTTCGCGCCGCTGGCGTGGCCGCCCTAATGCCGCCGCAGTGACCGGTTTTCCGGCAGAAACCTGCCCTGTGGCATGGAATACTTCGCCACGCAAAGTTACCGCCCGGGTATATTTGGGTTGTCCTGCCAGAACGCGCCGGGCGGCTGCTCTGTTTCGCACAATCAGCACTTGACCAAGCAGCAAATCCAATGCCGGGCGGAACTCCCCGGTGACGCTGACCAGGTCTGAAGCCACACCCAGGCAGTCAAAACTCGCTTTCATTCTTAGCGGCTCAGCCGGTGAAAGCCAGTCCAATGGCAGGAGCGCAGCCCGTCCTGCTTGGTCGGAATCCAGCATTGCCATAGCCTGTTCAGCATCATTACCAGAAGCCATAAGAACGGCGTCCGTATATTCGCCCAAAGCTGCCGCAATAGCCGCTTCCAATTCCGCCGGGACATCCAATACAGCCGACAATGCTCCCTTGGCGCCTCCCAGTTTTGATTGCCGGGAAGCATCCAGGAGCAATTTTGCTCCATCCGCATAGCCAGTCAGAGATTGCTCGGCCTGCTCCAGCACTTCCATTTGTGCTTTGAAACGGGCTTGTTCAGCCTGTCTGGTGGATCGTATAGCCTGTTTTTCGTTAACCTGTGTTTCCAGGTCCGTTTGTCGGTTACGCGCCAGCAGAAGTTCCGCCTCCGCTTTTTGCACCACGATTTCAGCTTTCTGGCGGGCCCTCGACATAACAGCTAAATCCTGGATGGCTTTCTCCGCACCATTTTCCGAAGAACTAATTAATAGTTCCAGAGAATCCAGCTTCTGCTTTTGGCCCTCACTGCGGGATACCAATTCCTCCAGCCGGGCTTGCAAGAGGCCCCGTTGTTCATTCAACTTTTGGAGTTTTTGTTGATCTGCCTGCAGTTCCGTTTGGATGTGGGATTTTTCGACCTGGCGCTCGTCGAGTGCCACCTGCGCTGACCTTGATTGGGTCAATGCATCTTCGTATTCCGTCTGCAACCGCACAAATTCTGCTTCGGTTTCAGCCTGCCGTTCCTGGGCAATTTTCAACTCCTCGGATAAGCGGGATTGTTCACCAATTCCCATCTGGCGGTTGTCCAGAAGCGTCCGCTGGCGCTCGTCCAACACGGCCAGATTGCCGCTGGTGGATTCACGGCTTTCATGCAATTGGGCTGACTGGCGGTGCCACGAATTCAAACGGGATCGCAGACCGTTTATATGGTCTCGAAATGCCGCAAAATCTTGCCGAACATTCTGGTAGGAATCACGCGCCTCCGCCAGCTTGGCTTCCTGGTTGCGGCCGTGTTCCATGGCTGCACTCAGATCACTCTGGGCGGTGTGCCAGTGAAAACCATACCACTCCAGCAGGAGTACGCGCAGGTCGGCCTGGACCTGGGTATATTCCTGAGCGCGCGCGGCTTGGCGTTCCAGGCTTTTTAGACGAGGTTCCAATTCAGCCAGTATGTCAAGAACACGGTCAAGGTTACGCTTAGTGGTCTCCAATCGCCGCAAGGCCTCTTCGCGCCGAGTCCGGTAGAGACCAATACCAGCTGCTTCTTCGAATAGTCGACGCCGTTCATCGGCTTTGAGAGCCAAAGATGCATCCACCAGGCCTTGGCCGAGAATCGTGTAAGTGCGTTCGGATAAACCCGATTGTGCCAGCAGCTCATTGATATCCTTCAACCGGACATGCTGGGTGTTTAGTAGGTATTCATTTCTACCATCGCGATATGAACGCCGCGCCAAAGCTACTTCCGAGAAATCGACCGGCAACCAGCCATCCGTGTTATCAAAAACAACACCGGCACTCGCCATGCCTGCACGCGGGCGTTGTTCTGATCCTGCGAAAATCATATCCTCGGTTTTTTTGGCGCGTAAAAGGCTGTAAGATTGTTCTCCCAGGACCCAGCGAAGCGAATCAGCTATATTAGACTTCCCTGAACCATTTGGTCCAACGATGGCAGTAATTCCTTCCGCAAATTCAAAATTTGTTTTTGCAGCAAAGGTTTTATAACCGTGGAGTTCGAGTGATTTTAGTCTTAAAGGCATGGCGGGTTAATGAATCAACTTTCGGATTTCTCGATTATGGCTAGCGTTTCCTGGGCAGCCAGGCGCGTAGCGGCTTGTTTATTATGGCCTACGCCATGTCCATATACTTTGCCGTTGATGCGTACTTCAATTTCAAACCTCCGGTCGTGGTCCGGACCGCTGGCTTGCAGAATAACATACTGAGGTATGCCAAGTTTGTGCCCTTGCGACCATTCCTGCAAACGGCTTTTTGGGTCTTGCAGGTCGGATCGTAACAAAAGTTGCTCGCCCACATTTTCAATCATTGAATGGAAAAAACCCTGCACAATATTGATATCATTCTGCAAATACAAAGCCCCGATCAAAGCCTCAAAAGTGGCGCAAAGCAACACATCCCGCTGGCGGCCTCCAGCTTGTTCCTCTCCATGCCCCAGGCGCATGGCAGCCCCCAGGTCAATGATACGGGCAAATTCAGCCAGCTGCTCGGTGCAAACCAAGGCTGAACGCATCCGTGTTAATTCTCCTTCAGCCATCTCGGGAAAATGGTTATATAGCCAGGCACCGGCTACAAAATCAAGCACGGCATCACCTAAGAATTCCAGCCGCTCGTTATCTTCCAGCGCTTCAGGGTGCTCATTAATGAATGAGCGGTGGGTCAGGGCACGTGTAAGAAGAAGTAAATCAGTGAAGGGAAGATTCAGCCGTTTAACCAGAGCTGCCGGAGATTCTTCTCGTTCCCCATTGGAGATATAGTTCATCAAAGCCTCCCGGAGCACAGGGAGCGCCAGCCGCCTCACAAAGTCAGGCGGCTGGCGGTCACTTTGTTCCTAAATCAATATTGGGCCGATTGTAACCCGATTTAACCAGTCTGACCAGCGTTCATGTTGGTTCCTCATGAATTCTTAGTGGTATTAGCGCTCCTATGGAGGGTTGGGCCGGCTTCTGCACGCCCACCGCCCCATTATTTCAATCAAATATTGAAATTCCATCAGAATCGGTATGGTAAAATCGTTTTAGAATACACATAAGGAGTTATTTATGCCCGAGCAACCTGGCACAGAAACCCGCTTTCTTGACAATATTGAAATGGGGCTGGGAGCGTGGTCCTGGGGTGATCGCATTTTCTGGCAATATGGCCATGGTTACACCGATGATGACATTGCTGAGGCCTTCCAGACCTCGCTGGCAGCCGGAGTTAACTTGGTTGATACCGCCGAAATCTATGGTTCTGGGCGTTCCGAACACCTGCTAGGAAAATTTATAAAAAATACCAGCCAATCTGTTGTCGTGGCAACGAAGTTCTTCCCAATCCCTTACCGTTTTACTAAAAACAGTGTGGTTCGTGCACTACATGGCAGCCTCGAACGCCTGGGGCTGGAACACGTCGACCTATATCAATTGCACTGGCCCAGTCCAGTGGTTCCCATCGAAACATACGTGGAAGGCCTGACCCTGGTTTTCCAGGCCGGCCTGGCCCTGAATGTTGGAATATCGAATTACAACATTGAGCAGATGGAACGGGCCTCCAGGTGTTTAGCCAAACATGCAATTCCGCTGGCATCCAATCAAGTGGAATACCATCTCCTAGATCGCAGTGCCGAGCGAAGTGGATTACTCGCTCGTTGCCGGGAAACGGGGGTACGGCTGATTGCTTATTCACCCCTGGCAAAGGGCTTGTTGACGGGTAAATACACTGCTGATACACCCCCGGCTGGTCCACGTGGAAGGCAGTACGCATCCATCTTGAAAGAATTGCCTTCCCTGATCTCCCTGATGACCGAAATTGGCAATGGACATGGCGGGAAAACGCCGGGCCAGGTGGCTTTGAATTGGGTTATTTGCAAGGGTGGATTGCCCATACCGGGCGCCAAGACTGCCGCACAAGCCAGGCAAAACATCGGTGCCATCGGCTGGCGATTAACACCGGAAGAAATCAAGGCATTGGATGCAGCCAGCGACAAAATTACCTAGGCCAATAGTAAAATAGCTTGTATGCCATCATCCAGAAAATCTTCAAAATCATCCAGGGGTAAACTTTCCAACTCTGATAACACCGCGCGCGCTGCGCACGCGGTCCTCGCCGGCAGCAGCCGGAAGAACTGGTTTATACGACTGCTGCCCTTCCTCGGACCAGCTTTTATTGCCAGCATAGCCTACGTTGACCCGGGCAATTTCGCAACCAACATCCAGGGCGGCGCACAATTTGGCTACGAACTGTTATGGGTTATCTTGGGGAGTAATCTAATGGCCATGCTGTTGCAAGCATTGTCCGCCAAGTTGGGAATTGCAACTGGAAAAAATCTGGCTGAGCATTGCCGGGAGCGATTTCCGCGCTGGGTAGTCTGGAGCATGTGGGTCTTGATGGAACTGGTCGCCATGGCAACCGACCTGGCTGAATTCCTGGGCGCAGCAGTGGCGCTTAATTTGCTCTTCGGTTTGCCACTCTGGATGGCTGGGTTGTTGACTGCCGTTATCACATTCGTCATCCTCAGCCTGGAACGCTACGGTTTCCGTCCCCTTGAAGCGATTATTACCGGTTTTCTGGCCGTTATTGCCATCAGTTACGTGATCGAACTGTTTATAGGGCATCCTGATTGGGCCGCCATTACCTACAACACTTTTGTTCCGCACTTTTCAAATTCGGAGAGCGTCCTGCTGGGAGCCGGTATCCTGGGTGCCACTGTCATGCCGCACGCGCTTTTCCTTCATTCCGCCCTTACGCAGGGCCGGGTCGTTGTAAAAAAACCCGAGCAATTACGCCGCTTGTTCCACTACGAGATCGTCGATGTGGTCATTGCCATGGTCATCGCCAGTTCGGTTAATGCAGCCATGTTGATCACGGCCGCAGCAGCTTTCCACACCGGCAATGCCAGCGTTGGTACTTTGGAACAGGCTTATAAAACCCTCCAGCCCTTGCTTGGTCCTGCGGCAGGCATTGTGTTCGGAGTAGCCTTGCTTGCATCCGGGTTGTCCTCTTCCTCGGTAGGGACTATGGCCGGGCAAATCATTATGCAGGGTTTCCTGCACTTTCACATCCCTCCCTGGATTAGGCGGGTGGTGACGATTATCCCATCTCTGATAGTCATTTTTTCTGGCCTTGACCCCACCCGTACGCTGGTCATCAGCCAGGTGGTGCTCTCTTTTGGCCTGCCATTCGCAGTCATCCCTCTGGTGATGTTTACCAGTAATAAAGCAGTCATGGGGGTGCTTGTCAACAAATGGTTTACTAATTTGCTGGCCGGTCTGTGTGCCGTATTAATCCTTGCCTTGAACTTCTTCTTGCTCTACCAGACTTTCTTAGGGAAATAAGCTTATGTTCAAACATATCCTCGTTCCACTTGACGGATCAGCCCTGGCAGAGGCAGCCTTGCCCGCCGCAGTTTCCCTGGCGCACACTTTCAAAGCGCCGGTGACCCTGTTGCATGTCATCGAACAGGACGCCCCCACTGAAATCCACCAGGACCGCCATCTGACCGAAGCCGGGGAGGCCGAAGCGTACCTGGCGGAGGTTGCCAGGCGGTTCTTTCCTCCGAAAGCCAAAGTTAATCTGCACGTCCATACCGCCCCGGTGGAAGACGTAGCCCGCAGTATTGTTGATCATTCCTCAGACGAAATCCAGCCCGAACTGATCATTCTTTGCTCCCACGGAAATAGTGGGATGCATGACCTGTTTTTTGGGAACATCGCCCAGGAGGTCTCCGCAGCCAGCGGGACTCCGGTTCTGCTTATCAAACCGGAAGAAACCGTTTCCCAGTTCAAGGTACAGCATATTCTTGTCCCATTGGATAACGAATCCGTCCACGATAAAGCCTTGCCCATCGCTGAAGAACTTGCGAACGCTTATAAAGCAGAATTAAACCTGTTATGCGTAATACCCACCCTGGGCACCCTATCCGGCGAACAGGCAGCCGTCAGCAATATGCTTCCCACTGCCGCCGCCGCTTACCTAGACATCGCCGAAGAAATGGCCCTCGATCACTTTCAAAGACACCTGAACCTGTTCAAGAAAAAAGGCCAGCCTGGAATAGCCGAAATTGCGCGTGGCGACCCGGCCACGGTTATTGCCAAAACTGCCGAAAAGATCGGCGCAGACCTGATCGTTTTCGGTACTCACGGCCGTGCCGGTCTGGATGCTTTTTGGAATCGTAGCGTGGCCGCCAATGTGGCCAGGAAAACGCAAACCCCAATACTTCTGTTGCCCTTGAAATGAAATCAGGAGGCAAGATCGATTATCCCTGCCTCCTCATCATTATGATGAATTTTGGATTATCTCGAATCAATTCGTCGGAATGATTTTTTCCTTTATTTT
This sequence comes from Anaerolineales bacterium, assembly GCA_050014715.1. Lineage (GTDB taxonomy): Bacteria > Chloroflexota > Anaerolineae > Anaerolineales > Villigracilaceae > UBA877. Next base: position 8,305 of record JBEKCT010000070.1, on the reverse strand, counting down.
TATGCGATTTCGTGCCATCATCTTTATTTCTAGCGGCTTATTATTGCTATTTTCTGCCTTAGCCGATGTTCACACCAGTCAACTTGCTTAATACAAGATGTAACAACAGGAAAGGTAAAATTAATAGTAGCTGGAAAATTCCACTCAAACCAAAGATCAACGCCAAGGCACGCAGGAATGAATTGAATGGGCTTGCCATGTTTTCCAGCATCCACGGACCGGCGCCAGCCAGAATGGCAATTCCAAGCAGGATTCCTGCCAGCAACCCCAGCGGCAGCCAGGCCTGCCGGTCTGATTCTGATGGCATCATCGTGCTGCTGATGGTAAAAGTCAAGTAGAACCATATCCAAAAACCTGGCGTTTTCGTAATTGCGGACAACCCCATCCAGAATCCATTCCATCCAGCCAGCCTGACAAATTCCAATACCGCCTGCAAATGGTAACGATAAAGTGCCACATACGCCACAAAAAGACTGCCGGTCACCAATGGTGCCGCCCCGATCATCGCATCCCGGATAAACCCGCCTGAGGCGGTTTCAACATAGCCAAGGCGTAGTTTCCCATTCGGTTGGGCTTGTGGAATTAACGAGAACTTTCCTGTCTGAACGCCCAGTAACATCGCCATGAGGAAATGACTGAGCTCGTGCAGGAACACACCTGGCAGGAAGATCAGGGCGAAGATTGCTTCGGTCAGGCCAATCCGGCGGGTCAGGATTAATAGAAAGGCCTGAATCTCGCGGTGCAGGGAACGCTGCAATACCACCTGTAGCACCGCTGCTGCCAGAAGCCAGAGTAATCCGTCAAAAGAGGCAAGATAATTCATGGAAGTAGTTTGGAATCAACGACGGACGACCTTGTCCGGTAAATGTCGTCCGTCGTTCTTAATTTGTATTGTTGGACGAATTTTCAAAAGAATACTTCGGTCCTGCGAATTAAGTGGATGCTCCACGGTCATCCGCTTCATCCTTATTTCTTGGCCTTCTAGTTGAAATACAATCTGCAACTTTATTTCGCTGCCGCCTGCGTAATTTTAACAAATTCTTCCAACTTCAGGCTGGCACCACCTACCAGTGCACCATCGATGTCTGGTTGGCCGAAAAATTCAGCTGCGTTTGCGGCAGTTACGGAACCGCCATATAGTACCCTGATAGCCTGGGCGGCCGGTTCACCGTACATTTCTGCCAGAGGCTTGCGAATGTGATCGCGAACCACAGCATCGGCATCCACCCCGTCGGAAGCGCGCCCCGTCCCGATGGCCCAGACTGGTTCATAGGCAACAACGATCTTTCCAGCAAACTCCACCTCCAGCCCTTTAAGTCCCACGCGGATCTGGCGGGAAACCACTTCCGCCGTCCGGCCTGATTCGTATTCGGCGAGCGTTTCGCCGACACATACGATCGGGATTAAGCCGGCACTCCGTGCCGCGACGGTCTTCTTATTGACTGTCTCGTCCATCTCCCCAAAATATGTCCTCCGCTCGGAATGCCCGATGATGACATACTGACAGAACTCAGCCACCATCCCGGCAGCCACTTCACCGGTATATGCACCTTTTGCTTCCCAGTGGATATTTTGTGCTCCCAGACCAATATCGGTACCTTGAAGTAGCGCAGCAACCGGCACAAGGCACATAAAAGGCGGGCAAAGGACCTTCTCCACACCCTTTACAGCACGTAAAATCGGCGCCATTTCTGTAACCAATGCGCGTGCTTCCGCAACATTTTTATTCATCTTCCAGTTTCCAGCAACAAATGGTGTACGCATTATGGTAATGTCCCTTCAATGGATTTGGCTTCCGTGAGCATCCATTCGGTCGCGGCGGGATTGTTCTCTAAATTATTTAATGCCTGACGCGCCCGGGTGGTGTCGCCCACTTTGGCAGAATATTCAGCTTGGAGCAGTTGACCTTCGGGAAAATTCGGTTTTTTGAGGTTTAGCTGATCCAATATTTTTTGTCCGTTCGTTTGGTCCCCATAATAGAATTCATATCGAGACTTGGCAATGGTCGCCATCGAAACGTCGATGGCGGATAATTTTAAAATAGGCAGATAAATCAGGGCTACCCTGTTTCGATACGCCTTGTAAACAGCTTCTTGGAGCTGATCATCCAGGTCGTTTGAGAGCGGACCAGTCTTTAGATTCATTTCGGCTGCATCCAGATCCAAGCGGGCAGCGAACAACCAGGCATTCTTATCTGCAAACAGGCGTCCGAAATCCCAATCCGTCGTTTCATCCGCTTTTCCAGACTTTTCCAGATTGGTAATCACCTCATGGGCAGCCTCCGGCATTTTGGCATCCAAATATGCCATCGCCAACGCCTGATAGCCCTGCGGGTCCTCCGGATTGGCAACCATATACTGTTTTGCCATGCTAATTTCATTCGCTGTACCGGTCGTTTGGGTCGTGATGAACGTTTGGGTGACTGTGGGGTTCAAGGAGGAAATGGAACTGACCTGCTTGTGGATGGACCTAATAGTGAACAGGGTTACCAGGAAGCCAATGACCAGAATGACCGCGACCGCCAGCCACAGCCACACAAGATTGGCCTTGGGTTTCGTGGTTTGGTTCTGGACCTGCTCGTTAGACTCTTGGGTCTGGACGGCCGGTTGGGGTGCCTCTCCTGCCTGGACACTTGTTGAGGGATGGGTTGCTCCCAAGACTGAAGAATCCTCCTCTGGGATCGGGACGGGAATCATCGTCGGGGCTTCGCTCGGGGTCATCGATGAGGCGGACTTGGCCGAGGTCGCTGCCGCCCAAGTCGGCTGTGTGGCGATCGTTTCGGGCAGTTCCGGTATACCCTCTTTCCAAGCAATCTGAAAGGCATCCACCATGGCATGGATATCCTTATAGCGGTCGCGACGATCCTTTGCGAGTGCTTTTAATAGGACTCGTTCAACAGCTTCGGAAATATCCGGATTAACATGCCTTGGCATAGGCAATGGTGAATAAATATGATCGTGAATGATCGAAAAGGGTGTGTCGGCATTGAATGGGACTTTCCCAACGGTTAACTCGTAGATCATCACACCGAAGGAATAGATGTCAGTTCCTTCGTCCAGATCTTTCTTTCCCAGGGCCTGCTCCGGGGAAATGTACTGAGGAGTACCCAGGATCATGTCGGAAGTCAGGGTGGATCCACCCGACTGGGCGATGCGTGCTAAACCAAAGTCGGAAAGATAGATCTGGCCATCCGTTGCCATCAATACATTGGACGGTTTAATATCTCGGTGGAGGACCCCCCACTGATGGGCGTAGGCAAGCGCAGTCCCGACCGAGTCTACAACCCGGGCCACTTCTTCCTTCGAGAGCTTTCCGTGCGACAAGGTTGCTTTGAGCGTCTCCCCCTCGATGTATTTCATCACCAGATAAGGGCGGCCTTCGTTTTCGGTATAATCATAAATAGGGACAATATTGGGATGTTCGAGTTTTGCGACCAGACGAGCTTCCCGTTGGAAACGTGTTAAAAAGCTGGGGTCCTCGAGAAAAGCCGGATGAAGGACTTTGATGGCAACATAACGGTCCAGAGCGGCATGATAAGCTTTGAAAACCGTGGCCATCCCACCCTGGCCAAGCTGTCCGATAATCCGGTATGGTCCGACCATCTCTCCGGCGTTAAACGACATTGCCTGCTTTCCTCTCGCAACAATGTGGTACGAAAAAAGGACGAACGCTAGGGTTCCTGCGTTCGTCCTTTAGGTCCATCTTTATTTGTTCATCAATGCTGCCACCCCGGGCAGTTCCTTGCCTTCCAGGAACTCCAGCGAAGCGCCACCGCCGGTCGAGACATGAGTCATTTGTTTGGCAACTCCAGCCTTTTTTACCGCGCTGGCGCTGTCACCGCCGCCAATGACCGTGATCGCACCGGAATCGGCCAGCATTTTTGCCAGTGCAAAAGTGCCCTCGGCGAACTTGGGCATCTCGAACACGCCTACCGGACCATTCCACACGATCAATTTCGCACCCTTCAGAGTCTTTTTATAGAGTTCCAAGGTTTTGGGGCCTACATCCATCATGCGCCACCCGGCCGGGATCTTGTCTACATCCACTACCTTACTGTTGGCCTCGGCTTCGAATTTGTCGGCAATCACGGCATCCACCGGCAGGACGATATTCTTCCCGGATTTTGCCAGGATGCCTTTTGCAGTATCAATCGAGCCGGCTTCCACCAGGCTGTTCTGCATATTCAGGCCTTTGGCTGCCAGGAAGGTATTCGCCATGCCGCCGCCGATGATCAGCTTGTCGCATTTCGAAAGCAGGGTTTCGACCACCAGGATTTTGTCGCTGATCTTTGCGCCGCCTAAAATGGCAACATACGGGTGTTCCGGGTTGGCGATTGCGCGCCCAAGGTATTCAAGTTCCTGTTCCATTAGAAAACCGGAGACGGCTGGCAGGAAGTGTGCCACGCCTTCTGTGGAAGAATGCGCACGATGGGCTGAACCAAAAGCGTCGTTGACGAATACGTCGCCAAGCGCAGCCAGCTTCCTGGCAAATTCCATGTCGTTCTTTTCTTCTTCGGGATGGAAACGGGTGTTTTCCAGCATGATCACTTCGCCCGGCTTGATGGCTTTCGCCATCGCTTCAACTTCCGGTCCAACGCAATCCGGTGCCATCTTGACCGGGATTCCAAGCAGTCCAGCCAGCACCTCAGCCGCGGCTTTCAGGCTGAATTCGGGATCAAATCCGCCTTTCGGGCGGCCAAGATGGCTCATCAATAGCAGCGATGCACCCTGTTCAAGCACATATTTTATTGTGGGAAGTGCGGCTTTGATCCGTTTGTCGTCGGTGACTTTTCCATCCGCCATCGGGACATTGAAATCCACCCGCATCAGCACGCGTTTGCCTTTCAGATCAATATCTTTTACGGTTTTCTTATCCATGGTGATCCTCCTTGTAAAATATCCAAAAGTCTCATAGCCTTTCGACTATGAGACTGGGAGACCATTAGTCTATCCTGTTAAAGACTTTTCGCCATCAGCGCTGCCAGGTCGGCCGTGCGGACGGAATAACCCCATTCGTTATCGTACCAGGCCACCACCTTGACGAAATTGGTGGCTTCCTTGCCAAGCACTGAAGTGAAGGGCAGGTCGATCGAGGAACTGTATGGACTACCCTTGAAGTCCATGCTCACCAAAGGCTCGTCCACGGCCTCGAGGATGCCCTTGAAGCGCGGCTGCTTGGCTGCATCGCGGAAGGCTTGGCGCAGTTCGTCGGTAGTGGTCGACTTTTCAAGCTCGGCTGTGAAATCCACCACGGAGACGGTCGGGGTCGGGACGCGCAGAGAATAGCCGTCGAACTTGCCCTTCAGCTCCGGGATGACCAGGGCAATAGCCTTGGCCGCGCCGGTGGTGGTTGGGATGATATTCAAGCCGGCGGAGCGGGCGCGTCGCAGGTCCGAATGCGGCATATCCAGGACCTTCTGGTCGTTGGTGTAAGAGTGAATGGTGGTCATAAATGCGCGCTTGATGATGAACTTATCATGCACCACTTTCGCGGCCGGAGCCAGGCAGTTGGTAGTGCAGGATGCATTCGACACGACGTGGTGTTTCTTCGGGTCATATTTGTCTTCGTTGACGCCCAATACCACGGTCAAGTCTTCACCTTCCGCCGGGGCGGAAATAATGACCTTCTTGGCGCCTCCGGAAGTGATGTGGTTGACTGCACCCTTCACCGTTTTCCCCTTCTTGTTGACGCCATCTTCCTTGATAGTAAAGAGGCCGGTGGACTCGATCACGATGTCAATCCCCAGGTCTTTCCAAGGGATGGCTGAAGGATCGGTCTCTTTAAAAACCTTGACTTTCTTGCCATCGATTAGAAGACTTTCCTCGTGGACTTCGACGGTGCCATTGTAGCGTCCATAAGTAGAATCATACTTGAGTAGGTGCGCCATGGTCTTCATGTCGCCGATATCATTAAATGCGACCACTTCCAGCTCTTCAGGGTAATAATCCCGAATTGCCTTTAAAACTTGACGACCGATCCGGCCAAAACCATTGATACCAACACGTGTTACCATAATTCATCTCCTTACGATTTTAGAGTGATCCAACGCAGGTGCGTTGTATTTCCCATTCCATTGTTGCGTGAGGGGACCACCATTCCCCAAAGCAGAGAGCTATTAGGCATTTTCCTTCGTGAGCGGTCCGGTGCGTTCATTATACAAGGCCATCAACGTTTGAGCTAGTTTGGTGGCATCATGGCGCCCAAGATTATCGTGATCCATCAATTCGGTTAAGTAAACGCGTGAATCGCGCTCCTCGCTGTCGTCCACCCGGACCCACTGAATTTGACCTTCAAATTTCCCATCATAACACGAATTGCAGACAATGACATCCACAAGGTTGAATCCGACCAAATCTTCCAAAGCGTGGATATGTTCACTGGAAGCATATTCATCCGTTTCGCCAGGTTGTGTGGCAATATTGGTCACAAACATCTTGACTGCCCGGCTGGAATGGATTGCCTCCAGCAAATCACGGACAAGAATATTGGGGAGAATACTGGTATACAGGCTGCCGGGGCCAATAATGATCATATCTGCTGCAAGGACAGCTTGGATCGCCGGCGGATAGGCGGAGGCATCGTTGGGTTCCAACCAGACCCGTCGAACCCGTCCTGCCGCCTTGGGAATCTGGCTCTCTCCTTCCACCCTGACTTCGTTCTCACTATGTGGTAGCCGTATATCTGCCACTAGCTTGACGTTGTGCAATGTGGCAGGTAAGACCTGTCCATGCACGGAAAGCGCCCGGCCCGATTCAGAAACTGCATTCTCGAAACTGCCGGTGAGATCGGCTAATGCAGAAATGAACAGGTTGCCGAAGTTATGGCCGCCCAACCCAGACTCTCCGCCAAAACGGTATTGGAATAATTGCGTCAACAGGGCTTCATCATCAGAGAGTGCCGCCAGGCAGTTGCGGATATCCCCCGGAGGCAGGATGCCCAAATCACGGCGTATTTCACCGGAAGACCCGCCATCGTCTGCCACGGATACGATCGCCGTCAGGTTATGGGTATACTCTTTGAGACCGCGCAGTACTGTTGCGATCCCATGCCCGCCGCCGATCACGACCACGCGCGGGCCGCGTTCGCGCCGGCGGTAATCGGAAACCTGATCCACCAGCTGCTGCCCAGGCTGGCGGAAAGGCTGCAGCAGGGCCCGGTTCAAGCCCCAACTGCCTAATACGATCAGTCCCAACCCCAGGCCCCCAAAAACGAGCATGCGCAGATCACGGGTTAAAAATTGCAGCGATACAAAGGTAATAGCCGGCAGCCACCAAGTTTGGGGGGCTTCGCGATAAACATCCAGCAGGAAAAGTGCCAGCCCCACACCACCCAGGGTTGTCCCAGCCAGAAGGATCAGAAACCAGCGCTTAACGCCCAAACCGGGCACGAACCAGCGCAACAGCGATTTTGCCCGCCTGCGCACAGATAACCACCATATCTCGCTTCTGATTGACATCAAAGAGATGATAGCAGTCTTAAGAGGAATAGTCAACTGTCCACCCCGGAGCCAAGAGTTTAATGAACAAAACCAAGAATGGAGGTTCCCCCCGTACCGGAGGTGCTTTCCTGCCCGTCCAGGTTGGTTTCCAAGGGAACCCGGCGAAGGGTAGCCGGCTCACCAGCCCCTGCCCCAAGAGAACTGGGGTAAGCGGGGGCAGGCGAACCAGGCGCAGGCAGGCAACCCGTTTTTTAGGGGCGGGCGCGACCCGTTTGCCGAACCGAAAACAAAAGCTGAAAAATCACCACGGCAGGATAGCAGGGTTTTTCCTAACACTAAATATAGGAGTTTAGAGGCATTTTTATATAAATTGATCCTCCGGAATCAGGCTTAAAAAGGGTTGTTTTTATTGTTCTTAGGTTTTTAAGCGTTTTTTGCGAAAATAATGTGGAAATGGAGCAAGGAGTGAAAATATAAAGGATTTCACAACGTTCCCGCGGAAGTGCACCGGAGGACGGGTTTCCGCGGGAGTGCGGCGCGGTACAAGCTCCTGCGGAAAAGCGCCGCAGGAGAATGACAGCTGAAGAAACACGTAGGAATTGATCAGGATGGATTATATTTTTTTTACCCGCCAAAGAAACTAAAGACTGTTTTTTACCACAGTAAACCCGGATGAACTTTGAACTTTGGGTAAACCTCTCAAAGTATGTTCCCCGAATCCTCTGAATCCCATTAATCTGTATTTATCTATGGCTCGACTGAAAAAACTGTACATTAACAACTGAAACATGGCAATCTGAACGAAAAGTGCTGAAAAGATTGGACAAACGCTATCAATGAATTAGCCCAATTTAAATTCTGAGCTGC
>JBEKCT010000069.1:0-16418 GCA_050014715.1 Anaerolineales bacterium | reverse complement strand
CTCGCTGGCAGCAAGGCGGTTTGGTTCATCACGTACGGTTTAAATACAGGAGCGGCAGGTTTCCTTTTCATGCCCCTATTGAATCACGGTTCTTTAAAAAAGTGAAGGGCTGTCCAGCACTTATTGGACAGCCCCTGTATTATAGAATTACAGTTCTTATTAGCAAAGGAGAAAAAACGCTATTTCTCCCTGTCCAGCATGTTAAGGAAAACCTCGACGATGGCAGGGTCGAAATGCCGGCCGGATTCCGCACGGATATATTCGAGGGCCTGCCCGGTGTTCCAGGCGGGGCGGTAGGGGCGGTCATTCGTCAGGGCATCATACACATCCACAATGGCGAATATGCGGGCATACAAAGGAATTTGCTCACCCTTCAACCTATCCGGGTAACCGGAGCCGTCCCATTTTTCATGATGGTAATGAGGAATGTCCAGAGCCGGACGCAAGTAAGCAATGGAAGAAAGCATTTCATAGGCAAATACAGGGTGCCTGCGCATGATTACCCACTCTGCCTCGGTAAGTTTACCCGGCTTGAGCAAGATGGCATCCGGAATGCCCATTTTGCCGATGTCGTGCAGGAGCGTGCCGCGCCGGACGTGTTCCATTTCGGCAACCGGAACACCTACCAGCTGGGCCAGTTGCACGGTCCGTTCGGTGACACGCCTGGCATGGCCTTCGGTTTCCTTGTCGCGCAGTTCGAGCGCCTGCGACCAGCCCTGGATGGTGGCGTCATAAGCCAGGATGATGTTCGTGTTTGAACGTTGCAGGTTTTCAAAGAGGTTGTTATTGTCAATGGCGATGGCAGCCTGCCGGGAGAGTGTTTCGAGGAAAGTAAACCATTCTGCGTCTGGCTGGAAGGGGGAACGCTGGAAGACTTCCAATACACCCTGGACCTGACCCTTGGCACTCAGGGGAATGGCATAGTGAGCCAGGAACCCCTCGCCGTCAAAGATATTTACGGCGGATTTCTGATTCTCCTTCAGGGGGCTTTCCCGGAGATCGGGAACACTCTGTATTTGCCGGCTCAAAGCCGCCTGTCCCGCCAGTCCGACGCCCAGCGGGATGTGCTTTCCAACAACCTGGTGATTGCGGAATCCCTGGCTGGCGGCATATTCCAAGGTACGGGTGAGAGGGTTAAGCAGGAGCACGGCCGCGGCATCCACATTCAATTCGGAAACCGTTTGCTCCAGGAGGATGTCGAGGGTAACATGAATATCCACGCTGGCGCTGATGGCAACATCGATTTCGTGCAAGGCCGCCAGGTTGTGCAAGTTTTTCTGCGTCCCTGAAAACAAGCGGGCGTTCTCGATATCCACTGCCGCCGTATTTGCGACCATGGCCAATAAATCCGCCTCGGATTGGCTGAAACGGTTCAAGGTATAACTCTGGACCTGCATGACGCCGATCACACGGCCATGCACAAGCATGGGAGCATACAAGCCCGATTGCGAGAACCGGCCATCGTCCGTACCGACAACCATTTTGAGCTCAACCTTTTCCAAGTGTTCGCGCAAATTATTGAAGATAACCGGCTGGCGGGTATGAATGGCCTCGCTCTGGGTGCCCTGGCCGGGCGGTTCTAAAGGTACCGGCGGGAGACGAGCGACATCCATTTTGACCCCATCGTTATTCAACCAGACACATGTGAGCTGAGTCTTATCGGGGTTGTAAAGAGCTATGGCAACCATGGAAATATCGGCCAGCAACTGCCAGACGATCTCATCCAACTTTTCGTAGATCTGATCCAGGTCGAGCGTTTCAGCCAGCAGCCGTCCCATGGTGTTGATGGTCAACAATTCTTCCGCATGGCGCAAGGTCTGTTCGTACAGGCTGGCTCGCTGGAGGGCGTTGGCAGCCATATCGGCGACGGATCCCAGCAAGCGGGTTTCGTCGGCGGTCAAGGGAACGGGGGGGTGTGCTTTCTGCCGGCGGGTGCGGCCAACCCACAGGGAACCGATAAACTGGCCCTGGACCAGCAGCGGCACACCGGCAGCCGCTTCCATCTGTTTGAACATTTTTCGTCGGGCAACGCGTTGCTCCTCGGACAGATCATTGCTTTGGTAGGGCTGGCGGGTTTCCGCCACCAGACCAATCAATCCTTCACCGGGCTGAAGGCGTGTGCCAGTCAGTTTGACCCACTTCCCACGCGCCGCTTCGACGATGTTACCGCCGGTAAGCGGGTCGTAAGCCACCAGGCAGGCATCATCCATGGGGAGGAAGTCCATCATTTGATCGAGTATGACGGAAATGATTTCCGAACGCGTCATGGCGGTGCGCAGCGCCTCCGAGCAATCTGCCAACGCACTCATTTCTTCAACCTGGTGAAGGGTCTCTGCCAACAGGCGGGCATTTTCAATGGCGATACCGGCCTGGGCAGCCAGTGTCGTCAAGAGACGTTCATCGGCTTCGGTAAACGCGTCGGCTTGTTCACTTTCCGTACCGATCACGCCAATGGTGCGCTGCCCCACTTGCATGGGTACATACAACCCGGATCGGATGTCCTCGAACAAGTTGATAGAACGCGGGTCAGAATTAATGTCCCCGCTGCGGATGGCCTGGCCATGCTGGATGACCCAGCCGCTGAAGCCCTGGTCAGGCTTGGATATGACCCGATTAAGCCGACGCGTTTCGACCTGCAGTTGCCGGGCCGTCAGGCCGGGTCGGGTAAATACCAACAATTCCAAGCGTTGCGCCTCGGGGCGGTAGAGGCGGATGAAAGCCTGCCGCCAGGATAATTTTTTGGCGAGCACATTAATGACCTTGCGGCCGATCTCTTTTGGTTCCAGCGTGCGGCTGATGCTCAAGCCGGCTTCGTAGAGCACTTCCAATTCCGTCACACGCTGGCGCAGGCTTTCCTCGGCCTGTTTGCGCTTGGTGACATCATGCATGTTGATGACAAGCGCCTGTACGGCGTTTTCCCACAGCAAATTAGTGGCCGTGGCTTCGATCCACCGCCACGAGCCATCCTGGTGCTGGTTGCGGAAAGTAGCGTGGGCGATCCGACCAGGGGAATGAACCAACTCATTGAATATCCTGGAAAGGTCCGGCAGGTCATCCGGGTGGACAAAATCGAAGCCGCTGCGGCCAAGGCGTTCCCGTCCATCCCGCCCGGTCATCCTCGAATAGGTCGGGCTTTCATACAATACCCGGCCGCGCGGGTCGACCAGGATAACGGCATCCGTATTGTGTTCGATCAGGGCGCGGAAGCGTTTTTCGCTGCCTTCGAGGGCAATCTGGGCCTTTTTACTTTCGGTGATATCGCGCCCGGTGCCCAGAATAGCCAGCGGCTGCCCAAGAGCATCGCGGATGAGTGAATACGTGTTACCGCTCCAGAAGGTGCTGCCATCCTTGCGATACAATTCCAATTCGAGAGTAACGAGGATGGGTAGATCAGCCTGCGCAAGCCGATCGGGAGCCAGGTCCTTGGTGAACAATTTCACAACTTGCGCAAAGGACTCGGCCGTCATCTGCCGGTCAAGCGGGACCGTATTGAGTTCGTTGAGGGTATAGCCGCGCTGTTTGATCACCGAGGGGCTGATGTAGGTGGTCTTCAGATCCAGGTCCATCAACCAGATGGTGTCGGTCATATTTTCGGCCAGCATGCGGTAACGCTCCTCGCTGGTACGGACAGCCTGCTCGGCGCGCTTAAGCGAGATGAGCTGCCCCAGCGCAGAAGCATACAGGCGGATTATTTCGCAATCCCGGTCGCTAACGGGCCGCTGGTGCAGCAGGTTATCGACAGCAAGGTAACCAACGATGGATTTTCCATCCCAGAGACCGGCAGAGACATGCATACCCTGCCCGACGACCTGTCCTTGCAGGGTCAGCGGTACATCTTTACGAAGAAGCAGGGGCACATGGCCTTGCAGTATAGGCATGCTGACAAAATCCGGTTCGATCGGAACCCGCAGTCCTCTTTCATCGGTATAACGGCCGTCCGCATCCACTCCAAACGTACCCAGCATGATGGCACGATCTTCCGCCACCATCCAGATGGAGAGACGGTCGAAATCGAGTTTTTCCCGGCCCATTTCCACTGCCCGGCGGCAGAGCGCATCCAGACCATCTGCTTTGGAAAGCTCGGTAGTGGCTTCTGAAAGGACAGCCAGGCGTTCTGCAAAAACCATCTCGGCTGCCCTGCTGGCCTGCAAATCAGCCTCGGCCTGCTTGCGATCGGAGATGTCGGATATGGAACCTTGCCAGAACAGGGGAGTTCCATCCTGGCTCTTAATCAAGACTGCTTCATCCCGGAACCAGATGGAGCGCCCATCCCGGGTGACAACGCGGTACTCCCAGCGGAACGGTTCCCCGGTTGCGTTGGTGCGCTCATCCTCTGCCGCGACGGCTGGATAGTCATCCGGATGAATCAAAGCTTTCCAAGCATCCCGGTTTTCCATCCATTCCGCCGGCGAATGACCTGTTAGAAGCTCAATTTGCGGGCTGATATATAGTGTTTCCCTGGTTCCAGCCGACTCGGTGTACACAATGGCCGGCACCTGCTCGACCAACGCGCGCAGCCTGGCCTCCGCCTGCTGCAGGTTTTCCTCGGCCTGCTTGCGCTGGGTGATATCCACCGACGTGCCTTCGTAATACAAAAGATTTCCATTTTCATCGCGCACGCTATGTGCATTCGCCGAGATCCAGGCCGTGCTTCCATCCTTGCGATAGACCTCAGATTCAAAGTCTGAAAGCACGCCGTGTGTCTCCATCAGCCTTTGAAATTCTTCCCGCCGGCCCGGCTGGGCATAGAAACGGGAATTGAGGAAGCTGGTATTGGCCATGAGCTCTTCCGGAGAATCAAACCCGAGCATGCGCGCCCCTGCCAGGTTTATGCTGATTATTTTTCCATCAAAAGTTGTCTGATGGATGCCTTCGGTAGCATTCTCAAAGATACTGCGGTATTTCTGCTCGGCGAGCATAAGCGCCTGTTCCGCCTGCTTGCGGTGGATGGCCATGGCAACCTGGGAGGAAACAAATTCCAGTATGTGCTGTTCGCGTTCCCCGTACACCCGGGCATTTTTAAAATCCTGTACGGCCATGACGCCGATGGCCTGGCCGGCAACCAGCAACGGCACTCCCAACCAAATGGCAGCGGTAGGACCCATCTGTTTGAGCTCGCCACGTTGTTTCAGGCTTTTGAAAAGAACCCGATCGCACAACAGGGACTGAGCCGTGCGAAGAACATAGCTGGTCAGCCCCTGGCTGGTCGTCTGCCTGGCCGGCGGTTGACCGAGTTTAATGGAAAAATAAGGGAAACCGATCAGACCGGATTCTTTATCGAGCAAGGCAATATAGAAATTATCGGCGACCATGACCTCGCCAATGATGGCGTGAATGGACGAATAGAGGGAATCCAGGTCTTCGACCCGATCGGCAGCCTGCGCAATCCGGTAGACTGCCTGCTGAAGGTTTTCGGCGTGCCTGCTGGCGGAGATATCCTCAACCGTGCCATCGAAGTACAGGATCTGGCCGTATGCGTCCCTGACAACATGGGCACTTTCCCGAACCAGGATGGTATCCCCGAGACGTGTATGCCAGGCGGACTCCATCCCATGGATCTCGCCGTCTTTTTCCATAGCGGCCAGATATTGGGAACGTGGGTAATCCGGTTCATAACCGACCTGAACCATCTTACGCTGCTCCAGTTGTTCAAACGAATCGAAACCCAGCATCCGTACAAGGACCGGGTTGGCCATCAAAATCTGTCCATCCTGGGTGGTGCGGTAGATGCCAACGGGGGAATTCTCATAGAGGCTGCGGAAACGTTCTTCACTCTCGCGCAGTGCCAGCACGGCGGCGCGTTTTTCCCCGGCGCGCTGGATGGAAAGAACCAACTGGTCGATATCACAGGGTTTCTGGAAATACGAAAACGCCCCGGCATTGATGGCATCAATGGCCGAATCCTGAGAAGCGTGGCCAGTCAGCAGGATACACTCGCTGCCGGGGAACCTGGTCCTGATCCCATGCAGCAACTCCAAACCGGGCATATCTTCCAGGTGCAGATCGATCAGGGCCACGTCAATATCAGCGGGCTGCGCCAACGCCGCCCCGGCGGTTCTGACCGGAAATGGCTCAAAGCCTTTGGCCTTGAGGATATCCCCCATGGTAGCCAGCAGGTTGGGGTCATCATCTACTAGCAGTACATGCAAAGGTCTTGGTTCCATCTAGGTTCCTCCCGGAAAGAGTATCCGGCTAATCAGGTATCATGTGGCAGGCTGGGAGTCGGCACGATTCAACGTGACTGTGACGGTGGTGCCCTGCTTGAGGACGCTCTCCACCTTTATGCTCCCACCCAATTCCTCGACAATGGATTTGACAATATACAGGCCAATACCGCTGCCGGGAATCTCGGCGATGGTCACATTCCTGCCACGAAAGAAGCGCTCGTAGAGATGCGGGATATCCTCAGCCGGAATGCCCATGCCGTGGTCCGAGATGGCCACCCGGGCAACCCCGACTTCCAACCCGACATCCACCTCAACCGAACTACCTTCCGGTGAAAACTTGACGGCATTATTGATCAGGTTGATGAAGACCTGCTGCAAACCGCTCCTGTCACCCAGTATGATAACAGCTCCGGCGGGCAGGGAGACCTGCAGACTGATATTCTTCTTGCTGGCAAACAACTTGACCGCCAGGATGGATTCATCCAGGATGGAAGCCAGATCGAGCGGGGCCAGCTCCAGCTTGAGTGTCTGGCTTTCCAACCGGCCAGCCACAAGCAGGCGCTCGATCAGGACCTTCTGGCGGTCGAGCTCACTGTTGAGGATGCTCCAATATTCCTGCACCTCGGCCGGTGTACCGCCTTCCTGGATCAGATTTACCATCAGGATGGCATTGGTGAGCGGCATGCGCAGTTCATGGGATGCCCGGTTGATGAAATCCGATTTCATTTCATTTAGCCTGACCTGTTCCGTGACGTCGCGTACTACCAGCAACGCTTCATGCGAACCGATCGGGGCAAAGCGCGCTTCGTAAGTCTGCGTGTTGAAAGGCAATCTGAATTCCTTCAGGTGGTGCGGTTCGGTAAAAGCCGTCCCGTTGTTACTCCCCATGATCTGCCTGGCAACATCTTCCGGCCAGATCTCGGAAAGCAGCTTGCCGGCCACGGCATCGTGAGGTTTGAAAAGCGGATGATCGGGCTTGACATTGTAATCAAGGATCTTGCCCTGCGCATCCATGCGGATGATGAGATCCGGCAGTGCTTCAATGATCGTGCGGTTGCGGGCTTCGCTGGCAAGGATGGCTTCTTCGTGCTGGTTGCGCTGCCAGGCCGCCCCGATCAGGCTGGCGGCTATCTGGAGGGCGTCCCGCTGGGCGGGCAACCAAGCTTCTATTTCCTCTGGATAGAACAGACCAAGGAATATGCGTGATCCGCTTCTTGTCACTATCTGGGCGAATGCCACGGAACGGACCTGGGGAATATCCATGTTTGCGGCAAATAGTGCTGTCTGGCCATCCAAAATGGATTCCAGAATGGGCGCAAGACATCCCACAATATCCAACCGGAAAGAACTTTCTTTTATCCACTGAAAGAGTACATAACCTGAGGCATGGACGGGTGGCAGCTTGATCTCGATGATAAAACACGCGCCGGCTCCACTGGCCTGCCCGAGCGATTCAAGGACCGCGCCGATATTATTTTCAAAGCGGTTGGATTGTAGCAGGCGCGCGCTGGCATTATTGATGGAGACCAAGATCTGGTTGCGGCTCTGAAGAAGGCGTTCGACTTCCTTGCGACGGGTGATATCACGGGCAATGCTCTGGATATAGACCGGCTGGCCGGCGCCATCGTAAACAATCGATGTGCTTATCTCAACCGGTACCAGCGTGCCATCTTTCCGGCGCAGAATACGCTCTACCAAGTTGGAACTGTCATCCTCCACGGTAGCATGGCCAAGCGATTCATCCAATGCCATGACCTCGCTGACCGGCTTGCCGGTCAGTTCGATTCCCGTGTAGCCCAATAACTGCAGGGCTTGCGGGTTGGCAGCCATGTACCGCAGGCCGAGGCTGATGATAAAAATACTATCATCCGATTGCTCGAACAGGGCGCGGTAATGGAAATCATCCCCCCAGGCTCTATTTATGGGCTCTTCCATTGGGGGATGATCTTCCGGATGCTTCAAGTTAGTAATGGTCTTATCATCCATAACCCAGCTCTCCCGACACGCAACCGGGCAGGAACAATTGAACACGACAGCCGACAGGGACATCCAGAATGCGCAAACTGCCACCCAGCTTATCCATGACAGCCTTTGCAAGCGCCAGACCGACGCCCAGCCCTTCATACTCGCGTGTATTGCCCTGGCTGCCCTGAAAATATCGATCAAATACCTTCTCCCGGAGTTCGGCAGGGATGCCCGGCCCTTCATCACTTACGACCAAATTGGTATTGCCTTGGTCATCTGAGGAAATGGATAAACCAACCGTCCCGCCTTCGAGGCTGAACTTGAAGGCGTTATCAAGCAGATGCAGCACAATGTGTGTGAATTCCTTGCGGGGGGCGCGGATCTCGCCCAACACAGACGCAAGCGTAACAAGCTGGAGATGCTTGTCGGCATAGCACTGCATACGACGGCGCACCGGCGCCAGGATATGCAAATCAACATCAATGGGCTGCCGGACAGTGTTCAAGTTGCCGTGGTCAAGATCGGTAAGTAGAATGAAATCGGTAGTGAGCGATTCCAACCGGTCGGCGTTCGCCAGGGCAATCCGGATAAAGTGGGCCTGTTGTTCGGGGTTGTCAAATTTGGAATGCAGGATGGTCTCGAGCGGCAGCTTGATATTGGTGAGCGGGGTGCGGAGCTCATGATGAATATTTTGCAACACTTCACGTTTGAATTTTTCCAGCTCATGCCCGGCCAAGTCCTGCACCTGGGCACGTCCATGGGCTTGTTCCAGACCCACCCGTCTGAAAACAGCTTCGACGCGCGCAATCAGCTCCTTGGGATCGAAGGGCTTGGTTATGTAATCATCCGCCCCGTTATCGATACCCGTGAGACGGTCTTCGATACTGCTGCGGGCACTCAAGAAGATAAACGGAATGGCAGCCAGAGCCGGATCCTGGCTTAACAACCTGCGCAGCTCAAACCCATCCGGAGGCGGCATCATTACATCGCAAATGATCAGGTCAGGGTGGGAGGCCCGGGCATTTTCCAACCCGGCCTGCCCATTGCCAGCCGATTCCACCGTGAAGCCTTTACGCTGCAAAGTGGCAGCCAGCCCGATCCGCAGGGCATCGTCATCATCAATAATGAGAATGGTGCGGTTATTTTCCATCGGTCTTTGCTGGATCCTCAGGTGCCAGGTTGCGGGTTGCGATGGCAGAGTTGCTGGCGATCCTGGGGTTGTTGTTAACAAACATGAACTGGATATTGGCAAGCGAGATCAAGTCGCCGGAGTTGAGCACGCAGCGTTCGATGCGACGGCTGTTAACGAATGTACCTGAAGTTGACATTAAATCATGTAGGATATATTTGCCTTTTTCGCAACGAATCTCCGCATGGTTGCGGGAGACCGATTCCTCTTTAAAAACGACATCATTGTCAAGATGGCGGCCCAGGCGGGTCACATTCTTGGTGAGGGGGGTGATCTGCTGATTGATGATCAGGAAAACATTTTTCCCACTAATGGTTTCGTTCCGGGTTTGCGCATCCATTAGGCACCTCGATATATGATAAATGTCTTTACAAGGTATTTTCTCCTAGAAGGCTTCCGGCGCTCGCTAAGACAGGAGAGCGTCCTCATTTTTTTCGAATTACCTTTCGCAACCGTTTTAGTTGGAGAGCAGACAATGTTTCCAAGAGAGCAGGGATCTCAAGCGGCTTGTACAGGCACGTGAATGCATGAATCGCGAGGCCCGCCTGGATGGCCGTCGTCATTTCCTGGCGATAAGCCGTTACCATCAGGACAGGCAGCACCGGGTAGCGCTGCCGGATCTGCTTGAGCACGTCCACGCCGCTGATTCCATCGAGCTTCATATCCAGTATGATCACCTGGGCTTCGGCGGCCATCAGCTCCACATCTGGATGCGGGTCGCTGATCTGAAGAACGCTGAAGCCGCGCTGATGCAGGATATCACTGAGGGTTTTATAGAAATCCTTGTCGTCGTCCACGATCACAATCGAACGCTGGTTGGCGAGCGAAGTGAAGAAACCTAGCAGGTTGCTTATATCCAGGGGCTTGTCAAAAACTCCCACCACGCCATCATCCAATCCCTTGCTGATGATCTCATCCGAGGCATAGGCAGTCATCAGGATCACGGACAGGCCGGGCTGGATCTGGTGCAACTGGCGGTGCAATTCCACCCCGTTCATACCCGGCATGCGGACATCCGTTAAGACGCAGTCGAACACCTGCGTGCGGGCCAGTTCGAGCGCCTGGGCTCCGGAATTGGCCTCCACCGGCAAGTGGCCGGTCATGGATAAAATGTCAGACAGGGTGTGGGTCATGTGCTGGTCGTCATCAACAACAAGGATGCGAAGTTTTTGATCCATTTTATTTCTCCGAAAGAGGTCAAATAGTCTCCAGCCTGATAGTCTTATTGATTGGAGGTATGCGGTGCAATCCTGCAAGCCTATTCGACTATTTGATTATTCGACTGCACCTGATAGGCAGGTAAATATATTGTAAATGTGCTGCCCTGGCCGGGTTCGCTGCGGACTTCGATGCGGCCGTCGTTGGCTTCGATCAGCCTCTGGCTGACCGCTAGCCCGAGCCCGATGCCTTTGGTCTTGGTGGTGAAGAGCGGTTCGAACAGTTTAGCCATGTTCTCCGGCTGGATGCCGGCGCCGGAATCCTGGACCCCGATGAATATCATATCACCTTGCTGGCAGGCAGACAGGGTCATTTTTCCGGGACGGGGCGCTCCATCGGGCAGGGCGATGGCCTGGCAGGCATTGGTGACCAGGTTGCCAAGCACCTGGACAATATGACCCGGATCGGCAAAGACCGAAGGCAGATCGGGAGGCAGATCGTAGGTCATCTCCACGGAGTCTGGTATGGGAAATCGTTTCAGCGTTTGTGCCAGTAGATCCGGGACGGAGACGGGTTCCCGGTTGACGGACTTGAGACGGGTGAAGTCCAGCAGATCGGTGACGATCTTATCTGCCGTGCGGGTCTCTTTTTCGATAATATCCAGGTAATCCCGGATGGTGGGGTTGGCATCCGGCTGGGTCATCTTAAGATAATATACCGCATTCGAAATGACGCCCAGCGGGTTACGCAGTTCGTGCCCCACGCTGCCGGCCAGTTGTCCCAGCGTCGCCAGGCGTTCCTGGCGGACCATTTTTTCCTGGGCATCCTGCAATTCGCGCGTGCGCTTCGCTACTTCGGCTTCCAGGCGGAGATTGTATACCTGCAGAGACTGCTCGGCACGTTTGCGCTCGCTGATCACATCAAAGACAGCCACGAAGTAGCCCTTTTGCGGGCTGTAGACCGAGATGGCAAACCACATTTTCAACGCTTCGACACAGTTCTCAAATGTTTCGGGGACGCCGGTCAGCGCCACCCGGCCATACCTCTCGAGCAACTCCGGATCCGATGCCTGGATACCCGGGATGACCTCGGAGGCTTTTTTACCGACCACATCCTTCAAGCCGGTCAGGGTTTCGCAGGTGCGGTTAACCTCCAGGTAGACAAAGTCCTGCGGGCAGTCTTGCTCGAAGATCATCCGGCAATACGCAAAGCCATTCAGCATATTCTCGAACAAGGAGCGATAACGGGTTTCACTCGCCTTGATCACCTCTTCCGCCCGCTTGCGTTCGGTAATATCGCGTGCGATGGTGGAAGCACCGCTGATCTGTCCGGAGGCGTCTTTAATAGGGGAAATGGTTATGGAAACATCCAAACGCCGCCCGTCTTTGCTCAAGCGCACGGATTCAAAATGCTCGATGCGCTCGCCGCGCCTTAACCGAGAGAGAATTTCCGGCAGTTCATCCGGGCGGTCGGTTGGAATCAGGATGGACACCGGTTTTCCAATGGCTTCCGCGGCTGAATAGCCATACAGGCGCTCTGCTCCGGCATTCCAACTGGTAATCAAACCTTCCAGAGTTTTCCCAATGATGGCATCATCGGATGATTCGACGATGGCAGCCAGCCGGGCCAGCATCGTATCAACCTGTTTACGCCCGCTGATTTCGCGGAGGTTGCATTGGATCACCTTGTGATGATCCACCTGATATACATTGCTGACGAACTCCACGTGGAACGTGCGCCCATCGGCTGTCTCCAGCGGCAGGTCTTCATAGCGGATGTATTCCTGCTGTTGTAATTCCAGAAAGTTGGCTTTGTTGGCAGCAATGTCCTTAAGAAAGCCCAGTTCCCACAGTTCTTTTCCAACGATTCCTGCGCGCGGGATCCCCAGCATCTCAACCAGGTAGGGATTCACATCCGTGGCCACTCCCGATTCAGCATCCAGGATCAAGATGCCGTCGCGGGCGGCCTCGAACAGGCGGCGGTAGGGCGTCTCCGATGCGAGCAAGGCCTGCGCTCCCGCGACCTGCGCCCGGTCAGTGCGCACGACCTGCTGCCGCCAATACCAGGCCAGGAAACCAATCAGGACACAAACGAGGACAATGGAAACGAAGTACAGAATGGTTGGCAGATTCATTAAAAGGCCTCTGGTAGAGCTGTCATAGCGAGGAGGGTATTCATCCCGAAGAAGCTATTCTCACCATACCAAGACTATTCATGGGTAGAGGGAGATTGCTTCGTCGCAAAGTACGCTCCTCCCCAAAAAACGGGGACGATGGCGCAATGACAGTATTTATTGAAAGAATTCATCATATAAATCTTTACATAAATCGTGGAGCATACCTGAAGGGTAAGCAATCCCCTGCTTAAAGGGATTTTCCCTGATTTGAGGGAGATTACTTCGCCAAAGAACGGCTCGCAATGACAGTAGTTAATGACAATATTTATTGAAAGAATTCCTCATACAAATCTTTCCATTCAGGATTCATGCTATTAACCAACTCATTTTTCTTTTTTCGTGAACCTGCCTTTATCTGTTTCTCGCGTAGGATGGCGATGGTTACATCATCGCCGCACTCGAAATATACCAATTTGGTAACATTATATTTCTTAACAAATTTACTGCCTGTACCAGATTTATGTTCAAGGACTCTATGCGGCAAGCTATTGGTTACACCAGTGTACAAAACAGTATTGTAAGCATTTGCCATAATATAAACCCAATACAGCCTGTCTTTCATACGCGATCCATCGCCATTAGCAAATCTATGTCATTGCGAGGGCTGGATGTACTTTCCAGCCCGAAGCAATCCCCTGCTTGCTGGGACTATCCATGGTTTGAGGGAGATTGCTTCGTCGCAAAGTACGCTCCTCGCAATGACACCAATTATGCAAAATTCGCTCCTCCCCAAAAAACGGGGACGATGGCGCAATGACAGAAATTGGACTCACTTCACACTGCGCCTCAATTTTGTTTTTATTTGCTTTGGGTAGACCATTCCATTAACAGAGGCGGATCCGATAATATCATATTTCAATAAATATTCCTCTGCCGCATCCACCGGCAGGGGAGTATTTGCCTCCGCCACTTGGGGGAGGCGTCCGGCTTACCCAACCAGCTTACTCCAAACGCTTAACTGGCAAATACACCGTGAAGGTGGAACCCTTGCCAACTTCACTCTCCACTTCGATACGCCCGCCATTGGCCTCGGCCAGCTTTTTACTGACCGCCAGCCCCAGCCCGATACCCCTGGCCTTGGTGGTGAAAAGCGGCTCAAAGAGTTTCTTCAGGTTCTCTGCTGTGATGCCCGAGCCGGTGTCAATCACCCGAATACTGACGGCCGGTTGCCCATCGCCGAGGGCTACAGGCTGAGCGCTAATGGTTAATTTGCCTCCTTCTGCCATGGCCTGACAGGCGTTGGTGGTCAAATTGCCCAGCACCTGCTCCATCTGGCGCTGATCGACAAAGATATTTGGCAGGTCAGGGGGCAGATCGAGCACCGTCGTAATGTACTCCGGCACCAAGAAGCGTGCGAGCACGGATTGAACCAGAATTGGGATGGCTATTAGTTTCTGGTCGACGGACTTGACACGGGCGAAGTCCAGCAGGTCGGTGATGATCTTTTCAGCATTGTGCACTTCCTGCTCGATCACAGCATGGTACTTGCTGATCTTTTCACCTGCCTCCGGCTGGGTCATCTTCAGGTAGTAGACGGCGTTGTTGATGACGCCGAGCGGGTTGCGCAATTCGTGGCCGACACTGCCGGCCAGCTGGCCCAGCACGGCCAATTTTTCCTGGCGGAGCAGTTTTTCCTGGGCTTCGGTCAGTTCGCGCGTTCGGGCAGCCACTTCGGTGGCAAGACGGGTATTGTAATCCCGCAGGGTCTCCTCCGCCTGTTTTTGCACGCTGATATCCTGGGAGATGACTTGTATTCCCACCACCAGATGTTTATCGTCAAAAAGAGGCTGGTAAGAGGAACGGACCCATTTTTCCCCCGCGGGCATGCTGAATTTTGTTTCGAAAACTTCCGGAATGCCCGAGGCCAGGACGCGGCGCATGCGCTCATCCACAATGGGACCCTGTTCGGGTCCGAACACTTCCAGGGCGGTTTTCCCAAGTGCATCCGCCGGCATGGTCAACTCCTGGGACTGGCTGTTTTGCAGAACAACGCGGCAATCCATATCAAAGATGGTATTGGCTGTGCCGGAATGTTCGAAGATCGATTGATACCTGGTTTGGCTTTCCCGTAATTTCTCTTCGGCCAACACGCGCTCGGTGATGTCATTGATGGAGCTCACCAAGTACAAGGGCTGGCCGGCCGGATCCCGGCGTAAGGCCGTGCCGACATCCGCCCACACAAGCGAGCCATTCTTATGCAAATATCTTTTAGTGAAGCGTACCATCTCTTTTTCACCAGTCATGAGGGAATCGACCATGACCTGGGTTAATGCCACATCTTCCGGGTAGGTTATCTCCTGCCACTTGCGATTAATGAGTTCCGGGCGGGAATAACCAAGCATGTCACAAAAAGCCTGATTTACTTCCATTTCACCGGAAATCTGCGTGATGGATTTTCCGCTGACCGAATTCTCAAAAACATGTTTGAATTTATCTTCGCTCTCACGCAGTGCATCCTCCGCACGCTTACTCTCCGTGACATCGTGCACTGATCCAACCAGGTGCGTACATCTGCCGGCTTGATCAAAAACAGGCGCGATACTGACGTCGCCGGTCAGGTGCCCGACGGGGAAATCTGATGTCTCCTCCCAGCGGACAATGGCCTTTTCTGCGATAGCCTGCCGGTATTTTCCCAAAACCATACTTAAGGATGATTGCGGGAAGATTTCTTTTATACTCCTGCCAATTACTTGTTCTGGGGAGAAGCCGGTCACTTTACTGAAGGCCGGGTTGACTGAATTAAAGCGGTACTGCTCATCCGGTTCGACCGTCAAATAATAGAGTACGTCTCCGACCGTATCGTAGATGGAAGCCAGGCGTTGTTCGTTTTCGTGCTTCAAATCTTCCGCCTGTTTGCGTACGGCTTCCCGCAAGCGAACTTCGAGACGATTCCGTTCTGTCACATCATGGATGAAGATTATCCTGCCCCCAATCGAACCCGCTTTTTCATAAAAAGGTGAATCGTCCAGCTCATAATCCCGGTTTTCACTACCATTTACCAAATGAATTTCAGCCCTCTTTTCCTTCAACCACAATGGGCGTTCTTCCGGCGGGAGCCGGTTGACGAGGATCCCTTCGATCGGTTTCCCGATCAATTCATGTGATCCCAGACCAAGGATAGTTTGGACAGCAGGGTTCACCTCCAGGATGCGGCCCTGGTTGTCCAGGATAATCAAGCCATCCACCATACCGCTAATCACAGCTACATGCGCGACGGGCTTGATGTCGAACAGGTGCCACCGGAACATACCAATTGCCAATGCGATACCGGTAATGCCGAATGCCAGCGGTGTCAGGTCTAAATTTCTGACCGGGTTGATATGTAATACATAAAGGAGATTGGCTGCCCAGGGAGCCAGGATCCCTATCCCGACCAGGAGGCTCTGCCAACGAAACAGGTGGGCAGACTCCAGTATGGAGCGAAGGGTAAATATTGTGGCGGCCAGCAGGAGCAGGTAGCTATAACCCCAATAAATCCAAAACCCCGGGCCATAGGTCTTTTCGGAAAACGCCAATCCATATTGCAGGTAAGGAATGTACCTGGCCCAAATTAGCCCGTGGTATTCATTTGTCCAGGCTAACGGGAGGGTTATCACCGGTATGACTGCCAACCAAGCCAGTCGTTTTGCGGTTAATTGTTGCCTAGAAATTCAGCCGAGAACCGGCATTTCTGAATAGTGGACAATGAAAATCGAGGTCAGGGAAGCGAAATGCTGGCCCAAATGCCGTATTTGCGAGCTCAGGATATGGAAAAAAGAAGAAA
>JBEKCT010000068.1:0-16460 GCA_050014715.1 Anaerolineales bacterium | reverse complement strand
ATCGTCAAAGAAGGAGACTGGAAGACAGCTTAATTTCATCCGAGCACTTTCATCAGGTGGGACATGTAATCCATGGTTTTCTGCCCGGCCGTGTCAAGGTCAGGTATGCCCAGCAGTTCGGCTGAAAGCCAGCCAGTGTAGCCGTTTTCTTCCAATGTCGACAGAATGGCGGGAAAGTCGATCAGGCCCTGCCCAGGGGGTAGGCGGTTGTTGTCGCCCAGGTGGACATGGAATAACTTTCTGGCCCGCATGGCCTGGCGGAAGGGTTCGGTCCAGGAGCTTTCTTCGATATTGACATGGAAAGTGTCCAGCAGCAGGCCGACCGATGGATGGTCCACTTCTTCCAGGAAGGCCAATCCCTGGGCGACATTGTTGAGCAGATCGCCTTCGAAACGGTTGAGCGGCTCGAGGGCGATGCGCACTCCGGCGTTGGCGGCACGCTCACCGGCTCTTCGCAGGATTTGGGCCAGCTCGGCCAGCGAGCGGTCCTTTTCCAGGACGGCGCGGCCGCGGAAGCTACCCACGGTGACAACCGGGGCGTGCAGGCCAGACGCCAGGACGATCAATTCATCCAGACGCTGTCGGGCCAGCGCGGCGGTCGATGGATCCGGATTAAGCAGGGTTAGCTTGGCGGCGAAGGCCATGCCTCCGCTGGCAATCGCGGCAGTTTGTAGACCACTCCGGTTCAGCTGGTCCTGCAGGGCGGCCACATCCAGGCTGGCTGGCTCGGTGGTGATTAACTCCACCCCGGCGGCGCCCATCCGGGCAGCCTTCTCAAGTTTTTCTGCCAGGGTCCCGGAAAGCAGCGCCACCGGCACTATCACCGGGACTTCCGGAGTCTGGATGGTCAGGGCAAGTTTCATCTTGTTTGGCTCACTTCACGCCCAGACTGGTTTCCAGCTCGGTAAGCGAACTATCCAGGATGGCTAAGATCTCGTCTATTTCAGCGGTATTGATCACCAGCGGCGGCGCCATCAAAACCATGTCACCTGCCATGCCATCGATCGACCCGGTGCATGGGTAGGTGACCAGGCCGCGCTTCAGTGCGGCATTTTCCAGCATGACCGACGCATGCTTGGATGGCTCAAATGATTCCTTTGTCTCACGTGATTTAACCAGCTCAAAGCCATCCAGCAGGCCCCTACCCCGCACATCCCCCAGGCTGGGGTGACGATCCAGCATGTTTGCGAGGCCAGACCGGAACTGCTCGCCGCGGGCTTTGGCGTTCTCGGCCAGCTTGTGATCCAGGAGGTAATTGATGACGACCAATGCTGCTGCGCAGGATACTGCATTAGCATTAAGGGTGTGACCAGCTTTGAAGGGGGAATGTTTCTTTTCTAGAACGGACCAGATCCGGTCATGCGCGATGATGGCAGCCATCGGCGTATACCCGGCTGTCATACCCTTGGCCGTTGCAATGATATCGGGTGTGACGCCCCATTGTTCGATCGCCCATTGGCTGCCAGTTCTGCCCCAACCGGTCTGTACCTCATCGTCAATGAACAGGACGTTATACTCATCACATATTGCGCGGATGAGCTGGAAATAGCCGTCTGGTGCCGGGACACAAGCCAGCGCTGCACCGACTACTGGTTCAGCAATGAATGCCGCAACGTTATCCGGATTTTGCTGTCGGATGGCAGTCTCGAGGGCGCGTGCGCACAGCAGATTGCATTTTGGATAGGTCTGTTCAAATGGACAGCGGTAGCAAAAGGCCGGCGGGATGTGTGGCGAGTCGATATACATGGGCTGGAAAATGCTGCGCCGTCCGGTGATGCCAGAAAAGCCTGCCACTGAAATGGTGTTGCCATGGAAAGCTTGCCAGCGCGAGATGATCTGATATTTAGAAGATTTGCCACTCTCCACCCAATACTGGCGCGCCAGACGCACTGCGTCATCCGTGGCGTCCGTGCCGGTGCAACTGACCCAGACACGACTGTTGTCTTTCAACTCGCCGGGTGCCAGGCTGACGACCAGGTCAGACAGGTCCAGAAATTGTTGGTTCGAGAATGCATGGGCTGGGTAAAAAGAGAACTTTTTCGCCTGCTCTGCCATAGCTTCAGAGACTTCCATCACTCCATGACCAATGTTAGTGACCGAGGAAGAACCTCCGGAACCATCGATATATCGGCGGCCCTGGTTGTCGTACAAGTAAACCCCTTCGGATCTTTCGATGACGGGAAAATCACGGTCCCAGTCGCGATGAACGGCATGAACGTTAGGTTTGGTCACAGGAACCTCCTTTTCATGGGAATTAATTGGCAAAGCTGTGAGAACGTTTACAGAATAAAAGATACCATATTAATAAGCGTGCGTCAATACGTCTTTTTTTTATGTCCACTCTGGCGGCTGGAGTATGTCAAAGCAGAGTATAAAGGCTTTCGTAAAGCGGAAAACCACTTGTTTGGGAGATGGTTGGGAAGACCTGATCTGCAATAGAACCAAGAAAAAAGCAATTTCGGGCTGGCAACTCATGGAGGACGCGCCGCCTGTGTCCTCGTTTGGACCGGAAAACCAGCTGCTTTTGAGGACCCTGCCTCCCGGAATCTCGGTCTAAACCAGGTTCTCGAATAAAGGGATGATAATGATAAATAAATGATACACCGCGAATTGCAAGAAGAGTGTTGACTTTCGTCTTTCGCGGCTGTATAATATTTATGAATATGTGGAAACGTTTCCATTTATGACAGGAACCTGGGATTCGACCACGGGTCAGTTGTCAATTCGACTTGAAATTATTAGGTACGAGAAAGGAAATCATGCCTGAAATTTCGAATTCCTTTGAGCGATTCTTAACCGCTGTCCACCGCCAGGAACCAGATCGGGTTCCATTCGGTGAATTGGGTATCGACCCTGAAGTGAAACAGGCCTTCATGGGGCATCCGGTGCTCACACCCAAGGACGAAGTCGAATTTTTCACGACTGCTGGGTATGACTACGTTCTTGTTGATACCGACCTCTACGCAACCCCCCAAATTCAGGACATCATCATCAAACCTCATTCGGATACCGCCAACGCCTATGACCAGCGCCGGCCGGACCGCAACTGGGTTGATTCGAAAGCACAGGCCATTCAGACCTGGGCGGATGTGGAGAAATTTCCCTGGCCAACAGCCGAACAAGTTGATTTCGCCATCTATTCCCAGATCATACCTCTTTTGCCATCTGGGATGAAACTCCTGGTGACCTCCGGCCACATTTATACAATGGCCATGCAGCTGATGGGTTTCGAGTCTTTTTGTTTGAAATTGATAGAAGATCCGCCGCTGGTTAAGAACATCATTGATCGTTTGGCGACCGAATCCATGCGCTTGTTCGAGAAGATTTTATCCATCGATGAAGTTGGAGCCATCTGCCTCCAGGATGATATTGCCTACACCAGTGGTCTGATGATTTCACCCCGCAGCTTGCGAAAAATATTCTTCCCCTGGCTTACGCGCGCGGCCGAAATATGTCACAGCGCCGGTCGCCCTCTGCTTTATCACACGGATGGCAAAGTGGATGAGGTCTTGCCGGATATTATCGCCGCCGGGGTGGATGCGCTGCATCCGATTGAACCCAAGTGCATGAATATTGAGGAAGTAAAACGGACTTATGGTCATCAGATTGCATTGATCGGCAATGTGGACCTGGGCTACGTCTTGACCCGCGGCACACCACAGGAAGTTCGCCAGGCAGTCAAGACTCTGATTCAAAACTTGGGCCCTGGCGGAGGATATTTGATGAGTTCAGCTAACTCGGTCACCAATTATGTGCCCCTGGCAAACTATCGGGCGCTGTTGGAAGCCACATTTGAGTACGGTCATTATCCGATTTCATTGTGAAACTGCAGAAGAGGCATTCATGAAAAAGAAAATTGAATCAACCGGCGTCTTTCGGCCGCGGATTGGTGTAGTGGTATCCACCTGGACTCATGAAGAAGGCGCCGATTACGCCAAGCGGCTTGTAAGTCTGTTCCCCACTACCGCACCCCTGGAGCAGGTTGAATTGGTGGTCAGCCCGCTCTTATTGGAATCTGAAAAGGATATCCTGCCTCTCGCTAAATTCTTTACCGACAAAAGCCTGGATGCGCTGTTAATCATACCGGGCAATTTTACCCTGGACCATGTCATGCCCCTCCTGGCAAAAGAAATTGGGTTGCCAACTATCTTATGGGGCATGACCACCCAGGAGGCCTGGGGGGCTTTCGTTGCGATTCAACAAACCCTGTACCCTTTCAAAGAACTGGGGCTGGAATATATCTTCGTGGTAGGTGACCTGGGCAGCGACCGAATTTGGCAAAGAGTTATCCAATATTCCCGGGGTGCGGCTGTCCAGAGACGATTAAAGGGGCTGCGGGTGGGGTTGATGGGCTGGCGTGCAGAAGGCATGTCGGATGTCTCCTTCGATGAGTTGGCATTGCGAGAGACACTTGGGGTTCAAGTGGTGAATATTGGTCTCACCCGTTACACCCGGACAATTGACTCGATCACTTCCTCGGAGGTTGAAAAAACCTGGAAAGAGATCGGTCCTGGTTTCGATACCTCTCTTATTAACGATGATGTTGTGAGCTACGGAGTGCGCTCTTATCTGGCAATGCATAAGATAGCCACTGACGAGAACTTGCAGGCAGCCACCGTGGAGTGTTTTCATGACCACTTGGGCAGCCCATGCCTGGGATGCAGCTTGTTCAATGACCAGGGCATTGCCGCTTCCTGTGAAAGTGACGTGCCTGGCGCAATTATCATGGCAGTCGGGCAGATCCTTACAAGACAACCCACCTTCCATGTCGATATTATTAAGGCTGACCTGGCTGAAAACAGCTCCATTATGTATCACTGCGGCAATCTGCCAACCCGTTTGGCTGCCAGCCGCGCACCCCTGAAACTCCGCCCCATTCCGGAGCATGTCGGCCCGGGTGCGTTTGGGCCAACCATCCAGGCAACTCTGCGTCCCGGACCGGTGACCGCGGCTAATCTGGTCGGCCGGCATGGCTCGATGCGTGTTTGTGCTTTGGAAGGTGAGGCAGTCCCTTACGAGTTGGAATTTCCGGGATCAGCAGCCAAGATTTTATTTCCATTTCCTCTGGCAGAGGCTCTGGAAAAACTGGGTGAGGCAGGCTATGGACATCACTTTGCTTTGATCCAGGGACATGTTGGACGGGAGTTGGGCGAGTGGTGCCACCTTTCAAAAGTCCAATTCATGCAGATTTAATACATATTTTCACGATTTGAGGTGCGCTCTGCTGAACACGCTACTATTAATTCCTGGTATGCATAGAGATTATCCGGTTGCCTGCTGGCAGGTCAAAATAGTTCCCGGGATCGATCCAAATGAAATTGGAGAGGTGAAATCTACCATGACAAGCATCTGGCACATTTCTTAAATCAGTTTAGAAAAATCGGTTCAAAAAGCTGGATAAAAATCAAGCACAAGGAGAATGTTATGGAACCTATTTTACAGAACATCCAGGAAAAAGTCATCGAAGGGGAAATGACCGAAGCGGTCGCGTTGGTAAAAGAAGCGATCCAACAAAAGTTGCCTGCTGAACAAATATTGAATGAAGG
Source organism: Anaerolineales bacterium (assembly GCA_050014715.1). GTDB lineage: Bacteria > Chloroflexota > Anaerolineae > Anaerolineales > Villigracilaceae > UBA877. The sequence continues at coordinate 10,914 of JBEKCT010000068.1, read as the reverse complement.
TCTGATAGCTGCAATGAACGAGGTCGGGCGGCGTTTTGAAAACGGCGAATTTTATATCCCCGAGATGCTTATAGCCGCTCGTACGATGCAAGCGGCTCTGGCCATTCTCAAACCTTCCCTTGCCCAGAGTGGCATGCACGCGACCGGTAAGGTTGTGATTGGAACCGTCCAGGGTGATCTCCATGAAATAGGCAAGAATTTGGTTGCGACCATGCTCGAAGGAGCGGGATTTGAGATCATCGATCTCGGTACTGACGTTCCTCCCGAGAAATTTGTTGATGCAGTCAGAGATCAGCAGGCGGATCTCGTTGGGATATCAGCTCTCTTGACCACCACCATGAATTCCATGCGCAGAACCATCGAAGCCTTGGAAAAGGCCGGTCTGCGTCAAAAAGTCAAGATCATGATCGGTGGCGCCCCGGTGACCGAGGCATTCTCCAAGGAAATTGGTGCGGATGGTTACTCCCCCGATGCGAGTCGTGCGGTGGCGCTTGCCCGGCTCTTGATGGATTCTTAGCCTATCTCTTGAAACCATCCTAGCGATGATCTTCCAGTTCCTGCCATTATAAAAACGATATTTGGAGATCCAGATGTCTACCGATTTACTTTTAAGAAGGAGCATCAAAACCATGAAAATAGGTGCTAAAGGTGGTAACCTTAAAGTCCTGTCTGAGGACGATTTACAGCGTATCTACCACTCCTCTCTGGCCATTCTTGAGGACCCCGGCATATATAGTGAGTCAGATCTATTCCTGGATATCTTTGAGAAGGGTGGCGCAAAGGTGGACCGGGAAGCTCGTACGATCCGGCTTCCGGCTGGCATGGTAGAGGCTTCCATTAAATCGGCGCCAAGCTCTTTTATGCTATACGGCCGAAATGACCCGGCGATGGATCTTCTCCTTGAATCCGGACATGTTTATTATGGCATGGGTGGCACTTCGGAGCCGAAGTTTTGGGATTATGGGCAGTGGAAACCACGTTCCCCGACCAAAGCCGATATGGTGAACAGTACCCGCATCGGGCAGGCTCTTTCGAATATCGACTTCGTGCAGACAATTTGCATGTCAGGCGATATGCCGACAAACCAGGTCTTCTATCATGATTTTGACGCCATCTTCCGGAATACGACCAAGCCCTCCGTAATAAATATCCTGGAGCGCCCTTTTACCCAGAGCTTGCTTGAGATGACCGCGGCAGCCTCTGGCGGGGAAGACAACCTGCGCAAAAAACCCAGTGTCCTGGGCATCGTCACACCCATCACACCATTGAAAATTGCGATCATGAATGAAGGCATTATCGATGCGGTCAATGCAGGTGTGCCAATCCTGTATTCCCCGGGACCTTTAATGGGAGCAACTAGCCCCGCCACGGTTGCCGGTACGCTGGTGCTCACCAATGCCGAAGTGCTTTTTGGTGTGGTGCTCACCCAATTGATCAAACCGGGTGCTCCGGTGGTACTCAAGCCCGATACCGACGTCTTTGATATGAAAACCACCCAATGTACCTATGGAAGCCCTGAACAGGACCTGGGCAAGCTCGCCATGATCCAAATGGCCCGCTTCTACAATCTTCCAATTTACGGCCTGGGCGGAGGAGTGGAAGGGAAGGTGCCCGACGCCGAAGCCGGGGCTGAAGCCATGATGGGGATGCTGTTGAACGGTCTGGCTGGTATGACCTTATCCCAGAGCCTGGGGACCCTGGCCTGGGGATTGTATGGTTCGCAGGAAATGGTGGTTATCTGTGACGAGATCGCGCACATGATCAAGCGCGTCCTGGCAGGCATCTCCGTCTCCGAGGAGACCCTGGCGGTTGACCTGATCCGGAAGGTGGGCCATGGTGGTGATTATTTAAATCAAGACCATACTTTCCAGTTTTTCAAGAAGGAATTATTCTTTCCCAACCTGTTTAGTCGCCAGACGGTTGAACAATGGCAGGAAAGCGGCGGGAATATGATCCATCAGGTCGCGCACGCCCGTGTGGATGAGATTCTCTCCAAGGCCGGCCCGGTAGACTTGCTGCCTGGAGTGGATTCGGAATTGGAACGCGCTTTAAAAAATGCCATTCGGTTGGCCGATATTAGAGATCCGCGTAACGCCAGATGATTTTATGATGGGAGTAGCTGGATGAATTCTGCTGAAAGGATCTTTGCCGCTCTGCGCGGTCAAACCCCTGATAGGGTGCCTGCTCTGGAGTGGTTTGTCCATCCTAAAATCATTGAAGCACTTTTCCCGGGAGCCAGCTGGCCCGATTTTGTCGAAAATATTGGATTGGACGCCATGAGTGCCTTATTTTTATATGAAGGCACTTTCAAAGAGGTCCCAATCGGCCCTAAAAAGTTATTGAGTGAATGGGGTGTCACTCTGGGGATCACCGACGAACATTCCGCTCCCATCGATGGCCCGATCAAGACCCTTGATGATGCAAAGCATTATCTGCCTCCAGATCCCCAGGCCTCCTACCGCTTGGGCAATCTGCCGGCGTATGTGCAGCGCTTCAAGCGCCAGAAAGCCGTCATATGGTGCCAGAGAGCTGAGTTCATGTGGGCCGCGGATCTTATGCGCATTGACAATCTGCTGATCAGTTTTATTGAGAATAAACGCCTTGCACATGAGGTGCTGGATATCGTCAACGAATTTGCGATTGCACTGGCCCGCCGGGCGGTTAGAGCTGGCGCAGATGTTATCATGCTGGGCGACGATTATGCCTATAATTCAGGCCCCATGATGTCCCCCGGTATATTCAAGGAGTTTATCCAGCCCAGGTTGGCCAAGGTCGTCCAGGCTGTCAAAGAAGAAGGTGCTTTCTGCATCAAGCACAGTGATGGAAATTTGTGGCCGCTCCTGGATATGATTGTGGAGACAGGTGTGGATGCCATAAATCCGATCGAGCCGGTTGCAGGGATGGACATCGCGGAAGTGAAGAGGAAGTATGGGAGCCGTGTCTGTCTGGTCGGTAACATTGATTGTGGCGACCTGCTTTCGAATGGCACCCAGGAAGATGTCACCCGATCGGTCAAAGAAACCCTCCTTAAAGGAGCTCCTGGGGGGGGCTATATCATGTCATCCAGTAATACAATTCATTCCTCGGTAAATCCTGAAAATTATCTGGCGATGATTACTGCGACCCACAAGTATGGCCAATATCCCTTGGAGATTGGTTCTTGACCAGGTTCTTTTATGTTCTTGTGAATTCCCGGCTTAGAATCATGCTGAAAATCCATTCAAACCGAATTATTCGAATTTGATCATGCTCTTTTTTGGCTTGGCATGTCTGATTACGCCTGTTTCCGCTTTAGACCCTTCAGGGAAGGAAACCACCTGCACAGCCCCGGCTTGGCTTAGATCGACTACCGAATCTTTTATATTGTGATTTCTAACGTCATTTCGACCTGTGCTTACCTCAATTTCTCAGTGGAATATATGTGAGGCCCTATGGTAGAGGAAAATTCTGGTGCAGGTAAAGTAGGGCAGTTTCGTGTGCTGACCTCCGAGCAGTTGCTGGCAATCCACTCTGCCAGCATAGAAGTCCTAAGGACCACAGGCTACCATGCTCCGGTCGCTGAGGCCCGCCAATTGATTTTGGATGGCGGAGGCAGGGTTTCAGGGGAACGCATTTTTATTTCTCCAGAAATGGTAGAACGGGCCCTGAAATCCTATCGGCCAGTACAGATATATGACCGTCTAGGCAAACCGTCGCGTGTCTTGTCCCAAGGTGAGGTGAACTTCGGCACAATTGCAGATACTTTTTATGTCCTTGACCCAGATACCCGGCAGGTCCGTAAATTCTTGAAAGAAGATCAAAGCTGGCTGGCAGCGGTCATTGATTCGCTGCCCGGAATTGATTACGTCCAATGCGTGGGACAGGCGCATGATGTGCCAGATACGCTTCAAAACCAAGTAGCTGTTGCCGAAACGGTAAAACAAACCTCCAAACCGCTATTGATCTATCCATATGACCGGAATGGCTTGCTGGATTCCCTGGAAGTGGTCTTTATTGCGTCCGGTGGGGAACAAAATTTCCTGCAGAAGCCATCCCTGATGTGCGCAGCTGTACCAGCCGCTCCGCTCTCCGGCACGGATTACAGTCTGGAACTGCTCCTGACGTGTGCAGAACGTCAGGTGCCGGTGCTTAGCTATTGTTGTCCTGCAATTGGGGGAAACAGTCCCATGGATATCGTTGCCACCATGGTGCTGGCAAATGCCGATTGGTTGGCAAGCCTGGTCATACATCAATTAAAACATCCCGGAGCGCCATTTTGCACAGCCGGTTTTACGGTTCAACTAATGGACATGCATAGTTCTCTCTGGTCTTACTGTGCACCCGAAACCCTCACGGCCTATTCGGCCGCCACAGAGTTGGCACATTGGCACGGCCTGCCTGCCTTTGGTTTGGAAATGACCTGCGACGTTCCAGTGCTGGATGCCCAAGCCGGTGTCGAAATGATGGCCGAGTGTCAGAGAGCTTTTCTAAGTGGCGTGGAAATGGTCCATAACGCCGGCATCTATGGCGCTGGTAAGCTGTGTGGCGCTGAAGCGGTCATCCTTGCAGATGAAATCATCGCCTATACTCGCAACGCAATGAAACCTTTGCAGGCGACTCAGGCCGGATTGGCAGAAGCCGTTGCCATGATTGATGAAGCCGGACCGTTGGGCGAATATATTGCGAAAGATTACACTTTGGAGCATTTCCGCGAATTCTGGTATCCAACCACTTTTGCCCGGGGAATGTTCGACCCGCTCAGCCTTGAACCTGGATTGGATTTATATCAAAGGCTGAACCTGCGCGCCCGGCAACTTATCGAAAAACACCGCCCGGCACTTTCGCAGGCTATGATTGCAAAGATCAATACACTCGAATCCGGCTGGTATGATCGGTAATTCTAAAAGCGCATCTATTCTATTTCCTTGGAACAAGGCAAGCTCTTTTTAGACAAAACCACTCGGCTCATAAAATAATGACATCTGACCGGAAGTGATTGGTGTTGCAGGTCTTACCTCCAGAAGGTTCCCTTATCTACCATTATAAGCAGGCATGGTATGCTAAATAAACTTGGAGAGGAGCACAATAAGGATGAATGAAACGAGCTTGGAACGTTTGTTGGCTTTCCAAAAATCGGAGCAGCTATCGGCGGTCTTGTTGTCAAACTTGAATAGTCTGACATGGCTAACCGGTTACGCCCCACCCATCGAAACTGGTCCCAGCCCTTTTGAGGGCGGCCCGGCATTGGCTTGGTGCAGTGAAGGACAAGTGACCCTGCTCATGTCTGACATGGAGGCGGGATCCGCCAGGACACATGCTGAGAATGTGTTGGATTATGTTGCCTATACCATTGAAGCCCCGCTTAGTGGATATGCCAACCAGGCTGTCGTATTAGCCCGCTTGCTGGCTAAATTTAGCGGGCTTCACGGCCGGGTGGGAGTCGAGATGGACACTCTGCCCGCCTCCCTGTTCTCGGTCGTCCAGAAAACACTTCCTGGTATAACTTTGGTGCCATTGGACGGGAGATTGGACCTGCTTCGGGCGGTAAAAACAGCCGAGGAACTTGGGCATATCCAGGCCGCACTGGACCTGTGTGACCTGGCACAGGCTGAGATCCAGCGCCAGATCCAACCCGGTAAGAAGGAAATTGAAGTCTGGGGGGCAGTCAAAGCTCGCCTAGAAGAGCAGGCAGGAACCCGTGTGCCGGTTCTGGTGGACCTGGTCGCAGGGAAACGCACCGCCGAGATCGGTGGACTGCCCGGGGAATATGTTATTCAGCAGGGTGATCCGGTCATGCTCGATATCGTTCCGCGCTCGGCTGGTTACTGGGGCGATAACTGTGGAATCCATTTTGCCGGAGAAGCTTCTGCTGAGCTGAAGAAGGTCTATGCCATTGTGCTAGATACCTTACGCACGGGTATCCAGGCGGTAAAGCCGGGCCTGAAGGCTGGCGATCTGGACGATCTTTTGCGTTCCTTTATTCGTGATCGGGGTTATCCGGTCTACCCGCACCACTCGGGCCATGGCATCGGCACCAGCTACCATGAGGAACCACGGATTGTGCCCTATAACCCGCTTCCGTTGCAGCCCGGGATGGTCATCGCCCTCGAACCTGGTATTTACCTGCCTGATATTGGCGGTGTACGCCTGGAGAATGTCGTCCTTGTGACTGAATCAGGCAGCCAATTATTGACCCACCATTTAGACAACCATTTGTGAAATATATTCAACGAATTAAAATAAGGAGAAAACCATGACAACACGAAAGAAAGTAGTAGTCACCGGGGCTTCCTCTGGCATTGGGGAAGCTACAGCTCTGCGCTTTGCGCAGGAGGGTTGGGATGTATGCGTGACGGCCCGTCGGGAGAAGGAGCTTCGTGACCTGGTGAAGAAATTCCCAGAAGGCGACCACATGGTTTGTCCGGGAGATTATAGTAACCTGGAAACCGCCAATATGATTGACCGGATGATCCGGGAAAAATGGGGACGGGTGGATGCCCTGGCCAATGTTGCCGGAATTTTCTGGGAAGTCAATGCGATCGAGACACCCCTGGAAGAATGGCGCAAGCAGTTTGATATTATGGTGAATGGTGCGGTATACATGACTCGCATGGTAGTGCCCTGGATGAAAGAGGGCGGGCGGATTATTCATTGTACTTCGGTCCATGGAGAGCGGGCATATGCCGGCGCAAGCAGTTACAGCATGGCCAAGGCGGCCATTAACCAATACTGCCGCTCCCTGGCATGCGAATTGGGGTCAAAGAACATCCTTGTCAATGCAATCGCACCCGGGTTTGTCCGGACACCCATGAGCGTTGTCAACGGCGAGAATGAACTTGACGGTGAATGGTTCAAGCAGAATTATGTGGTGGGCAACCATCTCGCTCTGCGCCGCGGCGGGATGCCAGAAGAATTGGCTGGTGTATTTTTCTTTCTAGCCGGCCCAGATGCCACCTACATTACCGGCCAGGTGATCACCGTTGATGGAGGCCTGATCATTAATTTCTAATTCTGAGTGGAAGAAATCCCCGGGAGAAAATGCCTGGCGAGAGGACGATATGTTGATAAAAGGTGTTGAACGAGGAAATCCAGCTCTTTGGTTAGAGAATGAGCACCTACGGGTGGGAGTCTTGCCGCAGAAGGGCGCGGACATCTTTGAATTTACGTATCGCCCGACCGGAGTTCAGTTACTGATGCAAACACCTTGGGGACTTAAAGCTCCTGGGATAAAGCCGCCGGCTGAATTTCTGGAGAATTATGAAGGTGGTTGGCAGGAACTTTTCCCGAACCATGGGGATGCCTGCATGGTTGATGGACAGGTCATGCCGATGCACGGGGAAGTGGCCCTGTTGCCATGGGATGTGCGGATATTGCAGGATGATGTTACCGAAACCTGCGTCCGGCTGTCTGTACACTGCCAAAAGACTCCATTTTTATTGGAACGGAGCTTGCGCCTGCGAGCCGGAGCCGCACAAATGGAAATCCTGGAAAAAGTTACCAACGAGTCCGACTCGCCATGCGAATTTGTGTGGGGCCACCACCTGACTTTGGGTGAGGCTTTTCTGGATGGGGAAAGCCAACTGGATATCCCAGCCAAGACCATCCTGACCCCGCAGGCTATTTACGAACCAGGGACGGCCCGTTTGGCACCCGGGCAAAGCAGCCCCTGGCCTAATGCACGAGACCGCCAGGGAGGCACGATTAACCTCGCCAAGATCCCCGACCGGTCGGTCCATACCCATGATGATGCCTTCTTAACCGGGCTAAAGCAGGGCATTTTTTCGGTGACCAGCCCAGGCTGTGGGCTTTGTTTTACTCTACAATGGGATGAGCAGCTGTTTCCCTGGATCGCCTTCTGGCAGCCTTATGGTGGGGCAGACCTGCCACCTTTCACGGGCATGTACGGGGTGGGCATTGAGCCTTGGGTATCCCGGTATAACCTGAAGGAAGCGGTCGAAAAAGGCCAGGCGCGCAGTCTAGAAGGAAGGGCCAATCTGGAAACTCGGCTGATCGCCTCCGTTAGTTGTCTATAAGTCCATGGTCCCAGCCTGGCGCGCCTGGTAGAGGCGCGCCAGGCGATCAATTTCGGCCGCCTGTTCCGGGCTGAGCGGATGGGGGACATGTTCTGTCAAGAGCTTGCGGGCACGTTCATTTGCACGCTGGCGCAGGTCTTTTCCAGCGCTCGCACGCTGCCATTGTTCCCATTCGAGACGGTTGATCAATTCCGGCTGCCACTGTTCATGGCGATAGTGATGCAGGGTATAGGGTTGGTTGAGGAACTGGCCTCCCGGGCCGGCCTGCTGGATCTGGTCGAGGGCGATGGTCTCGGGCGTGACCTGGACGCCTTCAGCCAGGCGAAAGACCGCTGAAAAGATCTCGTTGTCGATGATAGCTTGTTCGTAACTGGAAGTGAGCAGCTGGTTAATCATCCCGAACGCCAGACAGAAAAAATTGACCCCTGCCAAAGTCATCGGAACGGCTTGCAAGGTGCGTTCAAAACCGGCCTGGGCATCCGGCAGGCAGGCGTCCAACCCACCACCTCCATGGAAAGGCAGACCGTAAAAATGCGACATCTGGGCCGTCGCACAGTGCAGTTGCACCATCTCCGGGGAGGCTGAAACGTAGCTGCCAGTGCGCAGGTTGAAACCGCCGGAAGCAACCGAAAAGATACAGGGTAACCCTGGGTGGAGCAACTGAGCCAGTACTAGGGCTGCCAGCACGTTGGCGCTATGTTCGACCAGTGCGCCGGCCACACTGATCGGGGCGGTCGCACCCATCATATTGGTGGCTTCCAGCCACATCGGGATGCCAAAGCGGGCACATTCCATGATTTCTTGGACCCGTTCGGCCGGGTGCACCAGAGGCGAGACCAGGCATACCACCATACTGAAACAGGGCTGCTGTATGACCGCCTGTGTGCTTCCTTGTACAACTGATGCGATTTCAACCTGGTCACGAACACTATCCCCGCCCAGGCCTTGGGAATAATAATGTTTGCTGCTGTTCTTTAGGACCGTGGCGAGCAGGAGCCGGTCGAAGCCAGCTTGAGGGGCATCCTGGGGGATGACCATGGCATGCATGATATCGGCATTCTCCAATGCGTCGATCAAGCGGGTGAAGTCAGCCAGATCCTGCAGGGTCGCTGGCCGGTGCCGGCCATCTAGATCGAGTACTTTGAGGGCAGAAGAACCGGCGATAGTGAAAAAGTCGTCCAGGGTGACGCGGATCTCATCAGCCGGGGTGGTACCATATAGGCTGAAAGAAGCTGGGGCGGTTAGCAAAGCTTGCTCCAGAACTTTTTCGGGGATCTGGACAAGCTGGCGCTCAAATTCCACCTTGCAACCGGCTGCGGCGTAGGCTTCCAGGGCTGGGCGCCACTCGACCCGTACGCCGGTCTTCCAAAGCACGGTCAGAATTGCCTTGTGAAGGTTCTCGATCTGGGGCTGGGAAAGGAACTGAAGAGGAAAGGCAAGTTGGGGACGCATGGCATGACCTCCAGGATGGGGGTGAAAGAATTCAACTGCAATCGTATCATAAAGAAAGGTTGCAAAATCGCCTGAAAGCAATTCGTGGTGAGGAAATTGCCTGGCTCAAAGGCTTCTGAGGCATCGTCAGGTGATCTGGAAAAATAAGGCCTTCAGCTGCAATTGGAAAACCTATCCCAGCAAAAACCTATCCCAGCTTGACAAGAGCATTGATTAATGCTACCATCATTATGTAAACGTTCTCACACTTCTACAAGAATATAATGATTGCCCATGCTTTATTGGAAGCAAATCAGCAATTGAATCACAGTGATGTCCTTTTCTATGCCCGGTCTGGATGGCGGTGCAACAGGGCATTTTTTGGTTTATCTCAAAACCATCCAAGCAATTCCAGCCCAAAGGACAGGAGGTGTTGCGGGAAGATATCCATTAGCTCAGTTGTATTTCTGTTGTTTCCTGTCACTTCACTCTGATCCTGTTTAATCGAGGAGAATAAAGAAATGAAGAATATTGGAAAGATGGTAACGGCACTGGCGGTATTTGCCTTAATTTTGACCGGCTGCGCCCCAGCTGCAACACCTACGGCTGCACCGGCTGCACCGGCGACATCTGCACCGGCTGCACCGGCGACTTCCGCACCGGCTGCACCTGCGACTTCCGCACCGGCTGCACCGGCGACTTCCGCACCGGCTGCAACCGCGACCTCTGCCCCCGCTGCAACCCTGGGTCCCGCGCACCTGGTGGTCTGGTGGTGGGGCGAGCAGGAAGCACCCGGCGCACAGAAGTGGATGGATGAGACGGTTAAGGATTACGAAGCCTTGCATCCCAATATAACCATCGATACCGTACTGCAGTCCACCGATTCATTGATCCCGGCCTTCACATCCGCCGCGGCAGCCAAGTCCGGCCCGGAGATTCAGTACTTCTGGGGTGGGACCTATACCTTGGAGCCTGCCTGGCAGGGTGCATTGATCCCCATTAACAACCTCATCCCGGCTGATGAATTGTCCCACTATATCAACAATTGGGAGCGGACTTACGATGGAAAACAATGGGGCATTGGCTGGTATCTATCAGGCCTCCCGATGTTCTTTAACCCAAAAATGTTTACCAAGGCCGGACTCGATCCAGCCAATCCGCCTCAAACTTGGGATCAGCTCATCGCCGCTTGCGGAAAGCTCAAGGCGATCGGTGTTGTGCCCATCTCCGGTGGGTTGAAGGATGCCTGGTTTGGTGGTTGGTTGTTCACAGATCTGGCGCGTGAAGATCATGACAGTTATGCTCAATTCATCCAGGCCGTGGTCGGTAACGCAAAATTCACCGATCCAACATTTGCAAGCTGGTGGACCGCCTTAGGCCAACTGAAAGATGCCGGTTGTTGGAACACCGATATTGGCTCGATCGATTACCAGCAAGGCCAGGATATGTTCACCCAGGGCAAGGCTGCCAT
>JBEKCT010000067.1:0-16631 GCA_050014715.1 Anaerolineales bacterium | reverse complement strand
TGTGGCTCCTCGCGCGAGCAAGCCGCCTCCTGCCTGAAAGGCTCTGAATTCATCGTGATAGCCAGGGATTTCGCCCGCATCTTTTTGCAGAATTCGATCAACCTGGGGTTGAATACCATCATATGCCCGGAAATTGAGGCGGATGAGGGCGATGACTTGAAAGTATCCTCTACGCAGGTGGTTAATCAGACCAGTGGTAAAAGCTTCGAGATCGTATCTTTACCTCACGCGCGCCAAGCAATTATCGACGCAGGCGGATTGATCCCTTACACCCGCCAGCGATTATTACACCCTGAAAAATGAACCCGATCTAAATGTTATTCTCAAAGGTCCTTCATGCTACATGACTACGGATAAAACACCTCCTTGGATATGCTGGTGTTCTTAAATATTGATTACCCACTTGACTTATTTAATAAAAAAGAGTAAAGTCTAGACTGAAGTTTGTCTACTAACGAAAAAGAGTTTAACGAAAAAAGGTGATTTCGAGAATACTGACGTCTTCATTTTGCTATCTCGGAGATCCAAGAAGTCAAATTCTTTTTGTGGTTAGTCGGCGCTTTTTTTTTAGATGTGAATTGCTTCTTGATAAGCAGGCTGAGATTAGTATCGTTTGATCCTTTACATAAAGAGTATAAATTGTTCTTCGCGTTAGGATTTGTGGGGGTAGGCGAAGATAATTTTTCAGCTCTATCGATTGAGATGAGAGAATAAAGGAGGTGGTGCTCGACACACATAGGCATTGTCAGCCGCGCCGGCAAAACCCGAGAAAACGGGTTCCCTATTCACCATTCTTCATCGGAGGAGAAAGTATATGATTAAACGATTGTCAATAATAATTTCAATATTTGCTATCCTCGGTATGGTCCTGGCAGCCTGCGGTACGGCCGCCCCGGCGTATACCTGCACGGATTCGATCGGTTGTGTTAAGATCGCCCCCACAGATCCTATCCATATCGGTTATTTGTTGGCCATTTCGGGCGCGAACGCAGCCCTGGGCACCGACTCACGCAACGGTGCAGAGATCGCGATTGACGATGTTGGCGGCAAACTCCTGAATCACACCATCAAGTTCGATGGCCAGGATGATGGCTGCAGTGCGGATGGCGGTCAATCCGGCGGAACCAAGCTGGCGTCCGACCCAACCATCATCTTTGTCCTCGGCACTTCCTGCTCGAGCGCAGCTCGTTCAGCTGAGCCATTGCTTTCCAAGGCCGGCTTCGTAACGATCTCGTCTTCCAACACCGCGCCTGACCTGACCGATCCGACCAGCCCGAACCATTATCCTGGCTTCTTCCGCACTGCCCATAATGACAAGGTCCAGGGCGCGGCCGTAGCTGACTACGTTTACAACACCCTTAAATTCACGAAAGCCGCCACCATCCATGACGGCAGCCTGTATGCGAGCTCGCTGGTCGCGGTATTCCAGCAGGACTTTAAGCAGTACGGCGGCACGATTACCGATGCTACTTCCGTGGATCCAAACGCCACCGATATGAGCTCGGTCCTGGCCGCCATTGCCACCGGGAGTCCACAGGTGATCTACTTCCCGATCTTCCTGCCTGCGGGTGCCTTCCTTATTGACCAGGCCAAGACCACCACCGGCCTGGAGAACGTTCAACTGATGGGCTCTGATGGCCTATACTCGCCGGATGTAATGAAAACCGCCGGCGCTGCCGTGGAGGGATTCGAGGTTTCGAGCCCGCTGGTACAAGGCCCTGCTTATGACGCCTTCGTTGTGAAGTATAAGGCCAAGTTCGGGGAACTGCCGATCAACATCTTCCATGCGCATGCCTACGACGCAATGAACATCCTTTTCGCCGCCATCACGAAGGTCGCCGTCCAGCAACCGGATGGGACCATCTACATTCCTCGCCAGGCGTTGCGTGATGCTGTGGCCGCCACCAAGGACTTCCAGGGCTTGACTGGTGTCCTTACGTGCAGCGCCGATGGTGACTGCGCCAACCCGATCATTGGTGTTTACAAGTATCATTCTGGTCAGTATCCGCCTGAGCTGATCTGGCCGACCAAGTACATCCCGACTCCCACACCGTAAACAAATAGTAATTGCACACAGAGGGGCGAGCATAAGCTCGCCCCTCTTTACTAAATATTCCCATTCGAGAATAGGAGTATCAGATGCTTCGAACATGGCGTCAGCGGTATACACTTACCGATCTCTTTATATGGGTAATCGGTCTGGTTATAGCAGGCGCGGTTGTCTGGGGGACCATCAGCACCCTGCGGCTGCACCTATACACTTCCAGTGATTGGATCGCCCTCACCATCCGGGGATTGGCACTTGGTGGGGTTTATGCCCTCATCGCCATGGGCTATACCATGGTCTATGGTATTTTGAAAATGATCAACTTTGCCCACAGCGAAGTGTTCATGAGTGGTCCATTTGTAGCGTGCTTTGTTGCCTTAGGCTTGGCCAGTACTGGTTTCTTAAACAGTCAACCCGTGATTGGCCTTGCATTCATTTTTATTATTGCGATGGCTGTTTCCGGAGGAGTCGCCCTGCTGCTGGAAAGAATATGTTACCGGCCCTTGCGAAATGCGCCTCGGCTGGTTCCGTTGATAACTGCCATCGGGGCTTCCTTCTTCCTCCAGTATACATTCCGTGGTTTATTTGGCTCCGGTTCCTATGGTTATCCGGCCATAAATATCCTTCAGAAATCCTTTACTATACGTGGAATTCAAGTTTTTAACACCCAGGTCGTGGTGATTGCCGGCTCGGTGCTCATGATGTTCGTCCTATTTGGGATCGTGCAGTGGACGAAAATCGGGAAAGCCATGCGTGCCGTTTCGGAAGACAAAGAAGCTGCCGAATTGATGGGGATTGATGTTGACAAGATCATTGTGTTTACCTTCGGATTGGGAGGTGCCTCGGCAGGAGCGGCGGGTGTACTCTATACCTTATTGTTCCCTGTGGTCAACTTCTACATGGGATTCACGCCCGGGATCAAAGCCTTCACCGCCGCGGTCCTCGGAGGCATTGGAAACGTGCCGGGAGCCTTCCTGGGAGCCATCATCCTCGGTTTGCTTGAATCGGTCGGACCCAATCTGTTCCTGACCGGGTTGGGCATTCCTTCTCCTTCCCAGCTGAAAGATGCAATTGCTTTTATTGTTCTGGTGCTCATCCTGATCTTCCGCCCGTCAGGTATTCTGGGCGAACGGATATCGAAGGATAAGGCCTGAGGAGGATGATATGAAAATCGAATCTTCACTTTGGAAAAAAATACTTCAAAATTGCCTGCTCGGTGGACTTATTTCCCTGCTCCTGGGTCTGGTCGGGATGGTTGTGGCTTTTGGGACGACCTATTTGGTTGGGGGAATGGTTTCGATGGGTCAGATCCTCTTACTGGCTCCGTTTTTATTGGAAGCCTTCTCGTCCATCAAGCAAATTCCCTCGAAAAATCCTCGGACCATCCTGACAGTTGGAGGACTGACCGGCCTTCTCGGAGGTGCGGTTCTTGCAGTATACCTAATTATCGGCCAGCTAGTTCCTTTCCGCTCGGTTCTGATCAACTCCTCCCCTGACCTTTACAAATTGTGGACCTTCAGCCTCCCGCTGGTACCAGGAGTGCTGGTTCTGCTCGCACTTGCGTTGGTTACTGGATTGATCGCGGCAGGTTTTTCCATGTTACCAGTCCGCATCCGGGGTGCATTGAGTTGGGGGCTCTTAATCGTCATGATCCTCGGCCTGTTCCGGGACCTGATACTTACAGTCATTGGACTGTGGGGTTTTGTGCAATTCGCTTTCCTGTGGATGTTTGCCGATGTCGGGATGACGATCCCCGGAGCCCTGGTTGTATTCCTGGTTGTGGGCGGCCTTGTCTACTGGCGTTCGGACACCGTTCGGAAGGCATCTGTTTCTAAAAGAAATCCAAGACAGCAGCGTATCATTCGATGGGTGACGCTGGGGGTGCTGGCAGTCATTGTCTTGTTATTGCCTAAAATCCTGGGAATGTATTTCAGCGAAATTCTGGATGATGTGGGAATTTATATCTTGATGGGACTCGGGTTGAACATCGTGGTCGGGTTCGCCGGGTTGCTGGACCTGGGATATGTCGCATTTTATGCAATCGGAGCCTATGCCCTGGGAGTATTAACGACCACAGAAGCAGTTGGACTGCTTCATCTTACCTTCTGGGCTGCTTTGCCAGTTGCCCTGATCGTAGCGGTCTTTGCCGGCGTGGTGCTGGGCCTGCCAATCCTGCGTCTGCGCGGAGACTACCTGGCAATCGTGACGCTCGGATTTGGTGAGATCATCCGCATCCTGGTATTGTCCGACTGGTTCAAGCCTCTATTGGGCGGATCGGAGGGGATTCAACGGATCGGCCAACCCACCATCGGGACTTATGTCTTTGCGAACCAACAACAACTTTTTTACGTGATTATCGCCGGGATTATCGTGGCAGGTTTTATTGCCACCCGGTTGAAAGATTCCCACCTTGGCCGTTCCTGGATGGCCTTGCGTGAGGATGAAGATGTTGCCGAAGCCATGGGGATCAATAAGGTTGCCACCAAGCTGCTCGCTTTCGGAACCGGGGCGCTTTTTTCCGGACTGGGCGGGGCTTTATTCGCAACCAAGGTTGGCTCGGTTTATCCGCAAAGCTTCAGTTTTATTGTTTCGATCAATATTCTCTCCTTGATCATCATCGGCGGGTTGGGCAGCATTCCAGGTGTCTTTGTGGGCGGCCTGGTCCTGGTGGGGTTACCTTTACTGCTGGCGCAATTTGCGGATTTCGTCTATCTCATCTATGGCGCCTCCCTGATCTTCATGATGTTGAGTCGACCGGAAGGATTGTTGCCGGAAGCACGCCGCCGCCTGGAATTGCGCGGAGAAGAGTCTGGGCCAAGCCCCCAAGAAAAACCCAAACTGGCAGCAACGGATGCGGGGCATTAGGAGGCTGAGATGGCGATACTCATTTCGGACAAGGTGACCAAACGTTTCGGCGGCCTGGAAGCTGTCAGCAAGGTTGATCTGGAACTAAATGAACACGCTATTTACAGTATCATCGGCCCCAATGGAGCCGGCAAGACCACTTTCTTCAACTGTGTTACAGGTTTTTATACCCCGGAGGAAGGCAAGATCGTTTTCAAAGGCAGGAACATCACAGGTCTTTCCCCGGACCGGGTGACCCGTTTGGGGATTTCCCGTACTTACCAGAATATCCGTTTATTCAAGAATATGACCGCGGTGGAAAATATCCTGGTAGGAATGCAGCCGCACTTGAAATCAGGTTTGCTGGGAGGAATTTTCCGTGACCCGCGCACCAACCGCGAGGAAAAAGAGGCCGTCGAAGAAGCCATCCGGCTGCTTGCTTTCATCAACCTGAAAGGCAAGGGTGATCTGCTTGCCAAGAACCTGCCCTATGGCGAACAGCGCCGCCTGGAAATCGGCCGGGCGCTAGCCAGCAAACCGGCCCTGTTACTCCTGGATGAACCGACCGCCGGTATGAACCCCCGGGAAACACAGGATATGGTCGACTTTATCCGCCGCTTAAGGGATGAATTGGGAGTAACTATCCTGCTGATCGAGCACCAGATGCGTGTTGTGATGAGCATTTCCGAGCAGATCAGCGTTCTGGATTTTGGCGTGAAGATCGCCGAAGGGACTCCGCTGGAAATCCAGAAGAATCCCCACGTCGTTGAAGCATATCTGGGCCGCGGCGCGGCGAGCGGGCTCGGTCAGGCCAAAACGGCAGACTGAGGCGGAGGATCATTATGCCTATCTTGGAAGTTGAGAATATTCACTCGTATTACGGTAACATCCATGCTCTTAAGGGGATTTCCCTGACCGTTGAGAAAGGGGAGATCGTGACATTGATCGGCGCAAATGGTGCCGGCAAGTCCACCACCTTGCGCACCATCTGCGGCCTGCTCAAGCCGCGCGAGGGCCACGTCCGATTTGACGGGGAAGACCTGGCTCCCTTTAAACCGCATGACCTGATCTTTAAGGGGATGTCGATGGTGCCCGAGGGAAGACGGATCTTCGCCCGGCTAACCGTTTCGGAGAACCTCGAAATGGGAGCCTATACGCGCAAGCGCGGGCCGGAGCTTACCGCGGACTTGGAGCGCGTCTTCACATTGTTCCCGCGCCTCAAGGAGCGCCGGAGCCAGGTAGGCGGTACCCTCTCCGGAGGAGAGCAGCAAATGCTCGCCACCGGGCGCGCTCTAATGGCGCACCCCCGTTTGCTGTTGATGGATGAACCCTCCATGGGCTTGGCGCCGGTCCTGGTGGAAAGCATTTTTGATACCATCATCCAGATAAACAAAGAAGGCACGACCATTCTGCTGGTCGAGCAGAATGCCCTCATGGCGCTTACCGTTGCCAGCCGCGGCTATGTTCTCGAGACCGGCGAAATAGTAATACAGGATACTGCTGAGAAACTGAAGGACAATAAAATCATCCAAAAATCGTATTTGGGCATGGAATAGCCAAATACGATCATCAGGAATGGACTTGCAACCATTATTGTTTGATTGAAATGTTAAGGCTTTCTTCGCTATTCGCGAAGAGAGCCTGTGGATGGTTCAAAGCCTATATAAATGAACCATAATCAATAATTGAAGGGAAAGGATTACCAATGGCTGAACATCAATTGCTTTACCTTTCACGCGCCGATGTTGAAAAAGTTGCGCTCGACATGCCTACCATTCTGAAACTTCTCGAAGAAGCCTTCAAGGAAAAAGGCCACGGGAAGGTTGAAATGCCTCCCAAACCCGGAATTCACACCATGCCGGATGCCTTTATCCATGCCATGCCGGCCTTTATTCCCTCCCTGCATTCGGCCGGGATTAAATGGGTCAGTGGCTATCCCGAGAATTTCAAGCGCGGGCTGCCCTATATTACCGGATTGCTAATCCTGAATGAAGACGAGACTGGTATCCCCTACTCTGTGATGGATTGCACCTGGATCACCGCCTATCGTACCGGGGCGGCGTCTGGGCTGGCTGCCAAGTATCTGGCGCGTCCAAACAGCCAGGTGGCTGCCATCCTGGCATGTGGAGTGCAGGGACGCACCAACCTGGAGGCGCTCGCCTGCCTGTTCGCACTCAAGCGCGTCTATGCTTACGATATTTTGCCCGAAGTCCAGGCAAAGTTTATTGAAGAAATGCGTTCGAAATTCAAATTCGAGATTATTCCGGCCAAAGGGCCTAAAGAGGCCGTCCAGGAAAGCGACCTGGTGGTAACCTCAGGCCCGATTCTCAAACATCCCACTCCCATCATCGAAAAGGATTGGCTGAAACCGGGCGGGTTTGGATCGGCGGTGGACTTCGACTCCTATTGGACCGGCCCGGCCATGAAACAAATGGATCGCATCAGCACGGACGATCATGCCCAGTTCCAATACTACCGGGAAAGTGGGTACTTCCAGCAAACACCCAATCCCTACGCTGATCTGGGAGAGCTTGCCACAGGACAAAAACCGGGACGGGGTTCAGATAAAGAACGAACTCTGGCCATCAATTTGGGATTGGCAATGGACGACATGGCCATCGCACCGGAAATCTACCGGCGGGCACACGAAAAAGGGCTCGGCACCTGGTTGCCGCTCTAATGGACTGCTGATAATGGTTTCGAAAACAGCTGACGTCGTAATTATCGGTGGTGGGGTTATGGGCGCGAGCACAGCGTACCATCTTGCCCTGCGTGGTCAAAAGAACATACTTCTTCTTGAAAAGGACGAATTCTTTGGACAGGAGGCAACCGGCCGGTGTGCAGGCGGTGTCCGTTATCAATTCTCAACGGAAATCAATGTCCGTCTTTCCATACTGAGCCTGCCCATGCTCGAGCGTTTCAAGGAAGAGACTGGGCAAGAAATTAATTTCCGCAAGTGCGGTTACCTGTTCGTACTTACCCAGCCTGAAGATGTGAAAACTTTTCGCCACAGCCTGGAGCTCCAACAAGGCCTGGGCGTTCGCACCGAATGGTTGACCGCTGACGAAGTTCGCCGTCGCCTACCTCTAATGCGGTTTGAGGATGCCCTGGCAGGCTCCTACAATCCACAGGACGGCCTGGTTGACCCAAACAGTGTCGTTATGGGCTATGTGGGTGCGGCACAGCGCCTGGGAGTCCAGTGTCTTAACGATGTTGAAGTGACCGGTATCCAGGTTGAAGCTGGCAGGGTCGTTGGTGTGGATACAAACCAGGGCAAGGTTTCCACCCCGGTGGTAGTGAACGCTGCAGGGCCATGGGCTGGACAAATCGGCCAATTGGCAGGAGTGGAAGTACCAATTGTTCCCTTGCGCCGTCAGATCATGACGACCACGCCTTTGCCGGAGTTGCCTCAGGATTTCCCCTTCGTCCTGGATTTTGCACAATCACTCTACTTTCACCGTGAAGGTGATGGAATATTGACCGGCATGTCCAACAACGACGAAAAAGCCGGATTCGACCAGACCGTTGACGATGACTTCGAAATGGTAAACCTGGAAGCCGCCATTGCACGCATGCCTTGCCTCGAGAAAGCCAGCATGCTTTCCCATTGGGCCGGATTGTATGAAGTTACTCCCGACGCGCATCCCATCTATGGAAAAACTCCCGTCGACGGATTTTTTATCATAGCTGGTTTCTCCGGTCACGGTTTCATGCATGGCCCGATCTCGGGAAAATTAATGACGGAATGCATTCTGGATAAGAAGTTTATGAGCCTGGATGTTTCGATGCTGGATCTGGCCAGGTTCAGCGAAGGCCGGCAAATCCGGGAATATAATGTCGTTTGAATCGTCTGTGATATCCTTTTTGAAACTCTTTTTTGAGAAATGGAGGCAGCCATGCTAGTCCAGCAAAAAATGACCCGAAACCTTGTCACTACCACTTCCGATGTGTCAGTTACGGACGCACTGGAGTTGATGCACGAGAAAAAAGTTTCTCGGTTGCCTGTGCTCGATCAACACGGGAATCTGGTTGGGATTGTCTCGGAAGGCGATCTCTTGTACGCAAGCCCTTCACCTGCCACCACATTAAATGTCTGGGAAATACATTCGTTACTTGCAAAATTGAAGGTGGACAAAGTGATGACCCGCCCTGTCATCACGGTTACCGAAGATACGCCGATTGAAGAAGCCGCCCGCATCATGGTTGAGAAAAAAATCGGCGGACTGCCTGTCATGAACGAAAAGACAGTGGTCGGCATCATTACAGTAGCTGACATCTTCAAGGTATTCTTTGCACTGTTCGGGGGGCTGCGGCCAGGCGTGCGGGTGTCTGCTTCCATATCAGGTTCCAAAGGAACTTTTTCCAGGATCAGTGAGGCGATTTCCAAAGCCGGCGGGAATATTGTCGGGCTGGGTTTTGATGAAGTGTCCAGTTTCCCGAAGGAAGATTGGGAGATGACCATGAAGGTGCAGGATCTATCCCAGGATAAAGTAGTCGAAGTACTCAAACCTGTCGTGCTTAAGATATTAGATGTCCGCACGATTTAAACCTGGCCTACTAACAGTCCCCGAGAGTTAATCTTCATGGGTATCTGAATAAAACATGCCTCCCGAAAATGGACGGAAGGCATGTTTTTTATGTTAGTTTCGACCTGATTGCCTGGAAGCCTTTCCAGCATTACAATAAAAAGGCCTCTACCCGGAACCGGTAAGGTTGTCTTCTGAAACAGGCCCTTGCAAGCACTTGGTCAGTCATTAAAGAAAATCTAAATAGGAGGCACAATGCTGCGATCATTTTTAATCTATCTCTCCAAGGCCGCATGGGCGCAGCGGCTGGTTACTTCGTGGAAATTTGCCTGGCGGGCTGCCAGCCGTTTTGTGGCAGGCAACACAGTTCCTGACGCAATCAGGGCAGTGACAGAGTTGAACGCGAAAGGAATCAATGCCACCATCGATCATCTTGGAGAAGCAACCACCACCCCTGAAGAGGCGATAAAAGCCACCCAGGATATTTTGGATCTGCTTGACCAGATAAACACCAGCCATATCCGCGCGAATGTTTCGGTCAAGCTCTCCCAGATCGGGTTGGCTCTGGACGAAGCACTATGTGAGATAAATCTGGATCAGATCCTCTCCCGTGCATGCCAGTATCAGAATTTCGTTCGCATCGATATGGAAGATACGCCTTATACAGAGAAAACCATCGGGATGTACAGGCGCATGCGTCAAAAAGGTTGTGAAAACACTGGCCTGGTGATCCAGTCTTATCTCTATCGAACCGAAGAGGATGTGCGCGCCCTGATTGCGGATGGAACACGCTTCCGGTTGGTCAAAGGGGCTTATAAAGAACCTGCCAACCTTGCATACCCAAAGAAAGTGGACGTGGATGCCAATTTTGATCGCCTGACCAAGATTCTAATCGATAGCGCATTTGCCAGAGGCTGCCAACCCGTCAGCAGCGATGGGCGCATCCCACCCATTCCAGCGATTGGATCGCATGATGAGAAACGCCTGGTATTCGCCAAAGAATATGCTGGAAAAGTTGGCTTGCCCAATCAGGCCATCGAATTTCAAATGTTATACGGGATCCGGCGCGATCTGCAGGATAAATATGTTCAGGCAGGTTACCCCGTGCGAGTGTATGTCCCTTACGGGACGCACTGGTATCCGTACTTCATGCGCCGCCTGGCTGAACGCCCGGCTAATGCGTGGTTCTTCATTTCAAACTTTTTCCGTAAATAGCCCATGCTCACTTTCCCCGAAAAAATCATCTTCGCAATTGCCGCCATGACCACACTCGTGGCGGCATTCTTTGCAATTCGCCGGCTGGTTCGTATCATTTCTGCCGGTCATGGTCGGCCGGATTGGCGACTGGCTTGGAAGCGCCTGCTCAACGTGTTCGGTCGCATGGTCACGTTTCAGCCGGTTTTTCGATTCCGTTTCTGGTCGAGTCTATTCCATGCTTTCGTAGGCTGGGGCTTTGGATTTTACGTCCTAGTAAATCTGGTTGAAGTGATCCACGGCTACCTACCCGGATTCGCCATTCCTGGCGTTCTGGGAGATATTTACCGCCTGCTGGCAGATGTCCTTTCTGTTGCATTGCTGGTAAGCGTGGTCTATTTCGTCTTACGGCGCTTCGTTTTCCGGACAGCTGCCCTTACGACGCGCCAGACCACCCTGCTCAGTTCAAAGGCACGTTTTGGAATACAACGCGATTCCGCCATCGTGGCAATCTTCATTTTCTTCCATGTCGGAGCGCACTTCGTAGGCCAATCACTCTCCATCGCAGCGGACGGGAAACCTGACAGCTGGCAGCCGTTTGCATCGATTGTAGCCGGCCTGTGGTCCGGAATGAGCCCGCAGGCACTGGTCGTCGGCCAGCATGTCGCTTTCTGGCTGGCCATCGGCTTGATCATGGTCTTCATCCCTTATTTCGCATATTCCAAGCACGTTCATCTGTTCTTTGGCCCACTCAACTTCCTGCTCAAACCGGAACGCCGCTCGATCGGCGAGTTGGGTTACATTAACCTGGAAGACACCTCCATCCAGCAGTTCGGGGCTGCGAAGCTTCACGATCTGGGCTGGGAGCAGCTGATGGACTCCTACGCATGCATCATGTGCTTCCGCTGCCAGGAGGTCTGCCCGGCCTATGCCACCGGGAAGGTGCTTTCTCCGGCTGCACTGGAGATCAATAAGCGCTATTTTCTCAACACGGTAAATTCGCTTAATGACTCTCCGGCGCTCACCGAGTTTGCTATTCCTGCAGAAGCCATCTGGGCTTGCACTTCCTGTGGTGCCTGTGTGGATATCTGCCCGGTGGGTAACGAGCCGATGCGTGATATTCTTGACATTCGCCGCAATCTGGTGCTGATGGAAAATACGTTCCCCAAGCAACTGGAGACTGCTTTCCGCGGCATGGAGCGGGCAGCCAACCCCTGGGGGGTTCCGCCTACAGAAAGAATGAAGTGGGCCGAAGGATTGCACGTTCCCACCATCGATCAGAACCCGGAACCGGATGTGCTTTGGTGGGTGGGCTGCGCCCCGGCGACCGATGCCCGCGCCCAAAAGACCGCCCGTGCTTTTGCAAATATTCTGAACGCTGCCGGAGTCAATTTCGCCGTACTTGGACAAAACGAGCAGTGCACCGGCGATTCTGCCCGGCGCGCCGGGCGTGAAGACATTTTCTTCGGACTTGCAACAGCCAACGTGGAATTGCTTAATGAAATAAAACCCCGGCGCATCGTTACGACATGTCCCCACTGCTTGCACACTCTTAAGAACGAGTACCCGGCCTTCGGCGGAAATTACGAGGTCATTCATCATTCTCAGTTGATCAACGAACTGATTGTGCAGGGCAAATTGCATCTTCAGGCTGAACCCCAGATCGATGAAAACCAACCGTCAATCGTTACATATCATGATCCATGCTACCTGGGTCGCCACAATGGAATCTACGCTGACCCGCGCCAGATTCTGAAAGATGCCTGCAAAAACCTGGTAGAAATGCCAAGGCACGCCGACAAGTCTTTCTGTTGCGGAGCCGGGGGCACGCAAATGTGGAAGGAAGAGGAGCACGGCAATGCCCGGGTCAGCGCCGTGCGCGTGACCGAAGCGCGTGCCACCGGCGCACAGACAATGGCGGTGGCTTGTCCTTTTTGCATGATCATGCTTACCGACGCTGCCAAAGCAGATGGAGAAATGGTCCTTGTGGTAGACGTGGCTGAGATTATCGCCGAGAGGATTAAATAAAGTCCGACTTTGACAAATTAAAACAAGAATATGTAATGATAAAGCCTTTGTATATTTCTTGTCAGGAAAAAAAGAATCAAATAAACTTCCCGAAGGATGGTGATTATAATTGTGGGATTTCACTGCCCTTCGGGTTGTTTTTTTTAGATTTTACCCAAACATTGCAATCAATACAATTCCCACGAAGATAACGCCTGCTCCAAGCACGCGGATCTTCCCCAATTTCTCGCCCAGGAACTGCCAACCTGCAAATGCGCCAAGCACTACGCTGACTTCCCGGATAGCTTCTGAATAATTAACAGGTGCAATCGAGTAGGCAAAAAGTGCGAACAGGTAAGCGATGACCCCCAGAAAACCCACCAGTATGAGTCGGGCCGGATGCCAATGTCTCCCTTCAATTAACCTTTCCCATCCATAATGGCCTACGAGTACAGGTGTGGTCAAAACCGGCACCATTACGAACATGGTCAGGCCATAGGGCAACGCCGGACCGTGCTTGACTGCAAAACCATCTACCAGGGTGTAGATGGATATTACAAGCGCAATTAAGAGCGCGATGGCAATTCCCTTGAATTGCAATTTGCCCTCATGGGGCTGGAAGAAATTGGGCGAGCCAATGATAATTAATCCACAAATAATGGTTATTATTCCAATAAAGCCTCCCGCGCTCGGTATCTCTCGCAGGAATAAGAAGGACCAAAGCACCACCAGGGCAGGAGCGGTTCCGCGTGCCACCGGGTACACCAGCGAGAAATCATGATCGCTATACGCCAATGAAAGCAGAACAAAATAGATGGCCTCCAGTGTCATGCTGATAATCGCAAATAACCACATGGAACGAGGCGGAAGGCCTGTGAAGAATAACAGAATAAACGACAGGGCCCCACTGATGATCACCTGCCAGCCCATGGCAACATATTTCTCCGGGGATTGTTTGAGAAGAAGATTCCATAGCGCGTGTAGGATGGCAGAAGTGAGCAGCAGTGCGATGGCAAGAATGGACATGGAGGTGTAATTAATTCAATAAAAAACTGACTAGCCGGACGCCGACCAATGGATAAGTTTCCAAGAGTTAATTAAAATACTCAAGGCCTTTCAATTTAGACCACCCAACTTTAGGGTGATCAGTGCTTGCAGTCTAAGCTACCAGAATTTGTAATCTCCCTGGATGGATATGGTATTCCAGGTCCTGGATTGCTTCCGAGAAGATCTCTCCATCGACATGTGCCGGCGTGGGGCTGTCAACGTGGATTTTGATCCACGAGGTATTTTCCTCATGAATATCCTTCGTCTCCACGTAATTCCCCTTGTCCCGTTTCATCGTTTTCGGGAGCACAGCAAACATTTCATGGCGAGTCCGCCGAAGGCCATAAACAAAGGTTAACTTTCCATCAAAGAGGTCTGCGTGCGGAGCCATGTAGAACACCCCCCCGGTGCGGGCTCCGTTCCCAACCGTGACCAGAATTATCTGTCCTTGATACTGCCCGCCTTCCCATGTAATCTCGGCCGACCAGAGTGGTTTGTCCATAATCCCGACCACCGCTGCCACCAGGTAACGCAGCATACCTTTGATCCAGGTGATGCGCTGTTGCACCAATGTGATGTAAGGTTCCAGCCCGATGGCAGAATTATTGGCAAAATAAAGCCCATTGACCGAGCCAATATCCATCCTGCGGATCTTTCCGGCCGCAATGACCCTGGCGGCACCCGCCAGATCCTTCGGTAATCCCAGGTTATCAACCAGGTCGTTGGCAGAACCGAGCGGAAGGATGCCAAAAGGTCCAAGCAGCGCCTGGTCGTCGAAGGCAGCCTTTGCCAACCCATTGATCACTTCTCCTATCGTACCATCTCCGCCCGCAGCGATGATGGGGGAAAAGCCCTGCCGGGCGGCCTGCTCAGCCAGTGCGGTGGTGTGCCGTGGATATTCAGAAATAGCCAGATCGAATTCCAACCCAGCAGCTTCCAGTGCAGCTTCTGCTTCCGGCCAACGCTTCTTTGCATTCCAACGATTGGAATACGGGTTAAGAATGATTTTTGCAGTCATGTGTTCACTATATTATCCATTCTTATTCAATTTTCTTTTTCTCTCCAGGAAGTCGCCTGATCGAGAGCGGTTTTTTCTTCAATCGTCAGGTGTACATCTAATGCACCCAGGTTGTCTTTTAGTTGTTCAACCGAATTCGACCCAATGATCGGGCAGGTAATGAGGGGGTCGGCCATAAGCCAGGCCAGGGATACCTGGGAAACACTCTTTCCTCTGCCTATGGCTAATTTTTCGATCAGTTCCAAGAGAATCCAGTTATCCTCGGTGAAATACCGTTTGGCCCCGGCGGCGCGAGCGGTGTTCGGAACCAGGTTTCTGCGATATTTACCGGTCAGGAACCCGCCTGCCAGGGGGCTGTATGGGATTACCCCAATTTGGTATGTTTTACAAACCATCGCCAGTTCGCGCTCGAACTCCTCACGGTGGACCAGGTTGTAATGGGGTTGAAGGCAGTCAAAACGGGCCAAGCCGTTCCGGTCCGAGCTCCATAGCGCTTGCATTAATTCCCATGCCAGGTAGTTCGATGCGCCGATATGGCGTACTTTTCCCTGCCTGATCAGGTCATCGAATGCACGCAGACTTTCTTCGATGGGTGTTTTCTCGTCCGGCCAATGCGCCTGGTAAAGATCCAGGTAATCTATTTGCAACCGCCGCAGGGAATTTTCCACTGATTCCAGGATATGTTTTCGGGAAAGGCCCTCATTTTCCGGCCCGCCGCCCATGTTACCACGCACCTTCGTTGCAATAACCACCTTGTCGCGCGGAATGCGATTCTTTTTCAACCAGCGTCCAATGATTTGTTCCGCCACACCCCCCGGGTTGCCAGTTGCCCAACGGGAATAAATATCGGCAGTGTCAAAAATTTTAATCCCCGCTTCGTAAGCCGTCGAAAGCACCCGCTGGGCCATGGTTTCGTCGGTTGTCCATCCAAATTGCATTGTTCCCAGGCATAGCTTGGAAACTCTCAAACTTGTTTTGCCAAGAGTGCAGAATTCCATAAATTTCTTTTAACGGAGGACCATGATAATTATTTCCATTGGCGTGTTGTCTGGCCCAGAAACGTCTGAATGATTTTGCGCATCCGCTCTTTATCGGCTTCCATGACAAATGGCTGTTTGAGCAGATTCTCATAAATCTGTGCGACCTCTGTGGCCCGGCCAAACTGCGCAAGATACTGCGCCTTTTGTTCCAAGGCCCCAAACCGGCTGTAACTCTGTTCCAAATCAACCCCTTTATCAAACCAGGAGAGGGCTTCATCGGTATTCCCCAGCCGGTCGTAGACCGTCGCCAGATCGGTGCAGATGATGACTTTATCCAAATCTGAAATATCACTTAAGAATAACAAATACAGGAAATCCACCGCCTCTTGCAGGTGGGCAGATTTCATCAATTCAGAGGCTTGTTGCATCCGATCCAAATATTCTTGATATTCCATGTGTATCATGTCAAGCCAGGTATTCGTTTCGATAATTCTTACAATTTGTTAATTCTACTCTAATTTCCGCGATATTGCTCTGCGACCGAGTCCGCGCTATAATGATCTTAACAAGTAAGGAGAAAATGTATGGCAGAGAAAACTGAACATTCCCATAAACCCTTTGAAGGTAAAATTTCTGAAGAGACCCGTCAGCATTTTCGCGTTGCCCGTGAAGAGTTTCGCAAGAGTATTGAAGGCGTGCTGCCACCCGAATTCATGGATCACCGCCGCGCCGCTCGAAAAGAGATGTTGATGGCCTGGCGAAGCATGATCGATGCAACACTGGAACGAATGGAAGAACCCAAAAAGAAAGTTTAAAACAAAAGGGAACAAAAAGCCGTCCTGGATATGAACTGCACCCTATAGACGAGACAAAAAAAGAAAGACCCCGAGTGGCTAAATGGACAGACACCTGTGTTCGAAGGGTGTCTGTCTTGTTTTCAATTGTATCCTTTCATAGTTATAGAAGCA
>JBEKCT010000066.1:0-24230 GCA_050014715.1 Anaerolineales bacterium | reverse complement strand
AAAGGACCCGCAAAGTCGGTTTTTGCATCAAAAGAAACCTGATTATTTTGCAATGCGGTAAAGTTGGTCTCGCCCCAAGAAGTGTTAATGGTTGTTATCAACGCAGTCGTTTGCACATTCTGAATATTGGAATTTAGAGTAAGGCTGCAAGAAGTTGGGAAGAATGAAACCATGTTTTGGCTTTGCAATTTATCAGTGATCGGGTGAGTACCGTACGCATTTTCAACTGCGACAATGATCTGGCTGGAACTCGGATCTATCACAAGATCGTTCTGGATGGTAATACCCCAAGTGGTTGTCAAATATTTCAGTAATGGGTCAACCGGTTTTCCTGCATTCGAGACCAACGAAGAGTCTTCCATGACAATAAGGGAGCCTCCTTTAGCTACATAGGCGCCAAGGATAGACATCTCCTGGCTGGAAACCGGTTGGGTTGGTCCATCAATGATTATGGAAAGTGCGTCTGCCGGAATTTTATTTTCTGCAAGAAGGTTAAGGGATTTAACCGTGTAATTCTTCGATTCTAGCACCGTGCGGGCGCGGGTGTAGGCCTTATCTGCAGGGTTTTGTATGTCCCGTTCACCGTGCCCAGCGAGGAAATACACAACCCGTGAACCGGGGTTCATAAGCCTCACCAGTGCGTTGGCGAAATCTTGTTCAGTGGGACTGGTGAGCACTTCCTGACGGCCTTGCAATATCAAAACGACCGATCCATCCTGAGTAATCTTATATTGCTGCGCCCTGGCAGGATTGGCTTCAGGATCGATAAATTCATAGCTGAATTTCCCATTGCTACTGGCCTTCAGTTTGGTGAAAAGGTCCAAAGTGGTGGTATTCGAAGTCCGGGAAGTATAAAAACCGATTGCCTGGACCGGAGCCGGAAGTTTCTTTAGTGTATCAACCGTCTCAGGGGCCAGAGTGTTTTGTTTGCCTTCGGTCCAATCCCACTGGATGGGATTTTGATAAGCAATCGCATTGATCACCACCAGAATAAGGATGAAGGCGACCAACATGATGAGGGCATTGCTGCCGTGACGGGCCTGCCTGCCTGTAAGAAATTCCCTGATTCGCTGCGGATCAAAGAGAGCATAAAGTGCCGGACCAACAATTGCAACTCCAACGCTTATCCATAGAATCAGATTGATGATTTTTTGATCCGGAGGTGCATATAGACCTATATAGACAAGAAGCTTCACAATAAGTGTGATTATAGCCACCAAAATAGCAAGACCGGAGAGCCACAACCCGGCAGGCGCCACCTGCTTTAAAGATATTTTCCTGGATGAATTAGATTTCTTTGCCATTATTTCCACCTTCGGATTTCAACTGCGACCGTGCCCAGGAAAAGACCGAGCCCGGTTAAACTTAGATAATAAACAATATCAGAAAGCGCCACTGTACCGGCTTGCATCGACGAAAAATGGGTACTCATACTTAAATAGTTAAATATGCCGCCACTTCCTTGCATAACAACCGCCGGCCATCCGATAACAACCCACAGGAAAAAAAGTACAGCAAGCGTTGCAAAAAATGCTGCAAATTGGTTATTAAAGAAGGAAGAAATAGCCGTACCAATTGCCAAAAATGCTGCCGCCACAAGTGTGATGGCCAGGTAATTTGCCATCATCAGACCCTGATCAATACCCGGCGTGACCAAGCCGTTCAGCACAATCGGGTAAATAAAAGAGATGACGATTATCAAAAATACAAAGAGGAACGAGCCGAGCCATTTACCAACGATCAGTTCCCATTCGTGAACAGGAGCGGTGAGGAGTAATTCAAGCGTTCCATTGCGATGTTCTTCAGCCATCAGCCGCATGGACAATGCAGGAACTGCAAAGAGGAACAGAAAAACCATTAGCCCGACAACCAAGTCGGGACCAGGTGCGGTTGTGGAGCCTGTGGTAAAAGCGGCCTGGCCGGCCAGATAAATTGACAAAACAAAATAGATGCCAGAGATCAGAAAGATGAGTAAACCTATGATATATGCTATCGGACTAGCGAAATACAAACGAATTTCACGCCGTGCGATCGTCCAAACGTTGCGCATCTTGAGTACTCCTTATTTAGTGGACGCGTCATCACGCGTCAATTCCAAGAAAATCTCTTCCAGACTTAATCCTACCGGACTAAGTTCGAGTAGATCGAAGCCAGAATTTATAACTGTTTTAGCCACCTCCGGACGTACATCCACTCCCGGAGCAAACTGAAACTCGACTGCACCATCAGGACGGATTTTGGCATCCTGCACACCATTAATTTTGGAAATCATAGGCATAAGTTCTTCAGCGTCGCCTTTAATTCGCAAGATTGAGCGTTCCGCACCAACAAGACGGGCTTGCAGGTTTTCGGGCGTGTCTTCAGCAACAATGCGGCCCTTATTGATAATAAGGACACGATCGCACAGTTGTTGCGCTTCAGAAAGAATATGTGTTGAGAGAAGGACAGTACGTTCCTTACCAATTTCCCTGATAATGCCGCGGACTTCGACGACCTGAGCTGGATCAAGACCAATAGTTGGCTCATCCAAGATCAGCACCTCGGGCTTATGCAACAATGCTTGAGCCAGGCCAACCCGCTGGCGCATTCCTTTGGACAAATTGGAGATGTAGCCATCTGCGCGCTGTTCAAGCTGGACCATTTCCAGCGCGTTGTCAACCATTTCGTCGCCATTAGGTAAGTGCCGCAAGTCGGCCATAAATTTCAGATAATCGAAGACGGTCATATCGGAATATAGCGGAACCGTCTCGGGCAGATAGCCTACCCGCCGACGTACTTCGATGGATTCTTCCACAACATCGAAACCGGCAATTTGGGCTGAACCAAAGGTTGGTGGCATATAGCCGGCAAGGATGCGCATCGTCGTGGTTTTTCCGGCGCCGTTGGGACCCAGGAAGCCGACCACTTCGCCTTGTTTGGCCTCGAAGGTCAAGTTTTCTATCGCCCTTCTTGCACCATAATCTTTTGTGAGATTGGTAGTACGAATCATTATTTCTCCTTGTAGTTAAAATAAATTAATGCGTAATAAAAGGCACAGCAGCCATGGACAGGCGGCGGTGCCGAATTAGTATTAATTGATAATCGTGAAAACTATACAATGAATCGAGATATCATGTCAATAGGTTTTACGTTCTCTAATGAAACACTAATGCATGATTGGGTTCGATCATTTCGGTGGCATATAAACTGCGAAACATTTTTATAAGGTGGTAAAATAGCGCAGAATTTTGTTGGTTAACTTTTTCACAAAGCAATAAAAAATCTTTTTCTAACTGGAGGTTACATGAATATCCTTTGGCTAGGCAGTCGGACGGGTTTAAGTAACTTTGAACAGATTGCCATTGTTTTCGTTCTGGTAGCTGCATTCATCAGCCTGGGGTACGCTTGGTTATTGCGCGGCATCGTGCTCAAGAAAGACAAGGGTACCGAAAAAATGCAGGAAATTTGGAATGCCATCCGAATCGGCGCCAACAGTTACCTCACGCGCCAACTTAGGACCATCCTTCCGCTAATTGGCATTCTTACCCTGGTAATGTTCTTCAGCGTGTATGTTGTTCCTCCGAGCGCGGAAGCTTCAGTTGAATTTAAAGCGTTCAGCCCACAAGGAATTGTTCTTATCGTGGCTATTGGTCGAACCATCGCCTTCATCATGGGGGCGTCCTTTTCGTTGATGGTCGGCCAGTTGGGCATGCGCATGGCGGTGCAGGCGAACATTCGTGTCGCTTCTGCATCCAGGCGTGGGTTTAATGAAGCCCTTTCCATTGCATATTATGCCGGTACCATCACCGGCATGCTGACCGATGGCCTCGGTCTGCTCGGCGGAACCTTGATTTTTATTGTCTTTGGAAAAGCAGCACCGGATGCCCTGCTTGGTTTCGGATTCGGTGGTACGCTACTGGCATTGTTCATGCGGGTCGGTGGTGGTATCTATACCAAAGCTGCCGATGTGGGTGCGGACCTGGTTGGAAAAGTTGAAAAGGATATCCCGGAAGACGATCCACGCAATGCGGCCGTCATCGCTGACCTGGTCGGAGATAATGTCGGTGACTGCGCAGGTATGGCAGCAGATATTTTTGAATCTTATGAAACCACCATTGTTTCGGGCTTGATCCTTGGCCTTATCCTGTACAGTTTACCCCCTCATCATTTATATTGGATTGTGTACCCGTTAATCATCAGGGCAATTGGCGTGATCAGTTCCATGTTGGGAACGTTCACGGTACCGATTTGGGAGAAATTTCCAATCAAGTTCCTACGGGCGCATGATGCGGAAGAATCCATGTTTCGCTCGTATGAGGTCTCCAGCATCTTCACTGTTACATTGTCAATATTCCTGGCTTGGCTTTACGCAGGAGACTTACGGCTGGCTGCTCTTACCGCGATCGGGGTAGGGCTGGCCGTTGCATTCAATCCATTGACATCGTACTTCACTTCCACGAAGAAGCCACCGGTGAAGGAGATCGTCAAATCGACCACCACTGGTGCGGCTACCACGATCCTTTCTGGCCTTTCAGTCGGCATGGAATCCAGTGTCTGGGCGCTCTGCGTTATCGTAATCGCCTTTATTCTTGGCCTTTTGCTGTTTGGACATGATGGGCCTAATTACGTTCTCTATGCCATTGCAATGATCGGTATTGGCATGCTCAGCCATACTGGTAACAACGTTGCCATGGACTCGTACGGTCCGATCTCTGACAATGCAAATGGCATTGGCGAAATGGCCTGGCACGACATGGAAGATGAAGAGACCAAGAAGGCCCGCCAGATCATGGCCGACCTGGATGCAGTCGGAAACACCACCAAAGCCATTACCAAAGGTGTTGCAATTGCCTCAGCCGTCATTGCTGCAGTCAGTCTGTTTGGATCCTATATCGCAGACGTGGGTGTGGTGCAGAAGCAGTTGGGCATGCCGGTGATGGATGCAATCCGCGTTTCTGATACCAAAGTTTTCATCGGCATGCTCCTGGGAGGCGCGTTGCCGTGGTTGTTCTCCTCGCTCTCCATCCGAGCAGTCAGCCGCGCGGCTGGCAGAATCGTCGAAGAAGTCCGCCGGCAGTTTAAGATTCCTGGCATCATGGAAGGCACCAAAAAACCCGATTATGCCGAAGTGGTAGGTATTTCGACCGCTTCCGCCCAGAAAGAACTAGTTCCGCTGGCAACTATCGCAGTCTTGATGCCTCTTTTTATTGGCCTAGTTCTGCAGGTGGAAGCCCTGGGCGGTTTCCTGGCAGGCATCATTGTTTCCGGTCAATTGCTGGCAGTATTCATGTCTAATGCCGGTGGGGCCTGGGATAATTCCAAGAAATCCATTGAAGATGAACCGCGTGATCTGGCGGCCAACACTGGCAAGGGTTCCGAACGCCACAAAGCGAGCGTGGTAGGTGACACAGTTGGTGATCCCATGAAGGATACCGCTGGTCCAGCGCTCAACCCGATGATCAAGGTTGCCAACCTGGTAAGCCTGCTGTTCGCTCCGATCATTGTCAAGTACCCGATCCAGAATGCGGATGGCTCGATCAATTTTGTTGTCATAGCTATTGCAGTAGTTCTCTTGGCTGGAACTATCTGGGCGATTGCCCGGTCCAAGGCTCCGGCGGCTGAATTAAAGGTCGAGAAAGCCTAAAAGCTAATGGGATAAACAAACTATCAAAAGAGGCTGTCCGAAAAGTCACGGGCAGCCTTTTCTTTTTGAGGCTGTCTAGAAACAAGCTCTGGACAGCCTCAAAACTAGGAAAAAGGGGTAAAAAAAGGTTTTTTCATATTATGGGCGATGCTTACCAAGCCCCATTCGGTTTTCACCTTCTCCAAGCTCCGCAGGTGGAATCTACGGAAGCCCATATTGTGTTTGATGATTCCAAAGACAGGTTCCACTTCGATGGAACGGGCAGATCGCAGGCGTTGGCCTGCCTCACTGATGAGGTTGGCTCTGGCCTGGCGGCGATATTCGAGCAAGCGGAAGCTGGTGCGGATCTTACGGTTGCCCTTTGCCCGAGTGCACTCGCTTTTCAGTGGGCATTGGCCACAGGCCTGGCATGCATAAACGCGCCGGTTGGTGGGCTGGGCAGATGAATTCGTCATGCTCCTGGTCATAAGGGAAGTTCTCAGCCAGGAACTGGCGTTTGCGGAGCAGTTCGGGTTTGCGGAAGTGGTGCGTATCCTGGTAGAAGGTGTTGTATTTGAGATAGTTGCCGAGAGCATTCTGTTCCAGATAGGCATAGTTCTCTTCAGTGCCATAGCCGGCATCGGTGACGACATTCCTGGGCAGGCGGCCCAAATGGCTGCGCAGGTTCTCCCAGTGCGGGATCAAACAACTGGTATCTCCTGCACGTCCATGCACGCTGAACCCCACAATGAACTGGCCTTCTATCCCGATCTGCACATTGTAGGCTGGTCTCGGCCAGGGCTTCTCTGCTCCCCGGTCTTCTTTCATACGCATACAACTGGCATCCGGGTCAGTCCGGGCATAGCTGCTGCGCCCAGCCAGGACACTCTCCTGTTCTTCATACTTCTTCAGCCGTACCAGGCAATCCCCTGCCAATTTCTTCATGGCTTTGCGTGTGCCGGTACTGTCCTTCTGGTGGCCTAGTCGTTCAGGCAGTTTCTGGTTCAACTCATCCATCTTCTTCTGCAGTAGCTCGCTATTGAGCTCAGTCTGACCATTCCCGCCCATTTCTTCCAGATCACTATCTCGATATTCTTCCTGCTCTTCTTCGTTCACCTGTTCAAAGTTCTTCAGCAAGTCTTTGATCTGCTTCTGCACTCTCTGGTGATACGTCTCCCGCTTCTTCGCCCAGACCACCTTGTGCTTGTTCGCATCCGCTTCCACTTTCGTCCCATCCAGAAAATAGTGCTCCAGCTTTACATGTCCCGCCGATATCAAATGCTCCAATACCGCCGTGAACACGCTATCGATTACTTCCTTTATCCGGCTGCCTCGAAAATCGTTGATCGTCCGAAAGTCCGGCGTACTCTCCCCACTGATCCACATGAAGTATATGTTCTCCCGCAACGCCTTGGCTATCCGCCGGGATGAATAGACCTTCTCTGCATATGCATACACCAATACCTTCAACATCATCGCCGGATGATAGCTCGACCTTCCCCCTCCCGGATATTGTATCGATCTTCTCCACTGCTTCGTTGACTAAACGGACAAGGTGATCCGCTGGTATCTTCTCATCGTAACTCGGCGGCATCAATGCCACCTGATTCATCACGTACGGCTTGAACACTGGATTCGCTCGTTTTCTTCTCATACCCCCTATTGAATCACATTTCCGCATTTCGCGAAGAGGCTGCCCGGTTCTTTTCGGACAGCCTCTCCTATTTGCACATCCTCTGCCGCTTCCTTTTTGCGGCACACTCAAGCGATCTGCCGTGGTTAACTATCTGGTGTCATTGCGGGTAAACCCTAGGCGCGTGGCACCCTTCTATCCCAAAGGACATTGGCTTTCCTCCATACGGAGGAAGCAGCGTCCCGAAGAGTTTGTAAAAAGGATTTGGGCTTTGCAGAAAACATTCGGGACGTTTCTTGGATTGTCATTAGGAGGGCGGTGCTTGCCTGCCCCGATGTTCTTACGAGGTCCGTTCCTTGCTTTGGCTAATAACATGCGCTGCGAGGTCAGACGGAAAGACCAGGCTTGGAGGTATTTAGCGTCCCAAAGAAACCTAAATACCTCATATAATATATAATTAAGTTCACGATCCTGTTTCGAATAGATCGTAGCAGGCAATCCTCTTTAAAAAAAGTTGCTGGCTTAAAAATTTTTCGTTTGTTAATCATGCAAATTCTGTACTTGAAATGGAAGAAGGAGCAGAATATGCAAGTGAGCTGGAAGTATAAGGATCTCAAGGATTTGGGGCAGGGGGTGGTGTTTAAGCTGACAGGGCGGGAATTTAATGAACCGGTTGGTTTTATCGATGGCTATGATTGGCAGGCCGAGACCTGTTCAAATGTAATTATCTGGTTGGATAAAAGTGTTCGGGAAATGCCTTTCTCGGTGAAAACAGAGCTTCGACTTGCCATGTTGCTTTTCCTCACCGATAAAACCAGGCAGGAAACTGACATTGTCATCCATGGGTTTCAAGTTCACCTAAATACCTGAGGGTAATAACAATCAAAGATGAAAATCCGTAAAACATCACTTTGCAGAGGCGGACGATATCCACCCCCTTCCGGCGACTTGTTCCAGGAGGCTGCTTATCCCATAGGGAAACCTGTTCTTGGGGTGGAATGAAGCTGGTTCCTTTGGTCTGTCGCCTCCCTGGTGTCTATTAACTTTATAGTCCCTCCACCCCTTCCCCCTCAGCCCTCCATCTCCAACTACCATTTAAAATCTACAACAACCTGTCTCCCACCTGCACCGCGTCTGTGCGGTAGTGGCACCCTCGGCTCGTCCGGTTATGCCGCGCCGCCTGTGCCACGATCAGCCCCACCTCCACCGCATTGCGCAGGCCGATCAACCCGTCGCTCAGCTTGGTGCGCCGGTAGAAAGTCTCTATCTCGTTCTGCAGGTGGCTCAGTTCCCTGATCGCCCGGCTCAGCCGTTCGCCCGAGCGCACCAGTCCCACGTAATGCCACATTACGTTCTGGATGGTCTGCATGTCCCCTTGGATTAAAGCCGGGTCCGAGTCGGTCGTGAGCCCACTCTCATCCCATAACGGCACGTCCTCCAGGCTTGGCAAGTCCGCTTCTCCATCTGCCGAGAGCCGCGTTTCGATGTCCGCCCCCGCCCGCTGCCCCCACACCAGCCCCTCCAGCAGCGAAGTCGAAGCCAGCCGGTTCGCCCCGTGCAGTCCGGTGCAGCTCACCTCGCCCACCGCGTAAAGGTTCTGGATGCTCGTGCGCCCCCATTCATCCACCACCACTCCACCGCAGAAGTAATGCGCCGCCGGGACCACCGGGATCGGCTCGCGCGTGATATCCAGCCCCACCCGCAGGCATTCGGCATGGATGTTGGGGAAGCGATTCTTGATCTCCTCGGCCTCCATATGGCTGGCAATATCCAGCAAAACGTAGGAATATCCGTGGGTTTCCATTTCTGTGTGGATCGCCCGCGCCACCACGTCGCGCGGCGCCAGGTCCTTCCATTCGGGCGAATATTTCTCCATGAATGGCTGCCCCTCCGGTGTCAGCAGCACTCCGCCTTCGCCGCGCACCGCCTCGCTGATCAGGAACCCTTCCGCGCCCGGTACCGACAGCGCCGTTGGATGGAATTGGATGTATTCGGCGTTGGTGATGCGCGCCCCCGCCCGGCTCGCCATCGCAATTCCGTCGCCGCGCGCCCCCGGAGGGTTGGTCGTGTTGCGAAAGATTCGTCCCAGCCCGCCTGTGGCCAGGATCGTCGCCGCCGCCAGGGTGCGGTGGACCGTTTTCCCGGCCCGGTCGAAAACGTATGCCCCGTGGCAGGCAATCGGTTGGTAGGCCGCCAGCGGGTCGCGTGAATTATGCGGAAAGGTGATCAGGTCCACCCCGGTGTAATTTGTTTCCAGTTCCACGTTCGGCTTTTGCTTTAATGCCGCCACCAGCCCATCCATGATGGCCCGGCCCGTTCCATCGCCCACATGCAGGATCCGCCGCCGGGAATGCGCCCCTTCCTGCCCCCAATCCGGTTCGCCGTTATCCAGACGGTCGAACTCGATTCCGGCAGTTTGCACCAGCACTTCCTGCAGCAGCTTGGGCCCTTCTTTGGCCAGGATGCGTGCCGCCTGTGGCAGCGCAGCGCCCGCTCCGGCCGCCAATATGTCTTCCACCAGCAGGTCGGCGCTGTCGTCCACGCCGCGGCCGATGATCCCTCCCTGGGCGTACCGGCTGTTCGATTCATGTGGGTCGGGTTCGCGTGTCAGCAGCACGATCTTCCGGCGCGGGTTTTGCGCCAGCTTGAGAGCCGCACTTGCGCCGGCAATTCCGGATCCGATAATGAGCACGTCAGTTGTTTTCATAAGCCAGTTATCTGGATATCAGAGAGAATTTTTTTCACAAACTGTTCTTTGCTCTCTTCTCTCTTTTCTCTCCTCATCCAATCTCGATCATCCTCTGTACCGCCCGGTAGGCTTTCACCCGCACCTCTTCCGGCACATCGATCACGTAACGGTTGAATTTCAGTGCATCACGTGTTTCTTCCATCGTGATGGTATTCATGTGCGGGCAGCGTACCATGCACAGCCGCAGCATGTCTTTTTCCGGGTTGGCCGCCGCGATATTATCGCCCATCGCACACTCGGTCAGCACCAGGTAGCGCTGCGCTTTGGTTTGCTGCACGTACCGTATCATGGCATTTGTACTGCCTGAATAATCCGAAGCCGCTACCACTTCCGGGCTGCACTCCGGGTGGCACAGCACCACTACATCCGGGAACTGCTCGCGCACGGCCTGGATATCCGCCACGGTGAATTTCTCGTGCACTTCACACCGTCCGTGCCAGCCGATCATCTGGTAATCCAGGTCCGCCAGCTTTTCTCTCTTCTTTGTAGTTTGGTGGCGCCTGAGCGCCAGGGTTTCGGGCCCTGGGCTTGGGAATACGATGTGCTTGCCGGTTTCATTGGCCACGTTCTTCGCCAGGTATTCGTCCGGCAGGAAGATCACCGTATCCGTCTTGAGCGAATCGACTACTGCCACCGCATTGGAGGAGGTGCAGCAGATGTCCGATTCCGCTTTCACATCCGCATAGGTATTGACGTAGCTCACTACCGGTACGCCCGGGAATTTCGCCTTGAGATCGCGGACATCCTGTGCGGTGATGCTGGCTGCCAGCGAACAGCCCGCCTTTTCGGCCGGCAGCAGCACGGTCTTGGCTGGGTTCAATATCTTGGCCGTCTCGGCCATGAAACGCACGCCGCAAAAGACGATCACGCTCTTATCGGTCTGGGCGGCCTTGCGGCTCAGGTCGAGCGAGTCGCCGGTAAAGTCCGGGATGGAATAGAACAGTGCCGGTTCCATGTAATTGTGTCCAAGGATGACTGCGTTCTTCTGAACCTTTAATTCTTCGATCTCCACGGCAATCTCGGCCTTGATGCGCAGTTCCACATCCGGAACGATTTTTTCAAGCCGGGATTTCATTTTCTCGTACATTTCTTGTGAACTCATTTTTACCTCTTGCTCATTCTCTCGCCTCTCCAGAAGGGACGTGCGCCCGGTAGGGTGGAGGGGTGGGGGGTGGTGAGGAAATATAATCGAACGATACGTCGAACACCCTGGCCGAATGGGTCAGGGCGCCGGCAGAGATATAATCCACGCCCGTCTCGGCAATCCGCCGGACGGTTTCCAGCGTTACGTTGCCGGAAGCTTCCAATTTTGCTTTCCTGGCGGTCATTTGTACCGCCTCGGCCATCATTTCCGGCGTCATGTTATCCAGCAGGATCCGCTTGACCCCGATTGACAGCGCTTCCCGCACATGCTCCAGACTACGCGCCTCAACTTCCACCTCCAGCCCGCTGGCTGCCGCTCCGGCGCGCCGCACAGCCTCGGTGATCGACCCGGCGTAGTCGATGTGGTTGTCCTTGATCAGGATCATGTCATCCAGACCAATCCGGTGGTTCTGGCCGCCCCCACGCGTCACCGCCAGTTTATCCACCGCCCGCAGGCCGGGGGCGGTCTTGCGCGTATCAAGGATGATCGCCTTTGTCCCTGCCACAGCCTGAACGAATTGCCTGGTCAGCGTGGCTATCCCCGACATGCGCCCCAGGAAGTTGAGGGCGGTCCGCTCGGCGGTCAGCAGGCTGCGTGTTCGTCCGGCTACCACTGCCAGCACCTGGCGGTCCTCCACCTGGCTGCCCTCCTCCACCCGGGATTGGAAATCCACCTGCGGGTCCACTGTCAGGTAAACCGCCCGGGCAACATCCAACCCTGCCACCACGCCAGCCTGCTTGGCGATGATCTGCCCTTGCATTCTGGCCTCTGCCGGGACAATGCTGTCGGTGGTGACGTCGCCTGAACCGATATCTTCTGCCAGCGCGCCTCGGATGGTTTCGATGATGATCAGGGGAAGGGTTTTTTCCAGGTCCATTGATAACTATTTATATATCTAAAAAAATTATGGTTGAGCCGCATTTCACATGTGTGAGCCTTGGCCGTACAATTGCAAAATGCGACCCCGCTTGTATATTTGGATGAATGTTTACAGTTTCCAAATTATTTTGGCTTGCGCCAAAATTATTCTACCTGCCTTATCCAATTTGTCAATAGGAGGGCTTTCCAGGCAAAGAGTTTACTCAAAGTTGATTTTCAGCGGATGGCAAATGGTGGCAATAATAATCCAATTTCAATGGGATTGTAAAGAAAAGCCGGTCTGCAACCCTGCTGATTTATGGTACTTGGCCTAATAGGAAACAATAAAAAAAGACTGCAAATTGTGACCAGGTTATCACATAATCTGTTTATTTCATTCAACAGTATTAATTTCTGGTTCAAACCCATGCTAAAAGCAATATGATCTCTTTTAGAATCAACAGCGATCGGGAAGATCAACCCGGTCGCTGTTCTTTTTCACATTAGGA
This sequence comes from Anaerolineales bacterium, assembly GCA_050014715.1. Taxonomy (GTDB): domain Bacteria; phylum Chloroflexota; class Anaerolineae; order Anaerolineales; family Villigracilaceae; genus UBA877. The sequence goes on along the minus strand of JBEKCT010000066.1, from coordinate 11,735 downwards.
ATAGTCTGACTTATAGATTGATCGCATTCAATATCGTGTCTGTGGGATCGGATATGATCGCGTCTTTGATACCGAACACTGGTGCAACCTTGAAATCCGTACCCGTCATGGGAACGGCCGCGCTTCCCGATTGGTGTGCATTCAAAATCGTACCTGTGGGATCGGAAACGACCGCGCCCTTTGTACCGAACACTGGTGAAATCTTGAAATCCGCACCCGTCATTGGAACAGCCACGCCCCCCGTCGTTCCAGCTCCGAGGACATTCAAAATCGTACCAGAGGAATCGGAAACGATCGCGCCGTTGGTACCGAGCACTGGTGCAACCTTAAAATCCGCAGCTTCTGATTTGGTTGAATTCAATATCGTGCCAGTGAGATCGGATAAGATTGCATCGTTGCTACCGAACACTGGTGCAATCTTGAATTCCATACCCTTTACTGGAACGGCTACGCCCCAAGCTGCTCCCGCTCCGAGGGCATTCAAAATCGTACCTGATGGATCGGATATGACCGCGCTGTTAGTACCGAAAACAGGTGCAACCTTGAAATCCGCACCGCCTTTGGTTGAATTCAATGCAATGCCTGAGGGATTGAATTCGGCCGCGCCGTTGGTTCCGAACACTGGTGCAACCCTGAAATCTGCACCCGTCATTGGAACAGTCCCGCTCCAGGCCCCTCCCTCCCCGTGGGCATTCAAGATCGTGCCTGAAGGATCGGATACGACCGCGCCGTAGGTACCGAACACTGGAGCAATCTTGAAATCCGCACTTCCTGATTCGGTTGAATTCAATACCAGGCCTGAGGGATCGGATGAGACCGCGCCGTTGGCACCGAACATTGGTGCAACCATGAAGTCTGCAACCGTCATGGAAACAGCCACGTCCGCTGCCGCTCCCGCCCCCTGGGCATGCAAGGCCGTGCCAGAAGGATCGGAAAGAACCGCGCCGTTGGCGCCGAATATTGGGGCAACCTTATAATCCGGCACCCCTGTATTGGGGGTATTTCCCAGCGTGCCGATCGGATCGGTGATGATCCGGCCGGATGGATGGAACACAGCGGCAACCTTATAATCCACAAGTATGCCAAGAACAGGCAAACCTCCAGACCGCACACCGCTCGCCATATCGGCTGCCTTCTCTTGAGCATGCACCGGTCCATTGTATTGAGTCGATAAAGGTGCATTATTGCTCTTCGCTGCCAGTGGAGAGGAGAGAGGCGGCTTGAGGATCCCCCAAACTGCCAGGATAATGGCAGCCGACAGTGCCGTCACAACGAAGAACTGTTTCAAGTACTTTTTTCCTTTTTGAAGGGATCCCGTGACATTCGACAGGGCCTGAAGAACTGAAGACTGTTTCATTTTTTTCTCCTTTTCTAAGTGATATACTTTCATTCGACAGTTACACTATAAAGGATCTCCAATGTGCAGTGGTGTCGCTCAGTGATACATTCAGTGACACAAAATTGACACAATCCTTAATTGGAGGGTGTGATGACTGAGATGTCTTTTGGAGACTGGCTTAAACATCAACGTCTTGGATTGGGGCTGACACAGGATCAACTGGCACTGCAGATCAATTGCTCGACGAGCGCCTTGCGCAAATTCGAGACAGAAGAACGCCGTCCATCTGCCGAGACGGTCAAACAACTGGCGGATATTTTCAACATACCGCCAGAAGAGCGTGGATCTTTTTTGCGTTTTGCGCGCGGTGACTGGCAGGCCTCTGCAGGGGGCGAACCAGACAATGCACCATGGCGCTTGTCGAATATCGATCAACAATCCAACCTGCCGTCATTAATTACATCTTTTATCGGTCGCGGGAAGGAGCAACGCGAGCTCATCTCCCTGCTCAAGAAGAACCGTTTGGTTACTCTTGCCGGGGCAGGCGGAATGGGGAAAACGCGCCTCGCCATTCAAGTGGGGCATCAACAGCTGCATGCATATCCAGAGGGAGTCTGGTTTATCCCCCTGGACAGCCTTTCCGACCCTCTGCGTCTCCCCCAAACTGTTGCCTCGGTATTCGGTATTCAAGAAGGTCATGACCGCCAGATCATGGAGATATTGATACATGTTCTTCGTGAAAAAACCTTATTGCTCATCCTGGATAATTGTGAGCACTTGCTGGAAACCTGCACGACACTAGTACGGACACTGCTAACTCGATGCCCAAACTTGAGAATTCTTGCGACCAGTCGTGAAATATTGAAAGTGGAAGGTGAAGCAACCTACTACCTGAATTCTCTTTCCACTCCGAAGCAAAGCGATTCTCTTGAAAAAATATCTGAATATGATTCCATTAAATTATTTGTTGATCGCGCCGCATTGGCTCTATCAACTTTTCAAATAACGCAGGAAAACGCGCAAGCAATCGGGGAGATATGCCGCAGGCTTGACGGAATTCCATTGGCAATAGAACTGATAGTTGCACGTGTGAATATGATGACTGTCGAAGAGATATCAAAACAGTTATATAGATCATTTTCCATATTGGATAACAATAATCAGGCAACGCTATCCCGTCATAAAACACTGCGGGCTTCCATTGATTGGAGCTGGTCCTTGTTAACGGATGCAGAGCAAGCGTTCCTTATGCAACTTTCTGTTTTTACAGGTGGATGGACTCTAGATTCTGCGCAGGTCATGTGCGATGGAAATGCAATGGACCTGACCGGCAGCCTTGCCCAAAAGTCATTAATCGTGGTCGAACAGGGATTGGAACATGGCACCCGTTATCATTTCCATGAATTTCTTCGTCAATATGTCCACGGGAAGTTGATTCAGTCGGGTGAATTGGAAATTGTCAGTGATCGACATTTGCAATACTTCCTGGGGTTTTCAGAAAAAATGGAGTTGGGTTTGCGAGGCATCGAACAGGAGCGTTGGTATGCCCGTGCAATGGATGAACACGATAATCTAATCTCTGCGCTGGAACAAGCCGCTATAAAAGATATCGAAGGCGGATTGTATCTATCAAGCAGGTTGCTGGATGTATGGGAGAGGTATGATATCCGCCTGGGTTCGTTCTGGTTGGCTGAGTTTCTCCAGCACCCGGAGTCGGAAAACTATCCTGTTGCGCGAGCCAAGGCGTTATGCGCCCAGGGTTGGATATTCTTATACCTTGAGAAATTCCCACAAGCACGCGGGCCAGCGGAAGAGAGCCTGGCATTATTTAGAGCTTGCAATGACCGCACCGGGGAAATCGATGCTCTTGGCTTGCTGGGAACCACTTCTTTTTACATTGGAAATCGAGTGGAAGGAAACGATTTTTACCAACAGGCTCTTGGGTTATCCCAATCGCTTGGCGACATTTGGAGGCAGGCGTTTGTAAATTATCTTGTGGCTGACGATCACAGGGATTTCCAGCGTTCCTTCGATCACTATGATAGAGCGGTGAAATTGTTTGGCGAGGCGGGTGACCGGAGATTTCAAGCGGATGTCTTATGCATTATTGGCAATTATCGGGCATTGAATGGTGAGATTGATCTGGCACAGAAATATCTGGATGAGGCGTCCAGGTTGATCCCCTTTGAAAGGAATATTGATATCTGGGGAGATTTACAGGTCGTAAAAAGCATCATCGCACTCCTGCACGGTGATCAGGAAGAAGCCTGTACTCTATTACAAGAGGCCCTGGTTCAGTTTGAAAAATTGGGAAATCAAATTCAATGTCTCTGGATTACAGCGCGTTTAGGTTATATCGCCTTGGCCAAAAACAATGTAAAGGAAGCGCACGAGATCCTTGTCAGGAGCACACAGGCCTTTCATACGAATAAAGATAATATTGGAGTTGTATATTCGCTGGAGGGGATGGCAGGTTTATTTGTTATCACCGGCAACCTCAATATCGCCGCGCGCTTGATCGGATGGGCAGATGCGAAGCGCAAAGAAGTCACCGAACTCCGGCCAGGAGTCGAGCAGGCAGATGTCGATAAGGTGGTCGCGGCGTGTATTTCCAGGTTGGGTGAAGCTATATTTAAGGGTGAATATGATAAAGGTCAGTTAATGACATTGGATGAAGCGGTTGAACTGGCATTGAATGAGCAATAACCAAATCGCAATAGAATATCATGAACCTCCGGTTTGTGTGTTTATAACTCGGAAAAGAGCGGGAATGGGATGAAAACGAAAAGCCCGCTCCTGAGCGGGCCTGGATGGGGGAATACCCTGTTCTTTGGTGCCGAGGGTGGGAGTCGATCCCACGACCAAGGGCTTATGAGTCCCCTGCTCTACCACTGAGCTACCTCGGCAAGCGGCTTCGATGTTACTATGGGGAAGCCTTTTTGTCAACGATTCCGGAAAAATGCAAGCCAAAACCCCTAAAAAATGCTTTTTGGTACTTGACTTTACTTTACCGGATATGTATAATAAACCTTTGCATAATTGTCGTTGCTTCTGCCCCCAGTGGGATGTTGCATGCGGCACCGTCTTTCCGCCAGAACACCTAAATTCAGGAGAAATCTATGGCATCTGTACTACCCGAGAAGAACTATGCGCGTATCCCGGTTACGCTTAAGTTGCCCAACCTTATTGAAGTTCAGCTGGACTCCTTCGAACGCTTGAAGAAAGAGGGATTGGGGGATCTCCTTCATGAAATTTCACCGATAGAATCATACAACAAGGGGATGAAACTTTTCTTTCCCAGCCGCGGTCCCGAATCAAAGCAGTGGGGCTTGAAATATTGGTTTGGTGAACCGAAGCACGATATTGAAGAGTGCGTTGAGCGTGACCTGACCTATGCCAGCCCACTCTATATTTCGGTCTTGTTGGCCGGAGCGGATGTTCCAGAACCCATCAAACAGGATATCTTCCTGGGTGATTTCCCGGAAATGACCGATAAAGGCACTTTCATTATTAATGGTACCGAGCGTGTGGTCGTTTCCCAGTTGATTCGCTCCCCTGGAGTTTATTTCGAAGCGCCCACTGATCGCGCCACCGGCCGCCCGCTGGCGATGGCGAAACTCATCCCCGACCGGGGTGCCTGGATGGAGTTTGAGACCCGCAAAAGCGATTACATCATCTTAAAATTCAACCGCAAGCGCACCGTTCCAATCACCGTCTTTTTGCGGGCGTTATCAACCGTGGATGATGGGAATAGCGCTGACCAGTTGCTTACCTCAGGAACAGATGAGGAACTCATCAATCTTTTCAAAGATGTGGATACTAATCCTGAACGCATGTTCATTGCTTCGACGTTGCGCCAGGAACCAGAATGGGACCTTTCCAGTGGATTGACGGTTGCCGAAGCGGCCTTGATCGAGTTCTTCAAGCGCATGCGTCCCGGCGACCCGGCCACCCTCGATAATGCACGCGCTTTTCTCGAAGAGCAATTGTTCGATCAGCGTCATTATGATTTGGAGCGCGTGGGCCGCTATAAACTGGATCAAAAACTCGATCTGCAAATTCCCATCCCGCACCGTACGGTAACCAAGGCAGACATTATTCGCCTGCTGCGGCGCATGATCCTCATTAATAATGGCGTTGAACCGCCCGATGATATAGACCATCTCGGCAACCGCCGTGTTAAGACCGTTGGCGAATTGATCCAGAACAAGCTGCGCATTGGTCTACGCCGCATGGAGCGGGTTATCAAGGAACGCATGTCCATTCGCGATCAGGAGCAGCTTTCCCCGGTAACCCTGGTAAATATTCGTCCGGTGGTGGCGGCGTTAAGGGAGTTCTTTGGCTCCAGCCAGCTCTCGCAATTCATGGATCAGACCAATCCTCTGGCCGAGTTGCGCCATAAGCGTACTCTTTCCGCCCTTGGCCCGGGTGGGTTGCGGCGGGAACGCGCCGGTTTTGATGTCCGCGATGTCCACCACTCCCACTATGGGCGCATTTGCCCGATTGAAACCCCTGAAGGTCCAAACATCGGTTTGATCGGCCGTCTGGCATCTTTTGCACGCGTAAACGAATATGGCTTTATCGAAACACCCTATCGGCGTGTCATCCGGCAGATGGCTTGCGATAATGCTGGACTGGAAGGTCATGCTTTGCGCGAAGATCTAACCGACCCCAAGAGCGGCGAAGTAGTGATCAAAGCCGGGGAACGCATCACGAATAAAATGCTCAAGACGATTGCCAGGACCAAGAAGGATGTGGCAATTCTCCCCTACGTTTCGGATGAATACGAATATCTTTCCGCAGACGCCGAAGATAAGTACGTGATTGCCCAGGCGAACGCAGTCTTGAATGAATTCCGTGAGTACGAGAGCTCGCGTGTGTCCTGCCGTTACCATTCCGGCTTCATCTTCACTGCACCGGAGAACCTGGATTATATGGATGTTGCCCCTCACCAGGTGGTTGGCATCAGCGCGGCATTGATCCCCTTCCTGGAACATGACGATGCCAACCGTGCCTTGATGGGCTCGAACATGATGGCCCAGGCGGTGCCGTTGGTGCGTCCTGAGATCCCGACTGTCTCGACCGGGATGGAGCGCTATGCGGCTCTGGATTCGGGCCAGGTAATTGTCGCTGAGGCGGATGGCGATGTGGTCTCGGTGACCGGTTCTTCCATTGTCATTAAAGAGAAGGGCGGTGGCTTGCACACATATAAGCTGCGCAAGTACCAGCGCTCGAACCAGTCCACCTGCATTGACCAGCGTCCGGCAGTCATAAAGGGCCAGGTTACCCGCAAGGGTGATATCATTGCAGATTCTTCCTCGACCGAAAGTGGCGAACTGGGCCTGGGCCAGAACGTTACTGTGGCATTCATGTCCTGGGAAGGTGCCAATTTCGAAGATGCGATCGTGATTTCCGAACGTCTGGTCCAGGAGGATCGCTTTACTTCCGTCCATATTGAAAAATACGAGGTCGAAGCCCGCGATACGAAGCTCGGTCCGGAAGAGATAACCCGCGATATTCCGAACGTCGGCGAGGATGCCATCAAAGACCTCGATGAGGGCGGCATAATTCGCATTGGGGCGGAAGTGGGCCCGAACGATATTCTGGTTGGGAAGATTACACCCAAAGGTGAAAAGGAACTGACTCCTGAAGAGCGCCTTTTGCGGGCTATCTTTGGTGAGAAGTCACGGGATGTGAAGGATACCTCGCTGCGAATGCCCCATGGCGAACGCGGCAAGGTTGTGGATGTGAAAGTCTTTACCCGGGAGGATAACGCCGACCTTTCCGCCGGCGTGGATATGATGGTGCGCGTCTCTGTGGCGCAGCGCCGCAAGATCACTGCTGGCGACAAGATGGCCGGTCGCCACGGCAATAAGGGTGTTGTTTCCCGCGTCGTCCGTCAAGAAGATATGCCATTCCTGGATGATGGTACACCCGTGGATATTGTCCTGAATCCGACCGGCGTTCCCGGACGTATGAACCTCGGACAGGTGCTGGAAGTCCACCTGGGCTGGGCCGCGCAGAAACTCGGTTTCCGTGCTATTACTCCGGTATTTGACGGAGCCCGGGAAAATGAGATCGAAGCCGAACTGGCACGCGCCTGGATGGTGGATTATGCCTGGAAAGAGACCGCCAGCGCGGCCTGGGAATGGCTCAAGACCCAGGATTACACTCCTGAATCGATCGAAGATGACAATGAGGTCCGCCGTCTCTACCTGGAACAATGGCTCGGTGAACGCGGCTACGATGTCTACCGGTTGAATGAAGAGAACTACGCCCGCCATGCCACCGTCACTGAGTGGTTGCGCGATCATGATGTCGATCCGGTCACCGTCTTTACCGATGAAATTCCGGCGCCTTCCAAGCGAAATTTACTCAACGAGACCGCCATTCATATATGTACAAAACTTTGGTTGCATACATTGGGCCACGATAATGTTGCTGACAAAGATGTCGAAGCCACCTCGAAAGCTGCGATGCTTGAATGGGGCATACCATCTCCTACCTTGGGCAAGCAGGTTCTCAGGGACGGCAAGACCGGTGCAGCCTATGACCAGCCTGTCACAGTCGGCGTGATGAATATGCTTAAACTGCACCATCTGGTTGAAGATAAAGTTCATGCTCGCTCCACCGGACCTTACAGCCTGGTTACTCAGCAGCCTTTGGGTGGCAAGGCCCAGTTCGGAGGCCAGCGCTTCGGTGAAATGGAAGTTTGGGCATTGGAGGCCTACGGTGCGGCCTATACTTTACAGGAAATGCTGACAGTAAAGTCTGATGATGTGCAGGGACGCGTGAATGCCTACGAGGCCATTGTGAAGGGGGAACCCATCGAAGAGCCGAGTATCCCTGCCTCCTTCCGTGTGTTGGTCAAGGAATTGCAATCGCTGGGTTTGGCCGTGGAAGCTGTCAGCGATACAGGAGAAATAGTCAAGTTCGGTAAGGATGAAGAAAAAGTTCATCCGCCAAAATACACAACCGGCCTGATGGATCTCGGTGAAGACCTGATTAAAGAGAAGGAAATCAAGCAAATTGGTTGATTCGTCTTGACGGGGTTCCCCCCATCATGATAGAATTGCCCTTCGTTGCCTAAAAGGGCTGCTGCGTAGCACTGCCCACTGCGTTGTTTCATAGGAGTGAGGCCATCCAGGCAAGTTTGCGATGGCCTCACTTATTGACAAGAAATCGAAATTTTCAAGGAAATTTGTTCTGGAGGCGAATGTGCCAACAATTAATCAACTGATCCGCACAGGACGCCAGTCCAAGAAAGTCAAGAGCAAGGCCCCGGCGTTGCTGTATACCCTGAATACCAAGAAGCAGCGCCGTGTGCGCCAGCCTAAAGGTGCGCCTCAGAAGCGCGGCGTATGCACCGTTGTCCGCACTACGACTCCAAAGAAGCCTAACTCAGCGTTACGCAAGATTGCCCGCGTGCGACTGACCAATGGCATTGAAGTCACAGCCTACATCCCGGGTGAAGGTCACCAATTGCAGGAACACTCTGTCGTGTTGGTTCGTGGTGGTCGTGTGAAGGACCTGCCAGGCGTGCGTTATCACATCGTGCGTGGGTCTCTTGATACTACTGGTGTCAATAACCGGAAGCAGAGCCGTTCGAAGTACGGCGCCAAGCGCCCGAAAGAAACAGCTGCCTAGTTGATTTGATGGAGTAATAATATGCGTCGATCCAAGCCAGAAAAGCGTGAGATCCTTCCCGATATCCGCTATAACAGTGTAACCATCCAGACCATGATTCACCACATGTTGCAGCGTGGCAAGAAGAGCACGGCGGTGAATGTGATGTACGATACACTGGATATTATCCGTGAGCGCAGTGCTGGAAAAGACCCGGTGGAGGTCTTTGATACCGCCATGCGTAATGTCGCGCCTGCCATGGAAGTGAAGCCCCGCCGCGTCGGTGGCGCCACTTACCAGGTTCCGATGGAAGTCCCCCCGGCCCGCCGTACCACTCTGGCGATCCGCTGGGTGCTTGATTCGGCCAGAGCCCGCGCTGGTAAATCGTTCGCCGAAAAACTGGCGGACGAATTGTTGGATGCCTACAAGAATGAAGGCGCCTCCATTCGCAAACGCGAAGAAACCCATAAAATGGCCGAGGCGAATCGCGCCTTCTCCCACTACCGCATGTAATTGGCGTTTATTGAACCTTAACAAGCAGGCATTATTATGGCACGCGCGTTCCCGCTCGAACGGTATAGAAACATCGGCATCATTGCTCATATTGATGCTGGTAAAACCACTACCACCGAGCGGATCCTGTTCTACACGGGGATGACCCATCGTATTGGTTCCGTGGATGAAGGTACCACCGTTACCGATTGGATGGAGCAGGAGCGCGAACGCGGCATTACAATCGTCTCTGCGGCAGTGACAGCCGAGTGGAAGGGTTATCAGGTTAATATAATTGATACACCTGGTCACATCGACTTTACCGCGGAAGTCCAAAGATCATTGCGTGTTTTAGATGGCGGCGTGGTTGTCTTCGACTCTGTCCAAGGGGTCGAACCGCAGAGCGAGACAGTCTGGCGTCAGGCTGACCGCTATGGTGTGCCCAGAATTTGTTTTGCGAACAAGATGGACCGGGTGGGGGCATCCTATGAGCGCACGATCGAAACCATCAAACAACGCCTGGGAGCCAATCCCATTGCCATGCAAATGCCAATAGGAATGGAAGCCTCCTTCCAGGGCGTTGTTGATTTGATGACAATGAAAGCCGTTTATTGGGATGATGAGCTCGGCAAGGATCCGCGTGAGGCCGAAATCCCTATTGACCTTAAAGCCGAGGCGGAAGAACGTCGTCATACCATGGTCGAACGGATTGCTGAACTGGATGATAATCTGACCGTTAAGTATCTTGAAGGCGGCAAAATCACCAACGCTGAGTTGAAGGACGCCCTCCGGCGGGCGGTGATTGAAAGTAGGGCGACTCCGGTGTTTTGCGGGAGTTCCTTGCGTAATAAGGGTGTTCAACTGGTTTTGGATGCAGTAATTGATTACCTGCCTTCCCCGTTGGATGTCCCTGCAATTACCGGAACGGACCCTCGAACTAATGAGGTCATCCAGCTGCCGCCCCAGGATGACGCGTTGCTGAGCGCATTGGTCTTTAAAATAGTTACTGATCCCTACGTGGGACGTCTGGCGTACTTCCGTGTCTATTCCGGAACGGTAAGCCAGGGCCAGATGGTCACCAATTCCACCAAGGGAAAGCGTGAACGCATCGGCCGTTTGTTGCGCATGTATGCGGATCACCGGGATGATGTGACCGAAGTGCGTGCGGGAGATATTGCCGCCGTCTTGGGTTTCAAGGAAACTTTTACCGGCGACACTCTCTGCGACAATAAACTGGTCGTACTCGAAAATATCACCTTCCCGGAACCGGTCATTAGCGTCGCCATTGAACCCAAGACGAATGTTGATCAGGCCCGCATGGGTGAGGCTTTGCGAAAACTTTCCGAAGAGGACCCGACTTTCCGTGTTCACTCTGATGAAAATTCCGGTCAGACGATCATTGAAGGGATGGGCGAGTTACACTTGGAAGTGATCGTTGATCGGATGATGCGCGAGTTCCACGTTCAGGCTAATGTAGGTCGACCGCGCGTGGCGTACCGCGAATCAATCACGCGACCGGTCAAGGAAGTCAATTATAAGTACGTAAAACAGACGGGTGGCCACGGCCAGTATGGTCATGTGGTTATCTCATTGGAACCCGGGGAACGGGGTAGCGGGATCGTTTTTGAAAATAAAATTGTCGGTGGTGCAATCCCGCGTGAGTATATCCCGGCTGTGGAAAAGGGTATCAAGGAAGCCTCAGAAAGTGGTGTGTTGGCAGGCTACCCGGTGGTCGATCTGAAAGTGAAATTGTTCGACGGGTCATTCCACGAGGTTGACTCGAACGAAATGGCTTTCAAGATGGCAGCCACCTTTGCCTTTAAGGAAGGCGTCCAGAAGGGTGGGCCGGTTCTTCTTGAGCCGATCATGAAGATAGAAGCGGTCGCTCCGGAGGAATTTCTGGGAGATATCATCGGCGGTTTGAATGGCCGCCGGGCAACCATCCGGGGCATGGAAATGCGGCCGGGTAATGCCCAGGCTGTCAATGCAACGGTACCGCTTGGTGAAATGTTCGGTTATGCAACCGAATTGCGCTCGGCCACACAAGGTCGTGGCGTATTCTCGATGGAATTCGATCACTATGCGCCAGTACCCGCATCGGTGGCGCAGGAAATCTTAAACGCATAGTTCTTTGGTTCGGGAAGGAGAAATTATTCATGGCCAAGCAGAAATATAACCGCACGAAACCGCACATGAACGTGGGCACGATGGGTCACATTGACCACGGCAAGACCACGTTGACGGCGGCGATCACGAAGTACAGTCAATTTCTCGGGAA
>JBEKCT010000065.1:0-17166 GCA_050014715.1 Anaerolineales bacterium | reverse complement strand
GTTGGGGTTTTAATCCCCTCCGGTCCGGCCGGCAATTTGCCAATACCCACCGGAATTTTCCCGGCCATGGCCACATCGTTAATATGCCATGACCCATGTATCAGCATGGCCCCACGGCCCGACAGGAACAAATTCTCCCGATCCAGGCCGCTACCATCTGCCGGGAAGTACTTCGCTCCGGGGGCGTATCCATATAATAAATTAAGATTAGCCCACCATTGCACCGTTTTGATTAGGCGAGGATCATCGTAATGATAATGCGTGCTCCATGGGCCATCCGTGAGTACAAAACCAGTGCTGGCAGCCCAGGCCGCCCATTGGGTTTGCCCGCCGGTCGTGCCATCGCCTGCGTTCGAGATAAGCCCCCATTGCATAACGTTGGTTTTATCGAAATTCGGGTCGAGGCCGTTCCGCCCTTTGTTGTCCAAAGTTAATCTGGCGATGGTCTGTTGGAAGGTGCCGCCATCATCAGGATTCCAGGTCCAGCTATTCATGATGGATGGGTCAATTCCAGCCTTTTTGAATATATTGAGGTTGTAATAAATTCCAATCGCGTCCCAATCCTTAGGGAATCCGTAGCGCTTGCCTTCTTTTACCCACAAATCCGCCAGGCCTGCGATGTATTGATTTGTATCTACATTATCCCGCTTTACATATGGCCCAATATCCATTATTCTTCCTTGCTGTAACAGGTCAGGGTACATGGTCAGGTGGTTTGTGAATACATCCGGTGCGTTGCCCGCTTTGAAAGCAGCATTTAGGGCATCCCAATACGGAACCCAGGCATACCATTGAAACTTGACCTTAATATTGGGGTGTTGGCGGGTGAATTCGGTTGCACAGGCCTGGTAGGCCGGCATTTGAAAGTCATTCCAGAGCCAATAGGTGAGTTCCACGCTTGGTGCCGGGCTGGATGTAGCAGTTGCGGATTCAACAATTGCCGGAGTCTCTCTGGGAGTGGGGGTAGGGGATAATGTGCTGCTGCAAGCGTTGAGGCAAATAGTTGCAATTATCCATATGGTTACGATAATAATAATTGAGCGATTCCGCATTTTTACTCCTTTGAGCGGCAGGCGTTTTTTGCTCATACGAACAATCTACCGAACTAAGGATAACAAAAAAGACCCAACTTTGTCTTGGACAATTGCATGGGTCTCTTGGATAATTGAACGCTATATTTGGGGGGGGTGCAACGTGCAGGGAAAACAGAAACGCTGCTACTTCGCCTCCTGGCGATATTCCTGAGGCGACAGTCCAATGTTTTTTCGGAAAACCCGGCTGAAATAGGCGGAATCATCAAACCCGGTTTGTGCAGCCACAGAAGTAATACTGTCCCCCGTGGAACGCAACAGCTCTTTGGCTCTTTGGAGGCGTAAACGGGTCAGGTAATCCCAGGGAGATAAACCGAGTTCATGCCGGAAAATTTCGCTCAGGTAATTTTTACTTACACCCACTGCCTCGGCAATCTCCTTGCGGGTTAGTTGATTGGCAAAGTTTTGATGCAAATACGCCAGGGCGTGCTTAACCAGAATGCTGGTTGATTGGAGTAGGGTTTGTTCGCCCAACAGGGCGCGCTGTACGCTGGCTATGGCCTCTTCAGTTGATAAAAGCTCCTTGCTGTGAAAGGTTACCCGGCCATAATCCAACCGCTGAACATCTTCAAGGGAAAGCATTTTGCCGCTCATCACCAGTACGGGTACCTGCCGGGTGCGAGGATTGAGGCGCATCTGTTCGAGCACGGTAAACCCATCCACTTCCGGCATCATCAAATCCAGGATTACCAGGCATGGGGTTTCCCGCTCCAATATGGCCAGGGCTGCTGCTCCATTCCCGGCGGTATTGATCGCACAACCAGGCAGCGCGCCGGCCGCCAGTCGTTGATAAAGCTGGCAGGCTTGCGGGTCATCATCCACAATGAGTAGCGGACCAGATGCCCCGCGTGGGCGGATGGTCTCCAACATATCGATCAGCGTTTTTCCATTGATCGGCTTCATCACCACGTCAGTTATGCCGGTTGTGAGATCCGGGCCTTCATTTCCCTCCTGGCTGTACAAAATAAAGGGTAGTTGGCACAACTGGGGCTGGCTCCTCAAATGTTGGATCAATGTCCAATCACTAAAGCTGGCATCGCTAAGGTCCCAGGCTAAAGCCATCGGTTGGACCTCTGTTAAGAGTACCTCCAGGTTGTCACCTGGATGCAATTTATGAATGGTCAATTTGCGTCTCTGGCTCAACTCGATCAATGCTTCGGGAACCTGTTCATGGCTTGAGAGTAAAACCAGGACCGGATGGTTCGTCTTGCCGGCAATGCTCACCGGCTTTCCAGACAGGTTTGGCAATGGTAAATAAACGTGAAAAGTGCTGCCTTGCTTTGGTTGGCTCTCCAGCGTCATCGAACCACCGTGCAGGGCTACCAGCCGGCGGGTGATACTTAAACCTAATCCAATTCCTGTCGGACGGCGATCAGGAGGTCCAATCGTTACGAATGGTTCGAAGATGCGTTCCTGTTGTTCGACTGGAATTCCCGACCCCGTATCTTTTACCCACAGATGAAGGTGCGGCGGATCGACTTCAACTCCCAGGGTGATCTTACCGCTGGAGGTAAACTTTTGAGCGTTGTGCAGGAGATTGAGCAGGATCTGGCGCAACCGGACCGGGTCAGCGTAGATCATCGGCAAACGCTCTGGCAGGCTCAAATGCCACGTAACGTTTCTTGATATATCTGCGTTATCCGCCATGCTGTGAAAAGCATCTTCAAAAAAAGGGCGCGGGTTAAATGTCTCGGGGAACAGGTCGAGTGCATCGATTTCAGCTCGAGACAGATCCAGCAAGTCATTGATCAGGCGGATTAAATGCTCTCCGCTGTTATAAACATGACCAAAATCCCGCAAGACCGCTTGTGGAAGTTCAACATCATAAGGGTTGGGCACTTTAAGCGCGGCCTGGCTGTAGCCCAGAATCACGTTCAATGGTGCGCGCAATTCATGGCTGACATTCGCCAACAGCCGGGTTTTTAATTGGTCGGCCTTTTCCGCCGCGGCCCGGGCCAGCACAGCCTCACTGTACAATTCGGCGTTGCGCATTGCTATACCCAACTGGTCCGCTAGTGATTGCAAACCGATCAACTCCTGGCGCTGATGCGCCTTGGGGTGCAGGCTGTGAAGGTCGAGCAGCCCAAGGATTTTTTCACCCAGCCGGATGGGCAGGATAACTCTTGAGGATATCTCCATTAATCTGGAATCCGGTGGAAAGCGGTTACTGTGATGAGTATCCGGGATATAGATCGTTTCGCTGCGTAACAAGGCTTCGGCCAGCAAGCCGGATTCATGCAGCGGGAGGCGTATCTGTTCGCCGGAAGATCCCATCGGTTCATCCAGCGTGAGCAGCTGTTCTTGTTCGGACCACAAGAAAAGCTGAACCCGATCATAGCCGTAGTTTGCACGGATGAGGTTGGCGATTTCCCGTGAGAGTTCCTGCCGGTCGAGCAGCGATCCAACCCGCTGGTTGATAGCCGCGCTGGTCTCCAATTGGGTCAACCGGTTTTGC
This sequence comes from Anaerolineales bacterium, assembly GCA_050014715.1. Lineage (GTDB taxonomy): Bacteria > Chloroflexota > Anaerolineae > Anaerolineales > Villigracilaceae > UBA877. Next base: position 13,620 of record JBEKCT010000065.1, on the reverse strand, counting down.
TCAAGCTGGCGGTTTACTCCGACCAATCGCGAAGGGATGCTCGCGATCGCAATTAGCTTTTGCAAAGCCACTTCGGCTACGTTCCCAGCCGTTATCAGGCGCGGCATATAGTTAAAATGGGCGGGCAGTTTTTCCCGGCGAGCTGCCTGGCAAGCCAACTCAACCGCCTGGACCCCAAAATCGAAGGCTGAAGTTTCTACCGTTGCGCTCATGCTGCCTTCGGCGATGGCTGCCAGGGCCAGGGGATCACCATTTATGCCCGTTATGATGGTCTTATCATCCACCAACCCTAGTGCTCGCCCTGCATCCCGCGCGGCCAAAGCAAGTGAGTCCGATAGGCCAAAGATGGCATCAAAGGATTTGTCAAGCTTACGCATGGCGGCTTCAATTTGAGGGAAAGCCTGATCGTAACGCCAGAGACTTGGTATATGAAAAAAAGAGATATCGGGGTACTTCTTAAGCGTTTCCTTGATACCTGCCAGGCGCGTACTGCCATCCTCCCCTTCCACTTCCATCAGGCCGCCAACACATAAAACCTGCCCATGCCCGTTCAGCTTCTCAGCGAAATATTCTCCTACAATCCTCGCGGCCTGATCCAACCCACGCGGCGATACAAATAACGGATGCCGGATCTGGGATTCAGACAGGTAGATGGCAGGCATGCCGAGATCAAGTAACCTGTGGATCATATCGGCTGGCAGGTTCCAACAGATCAGGGCCATTAAATCCTCGGCCAGCAACTCATCCACCAAACTTGCCTGTTCATCCGGTGAAAGTGTTGCCGGTTGCTCAGTGATGTTGATCGGGATCAAGTCAGCATTAAGTTCTTGAGCTTTCCGGTAGACGGCCTCACGAACCTGAACCCAAAAGGGATCATATGAACCAATCTGAGAGCCGATACGTAAAATCTGATCCATGTTTTTATTATAATTCCCTATTGTTAATCTAATTGCGCCTTGCATGTTCTCCTAATGAAAACACACCGCGGCATTGGCAACGGTGTGCTTCCTAAGGAGAAGAGATAAAATGTTCAAGATGGTCATCCCTTCCATTACACTATAAACAAAATGATTTATCCTGTCTTGGATAATAGAACGAGCCTCTTGGACAATAGAACACAGTATTTATAAGATGTAGTGCGCGTGCTGGAGGTGCTGCGCCAGCCGCAGGAAGATAAGACCGTCACGATCAACCGGGCACAGGGCTCGCTGACCTTCCCAGCTAACTTTCATCCGGTCGATCCTATGAACCGATATCCATGCGGGTATTACGGCGACCCGGTCAAACCCTGCACCTGCTCAAACATGATGGTGAGCAAGTACCAGAAACGCATCTCCGGCCCGCTGTTGGACCGCATCGACATCCACGTGGAGGTACCGCGGGTGGAATGTAAAAAGCTTTCGGAAGCGCGCCTGGGCGAATCCTCCGCCACGGTGCGCACTCGGGTGGAAGCGGCTCGTGAAAGGCAGAGGGCGCGGTTTTCGCATGATGATGCGGGGGGACAACAAGGTCGGACGGCATCCGCCCCTACATCGAACGCGGATATGCGCCCGGCAGAGGTGCGCAAGTTCTGCGTTTTGGATGAAACGGGGCAGGCGTTGATGCAGTCCGCCATGGACCAGTTGCAGCTCTCGGCGCGCGCTTATCATCGGGTACTGATGCTGGCGCGCACGATCGCGGACCTAGCGGGTGCTGAGAGCATCGGACCGAGTCACCTGGCAGAGGCGTTGCAATATCGACCAAGAATGAATTTGCTATCCTAATAATTACACCGGCGCTGCGTGCACCGGTGTGAGCGATGCAGGCTCTCGCAAGAGAGCACTGCAGGACAAGCTTGAGGCCTGCTCGCCCGAGCAGAAGCATTGCAATACAGACCGAGGATGATGTTGGGGTAGAGAGGATCGCCTGGAATGGGGTGGGTAAGCCGATCTGACGGGGTGGGCGCGACCATTATATCAAGACGATGAACGATGCAGAAAATGGCAAAAAATATGCACAGAGGTGGTGAGAAATGCTCATTTTCGCGGATATTTGCCATATATGGTGCAATTGATTATTGAAAATTTTGGCAAAGAACGACGTTTCTTGAGAAAAAAACGCCTGAGAATAGAATAAAGTCTGCCCATTATTACCCAGGCATGAATTGGAGGAAATTATTGACTCCGGATTTGAGATGTTGTATAGTTATTTTATGGCGAGCATTATGGGTAGGTTTTTCCCTCCCGGCCACCGCCGCTGCCCCCTGGGATGCCAGGCGAAGGCAAACCGTTGGGCGAACGAATTCGGTATGAACAAAGTTGTGGAAGCGCCACTCGGGTTATCGACCATTGTGCCCAATGCGCTGCAACTCCCGTTCCACGCGAAATTCGGCGGTCTTTTGTAGAGCATGTCTTTACGACGTTCACGACAGACCGGGTACTGCTTAATGCCATTTAAGTTTGCGAATAAATCTATACGCTAACAATTGTTCATTACTCAGGAGGCACGAATGAAGAGAATCTATAGCATAGCAATTTGCATCCTTGTTGTCTTGTTTTCACTATCCTGCAGCCTTTCTTCAGGAACAGCCACCCCTCCAAATGGTAATCTAGTCAGTACCAATCAAGCATTATCCATGCAAGCAACCATTCAACAAGGGATCATTGAAACACAAAGCGCTTCGAGTCAAGGTCCAGGTTCAACGCCAATTGAGAGTGCAACCCAACCTCCGGTCGCCGCGACGAGCATTGCGACTGCCGCGCCGGGAAGCACAGCCCCAGAAAAACTGGCATCAGGGACAGGAACAAGTGATTTTACAATAGACGAATACTTACCTGTTTATAACCTGCACGTGGTGGCCGTCAATGCGTTTTGGCCCACAATAGCCAACATTACTTTGCGAAATATCGCCGTTAAAGACTGGTCCCAGGGCAATGGGGTACTGGGCGAGCGCTGGTTTGGGATCACGACTCCACTACCGGCGGGAAAGTACTCTGTCAAGGCTCACGGAGGAGCTCAATGGGAAATATGGTCCGTGGGTACACCGCCATTCTCATTTTCCGTCAAAAGCACAGGCCAGACAATGCAATCTGGAATTGCCGATTATTTTTTCAAAATCATCCGGCAAGGGGTTTATCAAGTAAAAATGGAAGTGTTTAGCGGCACATTTATCCTATATATCGGCTGTGGATATCCAGGCGTCAACAAGCAAGCAAAGGATTTAGTCGTGTTCACCCAGCCTGTATTAAATACAAGCAGTTACGAAACCAATTTGAATCCTGGAATTTGCTTTCTCGAAGTAGCCACCTCTTACAACAGCAACAATCCAGCATGGAATATATCAGTTGAAGACACAGGAAAATAAGGGCCGCCCGGACACGCCGGGCAAGTAGGAGAAAGGAACTGACCTCTCCCAGGCAAGACCCTGCAGGAAAACTCACTGCACAAAAAATGTGCAGCGCAGGCTGCGGGGTGAGACCCTGCAGGAAAGCGCGGCCGGGCGAGTTCTGGCTGGCCCACAACGGTGGGATGGTCTTGGACGAATTGCCAGAGTGATAGGAGTATAGGGGGTCACACCGATATCTTTCCCTATAATCAGGCGACTCCCAATGAACCGCTTTTACTTCGCCGCGCGTTTATTTCCATTGGCAACAAGATTGCATATAGAAATTCGTTTACAGGCGTTGGGATACCCACTTCACGCCCCATTCGAACAACTGCGCCAGTCTGGGATTCCAATTCGGATGGGCGGCCATCCATAATATCATTTTGCATGGAAGCCAGCGTGGCAGGTGGATTTCCGTCAATCATAGCCAGGATGCGGGTGATAGTATCATCAGCAAGGGCTATGCCTTTCGCCTGGCCTACCAACGCGAGCTCTTCCAGGGCGGCCAGGAGCAAGCGACGGGTCTCGGGCACGGTGCGGAAAACCCCCATCGGTTGGCGTGTTGCAGCCCCCAGCCCACTGACTGCAACGATAAAAATAAACTTTTCCCACAGCGCCACGTTAATATCCGGCGGCAGCTCAACAGTCAATCCCTGGCAATGGGCGAAAACCTGTCGCAGCGATTCTACGCGCTGTGATGGTCGGGCATCCAATTCGCCGAAGGCAATCATCGGCAGGATAGCAATATGCCGGATCACACCCGGCGCGATGGTAAAGACACTTATGCGGCACAACCCAGCGAGAACATGTTCCCGACCCAATACTGCCTCCAATTGAGAGGGCGCAGATACTCCGTTTTGCAGAGGCAAGACAATGGTCTGCGCGCCAATAAGCGGTTTTATGGCCTCAGCCGCTTCGGGTACCTGCCAGGCCTTGACACCCAAGATAATCAAATCCACCGGACCAATTTTGCCTGGGTTATCACCAGCTTTGGCAGGCTGGATGGCAAAATTACCAAGGATGCTTTCAATATGCAATCCATTTTCCCTTATAGCGCCCAGATGATCACCACGGGCGATAAAAGTGACATCTTCACCAGATTGCGCCAGCCGGGCACCGAAATAACCGCCTGCGCCACCAGTACCAAAAACGACTATTTTCATCTTTGCCTCCAATATGCCATATGTAAAAAAGCCGAACCTTGATGGAGTTCCGCCATGCCTGACTTTGGTTTTCACTCTTCTCAGAGTTCACCTACCTGCGCGAATGTTTACGCATAACAAGATTTGCAACTTGCACAATTCTACCCGACCGCTCGCATTCCGGGCATGGCATGTAATAATTTGAAGTCAATTTCCAGCCGTGATCACAATCACATGGTATAGAAGGTTGAATAACCTGCTGTTCATAAACGATCTCCTTATCATGCACCAATACAACGCACGGGTTCTGGCTCCGCTTCCCAGAGGTGGATGCTGGAGAGATTGAAATTCTGCTATCGGGGGAAGCCGCGCAATCCAGAGAGGATTAACTTATCGATCCGGAATTAATCCATGGATGGCTACGAACTCGCTGCTCCCGAGAGGCTAGGTGCTTTGTGTATTTGCAACACAACACACCAACGAAGCAACAATGATTTGTTGGCGTACTGCATGCTTGACGAGATTCGTGCACCGCCACCAGGCGGCTCTGGAGCGAGTGCAGAGGCTCCAAGCGAAGGTTTACGACGAGTAGTCTAGTGGTTTGATTGCTTATGGCACACGTGAAGCCATCCCGGCAGTAAGCATATCTTCCCGCTCACGGATTTCGGAGAATTCACAGGCCAGGAGCACGTCATGCACGTCCTCGAAGTGGCCGCATCTGGCGGGTATAACGTCTTGATGATGGGGACGGCCGGGGCAAGTAAGATACTGCAGGAAAGCACAATGCACGCAGGCAGTGCAGCCCGGGCTGCGGGGCAAGATTAACAGGAAAACGCGGCCGGGCAAGGCACTGCTGGCGCACGAGATGCCGGGGAGATTGACATTTATTTTCATCAACGAGTCAATAGAAGTGCTTGCGCGACCGATCTGATGGTCGTCAAAGCATCCGGGGGTAAAGCACGCAGACAGGGCAGTAAGGCCATTCGGATAATGCCTGGCATGTTACAATCATTCAACGTCAATTTCATGCTACCGCCGCAACAAGGATGATTTGTGACAATCCCAGGAAAACAAGTTGAACTTACCAACTGGAGCCGGTCAACACGATCAGCGTGTTGGGTGGTCGAGGTAAACGATCAGGCCGGCATCCTGGAGGCGCTGGAGGCTGCACGCGTGCAGGGCCTTGCGGTGGTTGCACGCGGCGCCGGCCACAGCTATACGGATGCGGCCTTGAACACCGGAGGAATCGTCCTGGATGTCAGGCCGATGCGCCGAATCCTGTCATGGGACGCACAGCAAGGCAGCATGCGCGTCGAGCCCGGGGTAACCCTGCAAGAGATGGTCCAAGTGGCCTGGAAGGATGGTTGGTGGCCGGTGGTTGCTCCATCCACAGCACGCGTCACGATCGGGGGCTGCGTCGCCATGAACATCAACGGCCGGAATGCTTGGAAAAGCGGCCCTTTTGGCGCGACCGTGCTCGCGCTGGAGGTCCTGCTCGCCAACGGGAAATCACGCACGCTTACGCCGGAGCGGGAGCCGCAGCTTTTTCAAGCTTTCGTGGGAAGCATCGGATTACTGGGGATCATCACGTCGATAACCCTGCAACTCCAGCGGCTGGGGTCCGGGCTGGTGAGCGTTCGCAGGCGAGGTGCGGCTGCAATGGATGAAATCTTTGCCCTGTTCGCAGAGGAGCAACAAGACAGTGATTTCTTGGAAGCCTGGCTGGACGGGTTTGCCAGGGGGGATCAGCTTGGGCGAGGGGTTGTTACCAGCGCAAGGTTGAGTCGCTCCGGCCATGTGGACGGCAACCCCTTCACAAACTTTGCAAGCCCGGGCCGGCTGGAAGAATCTGCGGTCAGCATGGCGGCCAGATTGATGAGGCCGGCGCTGCTGCCGGCTGTGCAAACGGCAAACAGATTCAATTACCGCTGTGGAAGCGGGAGCCATGCGAAGGAAGGCCAACTGCGCAACCTGGTGCCCTTCACCTTTTGGCCCGGGGCGTTTTTCAGCGGGTATCCGGCCCTGCTTCCACAAGGGATCGAGACGTTCCAGGCATTCGTTCCGGAACAAACGGCACCCAAGATATTCAAAGATATTCTGCGGTATTCACAACAACAAGGCTGCATGCCGCTCTGGTGTGTCATCAAGAAACACCGGCAGGATCCATTCTTATTAAGCTACCAGGTGGACGGTTTTTCCCTGGAATTAAATTACGCCTGCGCAGGCCAGCCGGCGCAACAGCTGCATCAGGTGCTGCGGCATATGATCGCAATAGTGATCGAGACCGGTGGGAGGTTTTATCCCGCCAAGGATCATTTCCAGACTGCCACACAGTATCGCCAGAGCGTGGGGGAGCAGGTGGTTGAAACCTTCCTGCAACTCAAACAGCAATTTGACCCGGAAATGCGGCTGCAATCCGACCTGTTCCGGCGTTTATTCCAGCCGGCACTTGGGTAAGGAGAATATTTTTGCTGCCGCTGATTTACACCCACCCGGCTGCGGCCGGTCTGTTCCTGGCGATCTGCCTGGTCTGGCTGGTTCCGGAAATGACCGGCATGCTCCGCCAGATGGGGAAAGTCTCGACGAGAGAGGCTTTGAGCCAGGATCGCGGTTCTTTGGGTATCCTGCTCGAGCTGCAATGGACCGGCCTGATCTTGAATTTCCTGCTAGCCTGGCTGCTCCCACAGGCAGCCATTCTGTGGCAGCGCACGACTCTGTATTTCCTGGGTCTAAGCGTCATTCTGCTGGGGATGGCCCTGCGCTGGTATGCCATCCGGGTGCTGGGAGGTTATTTTACACGCGTCGTGGCCGTTTCGAAGGACCAGCAGGTGATCCAACACGGCCCCTATCGGCACATCCGCCATCCCGCTTACAGCGGAACCTTCCTGACCATGCTTGGAGTGGGCCTGGTAATGACCAATTGGGCCAGCCTGATCACTTTGCTTGTGTGTGTCTTCCTCGGTCATATCCAGCGTGTCAGCGTGGAAGAAAAGGCTTTGATCCAAACGATCGGCCAGCCTTATAGCGAGTATATGCGGCACACCAAGCGATTTATCCCGTGGGTGTTCTAGACCTAGGCTTGCAGGAGCGGCCAAATTAATGAAACGATCCCATTCCAGGCGATCAATTCAGGAATAAAACCGTGCGAATCATGGAATTTCGTTTGAAAAAAGCTTTACAGCCGCTGACACAGGCCTGGCAACAGTTTCCGGTGGCCCGGCGCGGCTCGACCCGTTTGGGGATCAGTTTCCGCCCGTTGCAGGCGGTCGCGTTTGGCCTGGACATTCGGGCGGCGCTGCAGGCGCTGCTGGACTATCCATTTCAAATCATCCGGCTGGGGGCCTACTGGAACCGGATGGAACCCAAACCCGGCATCTTCCAAACCGATCAGATGGATTGGCAGATCGAAGCCGCCGAATCAGCCGGGAAGCAAATCATCCTGTGCCTTGGCGCTCTAAAAACCTTCGGATATCCAGAGTTCTTTGTGCCCAAACATCATTTAAAACAGCCATTCCCGGAGCATAGCCAGGTTGCGCCTTCCGAATACCCGGACCTGCTGCAGGCCGCGACAGAATTCATCCTGCGGCTGGTGGAACGGTATAAAGGGCACACATCCATCCTGGCCTGGCAGCTGGAGCACGAGGCAGTGGATCCGCTCGGAGTGGAGCATTCCTGGCGTTTGAAAGCCGGGTTTGTAGAACGGGAAGCACAGGCGCTCAGGAAGGCCGATCCCACCCGGCCGGTTATTATGAACGGTTTCCTGCCGACCTCCCTGCCTGTGCGACTGTCGCAATGGTGGCAGACACGCGACCAGGGGGATTCACTGGCGGTTGCACAACGCCTGGCGGATATGGTCGGGATTGATTATTATCCCCGGAATGCATTGATCGCTTTTGGCAATCGGACGCTGTACCTGGACGGCAGTGAAAGCCCGGTGCACCAAGCAAGGCAAAACCAGCTCCTCGCATGGGCTGCTGCAAACCATAAAGAACTGCTGGTCACCGAAGGCCAGGCGGAACCATGGGAAGCAGTAACGGTCCCTTCCAACCCACAGAACCAGGCGCTATACAGCTGCATGCCGGAACATATCCTCGGCAATTATAACGATTGCATGGGCTGGTTTGGGGAGGAGGTTGCACTGTATGCGTATCTCTTTTGGGGGGCGGAATATTGGCTGCTGCGCAAGCAAAGCAAGGACTCAAGCTATCTGCGGTGCTTCGAACGCATCCTTGAGAAGTCTTGAGCGCGGCTGAAAGAAAGAACCAAAGCGGCGGCAATTACAGCATTTCCAGGTACACAGCAAGGGGGACGACCAGAAGGACACCGTTCACCCCACCGTGCAAAGGGGATATGCGCCCGGCAGAGGTGGAAAAATCAACCAAAGATCAGAAAGATGCCCTTACCGCGCAACCCGGCCGGAGGCATCACCGCCCAGGAGGGTTTCGACTTCGGTCACGCTGACGGCATTGAAATCACCCGGGATGGTGTGTTTGAGGCAGGCAGCCGCGGCAGCGAAGTTCAACGCCTTCTGCGGATCGGACGGAACCTTGCGCAGTCCGTAGATCAGCCCGCCCATGAACGCATCCCCTGCACCCACGCGATCAACGATCGGAATTATGTCATAAGTGGGGGCACAGAAAAAGTCCCCTTTTTGCCAAAGCACACCCGACCAGGTATTGTGACTGGCAGAGAGCGAACCGCGCAGGGTGATGGAGATGGTATGGAGGGATGGGAAGCGGCCGACCAGGGCTTCGCAAACAGAGCGATATGATTCCGCTTCAAGCTTGCCGAGGCGGAGGTCACTTTGAGGGGCCTGAATGCCAAACACTTTCCCGGCATCTTCTTCATTGCATACGGCGACATCGCACATGCCCACCAGGTCAGCCATCACTTCACCGGCAGGCTTACCCCACTTCCACAGCCTGGCACGATAATTCAGGTCGGTCGAGACGGTCAAACCGATTGCACGCGCGACCTGGATGGCTTCCCGGCAAGCCTCGGTGGCAGCCTGCGAGACGGCCGGCGTGATACCAGTCCAATGGAACCAGTCCGCCCCGGTAAAAACGGTTTTCCAGTCGATCATCCCAGGCTGGATGGTGGCAAAACTCGAATTGGAGCGATCGTAGATGACCTGGCTGGCACGCTGGGCAGCCCCGGCTTCAAGAAAGTAGATGCCGATGCGTTCGCCGCCTTGCACAATAAAACGCGTGCCTACTCCGAGCCCACGCAGGTTAGCCAGGCAGGCATCACCCAGGTCGTTCCCGGGCAGGCGGGTGACAAATTCGACCTGCTCGCCATAGTTGACCAGTGAAACGGCCACATTGGCCTCGCCGCCGCCGAAGGAAGCATCGAAGGAGCGGGCTTGGGAAAAACGCTGGAATCCGGGTGGAGCCAGCCGCAACATGATCTCTCCAAATGTGACAACTTTCATTGCAGGACCTCCTGGATGATTCCTAGCTGCATCGGCTGCGAAATTGCAGCCCCATTCGAACGGGACAGGCCCACCATTCCATTGTATCAAAGTTTGCAGCACATAAAAAAGGTTTGCAAATCTTGCAACCAAGATAAGGACAGCAAAAAAACCTCCTGCAAATGGCCCTTAATAAGTTACAATTATCACCAGTGCCTCGCAGAGGACGCTCGCAGAAGGCGCTCGAGACGGCCCGCATAATTGCTAACCTGATCGGGTGCGTAAGAATCCGTTTCGGGTGCAAATCCAGCTGGTTCGTCCAATAGAACTGGCCACGATTGAAGATGCAGAAGGTACGCCATGAATGACAGCACAAACCATTTCTTGATGAGTGTGCTTAATGTATTCCTGTGGGGTGGAGAAATGGTTGGGCAGGAGAACCTGCCCCCCAAGGGACCGGCGGTCTTCGTTGCAAACCACCTGGAAGCGGTTGGCCCGATTGCTGCCTACTGCTCCATTCCATTCCGGTTGTATGCCTGGACCATTGCTGACATGGTGGATGAGGAAAAAGCCGCCGAATGGTTAAAATGGGATTTTGTCGAGCGGACGCTGGAACTCCAGCCGCCGGTCAGCGCCTGGGTTGCAAAAGGGCTGTCAAAAATTACCGTACCACTGCTGCGTTCGCTGGGATGCATCCCGGTGTCCCAAGGCGACTATGAGCGATTGGCCGATACCCTGCAGTTGAGCATGAACGTGCTCAGGCAGGGGAAATGCCTGCTGATCTTCCCCGAAGACAACCGGCTGCCAGCCGATCCTGTGACCGGGATGAAACCATTCCAGCACAGCTTTGCCCGGCTGGGCGAAACATATTTCGCCGAGACCGGCGGGCGGCTGGAGTTCTATCCGGTGGCGATCCACGCATCCGGCTATTTAATGGTGGGGAAGGTTGTGACATACAATCCAGACTTTGCGGTGGGAGCCGAACGACAGCGCTTGAAGCGCCTGATGGAAAATGCCATCAAAACCATGTACATGCAAATGGAGAATGAGGATTCCTCCAATATGCTGACTCCCCAACAAAATCAGAATCCTACTGGCGCATTTTCATAATGAATCGTTCAACGAAATATTTGATCCTGGCAGCCATCCTCCTGATAAGCATCGCAGGGGCTGCCATTGCCATCTATACCAGCGCCAACGGGCCGTGGGGATACTCGGATCCGGTGGTATACATTTCCACCGCCCGCAGCCTGGACCGGGGACAGGGGCTGGTCTACTATGAAGCGGATGCTGCCTTCCGGCCAATCACCATTGAACCACCCTTCTATTCCATTGTCTTGGGCGCGATCGGCCTCCTGGGGGTAAACCTAGTGGCTGCGGCGCGCTGGTTGAATATCGCGGCTTTCATCGCTTCCATTTTTATCGCCGGTTGGATTTTTTACCGGTACAGCCGCGTTCCGGCTCTGGGGATCGTAGCCAGCGCGTTGATGTGCGTCTTTCCATATATGGTATGGATGTTCGGCTCGGCTTATTCCGAACCGCTGTTCGTCCTGATGTTTTTATGCGGTGGCTGGAGCCTGCTAGCCTATTTGCAGAATGAAAAACCAGGCCTGCTATTGTTGTCGGCGTTATTGGTCGGCCTGATCCCGGTGATACGCTACGCAGGGGTTGCCATGGTTATGGCCGGAGGGGTGAGCGTGCTGCTGCTGGCATCCGGGAATAGCTGGAGGCGCCTCAAGAAAGCCTTTCTGTTCACCATCCTGGCCAGCCTGCCGATTTTGATCTGGCTGATCTGGACCTATTTTTCGACTGCCCATAGCTTGGGCGGGCGCAGCCTGGGCTTAAGCCTGCACAGATTATCGGCCCAGTTCCAGAGCTTTCGCGGAATCTTCATGGATACGGTCTGGAAGTGGGTGCCATTTCAATCAAAAGGAGCGCTCCTGGGTTATCGCCTGCGGTTCTCCCTGATGGGGCTGCTTCTGGCCGGCCTGCTGGGACTTTCCATACTGGCTGGAAGCCGGATAAAGAAAGATTCGACGGACTGCGTCTGCCTTTCAGGAATGGGGGTCTTTACCTTCTTCGGGTTGTCGAGCCTGCTTTTCGTAGGCGTGTTAATCCTGACTTACCTGTTCACACATCCCACCATCGATGTGGATAACCGCATGCTGCTGCCCCTGTATGTCGGCAGCGTGATGAGCTTCTACTCGGCATGGGCGGTATGGCAGGCAGCCTGGTTCAAGGGTAAAATGCGCGTTCTGCAGGTGCTGCCGTGGCTAATCGCGGTGGTGTGCGTAGCCTGGTATTTTCCACAAGCGCGCGATGAAGCGATAACCTTTCACGCCGGCGATGGGCTGACGGCCTACCACTGGAACCGGTCTGATCTGATCGAAGCTGTGCGGGCACTACCGGCCGACCAAGCGGTGATTTCCAATGACTGGGAATTGCTGGAGTTGTGGACCGGGCGGCCGATCCATGGTTTCTGGAACACATTCCCATCCAAGCCACCCATCCAAACCAGCCCATACGGGAGCGTTACCGTTGACCCGGTCCAGGCTGTTTTCTGCCAACAGGGCGCTGCACTGGTGATCGTGAATGATTTTCGCGGCCAATTCCAGACTCAAATCGGCAAAAATTACGATGATCAGAGGCTGTTTGCAGGCTTACCCGTCCATGGGTCGTACGCCGACGGGAAGATCTACCTTTGCCATTAAAGACTCTATTGTAAAAACCATTTAACCACAAAGAACCACATAGGAATACAAGGGAAAACCTTTGTTTCTTCATCCCATCTTTGTATACATCGTGCCTATTGTGGTAATGCCCTTATTGCAACGACTCTTTAATGGTCGTGGTCTGAATGAACATGACCGTGATCCAGCTCTTGCTGCGTGGCGGGGCGCAGGCCGGCAATCTTAATCGCAAAATGTAATTCCCTGCCTGCCAGCGGATGGTTGAAATCCAGCCGCACGGAGGTCTCGCCAACCTGGTCAATGCGGGCAACCATGGGGTGACCGGCCTCATCATGTAATTCCATCTGCGTGCCAGTTTCCATCGGTATGTCTTGCGGAAACAGGTTACGCGGAACTTCCATAAAAGCCTGGCTGTCCTTTTCACCATAACCGTCCCCGACTGGCACAACCACATCCTTGCTTTCTCCGACCATCATGCCATACAAGGCTTTTTCAAGGCCGGGGATGATATTGCCCCTGCCCTGAATGAATTCAATCGGCCCATGGTCGCTGGATGCATCAATTATGGCTCCATCAACCCGCAGTGTATATTCCATCATAATGACCTGACCATCTGCAACCTTTAAAACTGTGCTCATCCTGACTCCTTGTAAATTCCGGTATCGGTTCTCATGCTCTGACCGGGGGACAGACGCATTCCGATAAGAGCCCCATTCTACACCCTTATTGGGAAGGATGATTGAGGAATGAAAGAAAAGAAACGAATAAGGAATGGGGCAGGAAGAGGAAAGATATTTTTGCCTGAGCAGGTCACCAGTTAACCAGCGATCACCGGTTGAATGTTGTGGGAAAATAGCCTGCAGATATGGTCCCAGCGAATCAATATGAATACAGGGGCTGTCTAGAAACAAACTTCAGACAGCCTGAGAAATGTAAAAACGGGGTTAAAAATAGGAAGGTAAAAAAAGGTGGTGGCTAAATGGCCGCCAACTTTTTCAAATTATGGGCAATACT
>JBEKCT010000064.1:0-17197 GCA_050014715.1 Anaerolineales bacterium | reverse complement strand
TTTCTTCTTTTTTCCATATCCTGAGCTCGCAAATACGGCATTTGGGCCAGCATTTCGCTTCCCTGACCTCGATTTTCATTGTCCACTATTCAGAAATGCCGGTTCTCGGCTGAATTTCTAGTGTATGAATTTATATTACGGTTTCCAGGTTAGCAAGACGTTCAGAACGCGCAAGTTCATATCGAAATCGGTGTCGGTATGGTTGGTTAATTCGAGATCCAACGAGGCGATGCCCTGGTTGGCAGTCCAATCGACCATTCCGCCGGTGTAATCGCAGCCGGTATCAAGGGCCGGGTAATGGTATGTGGTCACATCCGCCACTGCCTGTGCCAGACTCCTGGAGGCGCTGCTGATGGGAATGCCGCCGGGGAAAATACCCAGCGCGGCACTGTGGTAATTGATCAGGGCAACGAAATGGTGGTTTTGAATGAATGCCATCAGCGCCTTGGTCTCGGGCTCGGAAGCCGGGCCGGTTCCGCCGGTAACGTAGGTGGTGATCCAGCAGCCGGTGCGCGGCCAATCCTTCTGCCAGTTGGCCGGCCAGTTGCGATTCAGGTCCACGCCATTGGCATTGGCACGACCGAGGTAATTGTGCCCACGCGCCACGCCATCTGGATTCAGGTCATGCAAAATGTATAGCGTCACATCGGCTGGAATGACAGCGGGATTCTTACCAATGTATGAAATCAATTGATCGGCCAGTTCAACGGTATTGTATTCGTCGCCGCCGTGCATACCCGCAACGATGAGCCGTTCGGATGGTCCGGTGCCAAACCGGTACACTTCCAGAGGCCTTCCCTGGACCGATTCGCCGATGGTGATGGGCCCCTCGCTGAAGGGGATGGGGGTCAATGTTATGGCGGGAGTCTGCGTTACGGTTGGGGTTACGGAAGGCGTCAGCGTCTCCGTGGGTGGCAGGGTGGGGGTGGGAGGTAACGTTGGTGTGGCAGCCAGAGTGAAGGCGGCAGGCACGCTCGGCGCCGGGCTGAAGGCGAACGACTTTGCAGAAGAGTTCATCCGGAACCAGGCGGCCACCACTAATACGGCCACCAGGAGGTTGACAACCCAGAATCCGACCACAAACCGGCGCAGTCTTCCCGTGGAGGAGGGTGGCATCTACTTCCCCGCCTCCGATGCAATACGCCGCAACCAGTCGATGGCTGTGTTGACGGCCCAGCGGACGGCATTTTTCGGATGCCCGCCGTACGCAAGCTGGCGTTCCGTCCGCCCGAGTGGGGTTATGACGACCATGAAAATATCCTGGCGTTCGCCGGAGCTGGATAAGGCAACTGCTAGGGCGACCGAGCTCTGGAATCCCTGGCGGATTTTTTCGGCGGATTGAACCAGTGAATCTGCCTGGAGGGTCTGCTGGTGACCACCGCGATAGAGTGGGTGCCCGGCCTGCCCGAAACGCCTCAGCAGTGCGCCATCCAGGCCGCTTTCCACGCAAGCCAGGCTCCAGCCGCGCTGCGCCAGGGCTGCCAGGGTAGTGCCTTCCAGGGTATCGCTGCTGGCGCCGAAGATATCATTTCCCAGCCGGAGCCGCACATCTTTTTCCACGGCGGCGATCATCTGGCCTGCCTCGGTTGTGCTGCCGGCTTTGGCGGCGATGCGGATGTCGACGATGCCGGAGTGGGCGGTTAGACCGACAGTCGGGTTGACCAGCGCCTCCAGGTCACCGACTTGGTCGTCGAGCACGCCTTCGCCGATCCCGCTGACGTGCAACGTGCGAACCATGATGACATCGTGCAGGTCGAAGCGCTTTTGGAGATAAGGCACAACGGCATCGCCAAGCAAAGTTTCCATTTCACGCGGCACACCGGGTAGCGTGATGACGACGTGCATATTATCTGAACGGGTAGGGGAATTGGGAGATGGGGTTTCCAGTATGAACGCAGGGGCTGTGCCGACCGGATTTTCAATGACCCTGGCGCCCCGGGGGATGTAAGCCTGGCGCTTCTGGTTTTCGGTGGGAGTGCGACCATAGCGGGCGATGCGGGCGATGATTTGGTCCCACAGTTCCGGGTGAAATTCGAGCGTCACACCGGCGGCATCGGCAATGGCCTGGCGGGTGGGGTCGTCCACGGTGGGGCCCAGGCCGCCCGTGGTGATGACAATATCGGCGCGTTGTAGCGCTGCCTCCACGGCTTCGGCGATGCGCCCGGCATTATCCCCGACCATCTGGGTGCGGAATAAATCCACGCCCAGGCCGCGTAATGTCTGGGCAATGAAGCGGGTGTTGGTGTCAGCGGTCTCGCCGAGCAGGAGCTCGGTCCCGATGGTAATGATCTCTGCAGAAGGCATGCATGGATTATATTCCTTAAAACGTTCGGGGTGGCAGAAAAACTGCCGCCCCGAATATCTTGAAAGGGACAAAGAATGAATGAAAGACAGGCAGAAACACAGGTCCACCCTCCGCCTATTCCACTCCCAGATAGGCTTTTTGAACCATTTCGTTGTTTTTTAGATTTGCCGCCGTATCCTGTAGCACGATCTGTCCGGTCTGGATGACGTAACCACGCTGGGCGATGGAGAGCGCCATCAGGGCGTTTTGCTCCACAAGCAGGATGGTGGTACCCTCCTGGTTGATTACTTTGATAACGTTGAAAATTGCCTCCACCAGGACCGGGGCCAGGCCCATCGAAGGTTCGTCCATCAGGAGCAGGCGCGGGTGAGCCATGAGGGCTCTACCTGTGGCGAGCATTTGCTGTTCTCCGCCGGAGAGCGTCCCCGCCACCTGGTGTTCGCGCTCTTTCAGACGGGGAAAGATGGAAAAGACCCGTTCCAGGTCTTTTTGCACGGCGGCGCGGTCGCGGCGGGTGTAGGAGCCCAAGTCCAGGTTCTCGGCCACCGTCAGGCGGGCGAAAATGCCACGTCCTTCCGGGACCATCGCAACGCCTTTCGAGACAATTTCATGCGGCTTGAAAGGGTTGATATCTTCACCTTCGAGCAGGACCTTGCCCTGGCGAGGTTTCTGGATGCCACAAATGGAACGCAAGGTGGTGGTTTTGCCAGCTCCGTTGGAGCCGATCAGGGTGACGATTTCTCCTTTTTCCACCGTCAGCGAGATGCCTTTGAGCGCATGAATGTTGCCGTAATAGGTGTGAATGTCGTTAATTTCGAGCAATGGCATAATAAAATACCTCGCGATCAGGCAGGCAGTGGGGTTGGGTTATCAAGCCCGGAGGCCGCGCCACTTCCCAGGTAGGCTTCGATGACGCGTGGATTGCCCTGGATTTCAGCGGGAGTCCCCTCGGCGATCTTCGCGCCGTAATCCAGCACGGCAATGCGTTCGCTGATTCCCATGACCACGCGCATATCATGTTCGATCAGCAAAATGGTGATTTTCAGTTCATCCCGCAGTCGGCGGATGAAGTGCATCATTTCGGTGCTTTCATGCGGGTTCATCCCGGCAGTTGGTTCATCCAGCAACAGCAAGCGTGGCTGGCTGCCCAGAGCGCGCGCAATTTCCAGTCTGCGCTGGGCACCATAGGGCAGGTTGCGCGCCAATTGATCTCCCAGACCGACCAAACCGACAAAATTCAGCAGTTCCCGGGCCTTCTCGAGCGCCTGTTTTTCCTCTTTCACCACGCGTGGTGTGTGGAGAATTGCTTCCACCCAGGATCCGCGTATGCGGGAATGCTCGCCAACCAGGATATTTTCGATCGCGCTCATATTGGCGAACAGGCGGATATTCTGGTAAGTGCGCGAGATGCCTCGATAGGTGACTTGATCAGGCGACAGGCCGACCAGCGATTCCCCGTAAAACAGAACATCGCCCGCTTCCGGTTCGTAAAAGCCGGTTATGCAATTATAGAAAGTTGTCTTCCCGGCGCCATTTGGACCGATGACACTGAAGATGGAATTCTCCTCAATCGCCAGATCGACACAATCGACCGCGGTCAGGCCGCCGAATTGCTTGGTCAGGGAACGGGTTTCCAGTGCTACGCTCATTTTTCACCCCCTTCCTTGGGGGGAGCGGGCACGCCAGTGTCTTTTTCAACATCCATTTTGCGCCGTGAGGATGAGATAAGACCGGCGGGCCGCCACAGCATCATGACCACCAGCAGAGCGCCAAAGACCAGGACACGGTAATCCTGGAGCTCGCGCAGAACTTCCGGCAGGCCCTTGAGCACCAGCGCACCGGCGATGACGCCGGGTATATTGCCCATGCCGCCCACGATCACCACAGCGACGACGTTGACGGAAACCATGAAGGTGAAATCTTCCGGGCCGGTGAACTTGTTGCGGGAGGCGAACAGCGCACCGGCCAACCCGGCAAAAGCTGCGCCGATTGCGAAAGCCATCAGCTTCTGTTTTAACGTATTGATACCCATGGCACGTGAAACGGTCTCGTCTTCTCGCATGGCTTCCCAGGCGCGCCCAACACGCGAATTTTGCAAACGATTGGTCACAAAAATGATCAATATCGCTGCCAGGAAGATCAGATATACAAAATCCTCAGCACTGTTAAACGGTTTCCCGAATAGGGTCGGACCGCCGATGTTGGGAACACCTTTCGGGCCGCCAGAAAAGTTGGTCATGATATCACTGGTACTTAACAAGCGGATGATTTCACCGAAGCCGAGGGTTACAATGGCCAGATAATCACCGCGCAATCGTAATACCGGAGCACCAAGCAAAAGCCCGGTCAAGGCGGCCAGGACAACCCCGATCGGGAGGGCAATCCAGAAGCTCCACATAAGATGTTGCGGTGCAGGGGCGGTCAGAAGGGCCATGGTATACGCACCGATTGCAAAGAAAGCCACATATCCCAGGTCAAGCAGCCCTGCCAGGCCAACCACAATATTCAACCCCAGGCCGAGCAGAACGTAGATAAAGACAGTCCCGATGGTGTAGTTCCAATAGACGCCGGCCACCAATGGCACCAGAAAGACCAGCACCAGGAGAACACCATAGATAACAAAGCGGGTATAGCGATTGCCGCGCACCTGTTTGATGAGAGACGTTTGATTGAATCTCCCCCAGGCGTTTTTCCAGTCCGCCATGAGCCGGACTCTCCAACTGCCACGCCCGATGCCGCGACTTAACAAGCCGCCGAGGAAACCCGTCAGTGTGAAAAGGCTGAAATAGATTAACGCACCCTGCACCGGGCTGTACCCCAGCAGGAACATTTTGATGGAGGCGGGCAGAACGGATGCCAGGTACATGTTGATCGGTACATGCCGCAGATTAAGTGTCCCGACCAGGAAAGCCATCAGGGCAACCAATATTCCGTGCACCAGGCCGGCAGTCAATCCGCCGATGACAGCGGGTGACCAGGGATCATCCATCTGGCCCTTGCTCTTTCGCGCGCCATATGACCCGGCCCATAGACCCACCAGCGCCAGGAAGATTAACATGTTAATCATCTGGGGCGTCAGCCCGAGAAAGGGTGCGGCGTTTTTATTGCCGAAGAGATCTGCAAGAAGGTCTCCAGAAGTACCGGTGAAACCGATCAGGAACAGGAAAATGGTGACGATACCGAAGGTAATTCCGGCGTTTACTGCCAATCGTAATTGTTTCTTCATCACACCTTCTCCTCGGTCAGGACTTCGCCCACAATACCGGTCGGGCGGAAGATCAGCACCAGCACCAGGATGCCAAAAGCGATCACATCAGCGAGCTGGAAACTCATCCCAAGGATGCCAGGGCCAAGCGATTCCACCAATCCCAGGAACAGGCCGCCCAGCATGGCACCGGGCACACTGCCTATGCCGCCCAGCACGGCCGCGGTAAACGCTTTGATGCCAGGCAGGAAACCGACGTAGTAGTAGACCAGGCCGAGATGAATGCCCCACATGACGCCCGCTGCGCCGGCCAGTGCTCCGCTGATGATGAAGGTCCGGCTGATGATAGCATCGACATCGATTCCCATCAACGCAGCCACCTGCTTGTTTTCTGCAACCGCCCGCATGGAGCGACCCAGGCGTGTTCGCATCACCAGCAAATACAGGCCGATCATCAGTAAAACTGAGACTGCCACTGTCAATACGCCCGTATAAGGCAGGATGACGGTCGTACCACCGATGGGAAGATTCCACCCATTTCCACGGGTCAAAATAACAGGATTGCTAAAATCCCTTCGCTGGGTTCCAAAGAGCAATTGGCCGGCATTTTCCAGAAAAATGGAAGTTCCGATGGCGGAAATCAAGGGTACCAGTCGTGGAGCTCCCCGCAGCGGCCGGTAAGCGATTTTCTCGAGAAAATAACCGCCCAGGGCGGCTACGGAAGCACCGACGATAAAAGCGGTTACAACCGAAAGAATTGGATTGGCATCCAGAAAAGTCAATTTGGGGTTGGCCAGGGTGGGAGCCGGGATGGCTTTGAAGGCTTCAAAGACAAAATACCCGCCAAATGCACCGATCATCATGATATCGCCGTGGGCGAAATTGATCATCCGTAAAATACCATAGACCAGGGTGTAGCCGATGGCAATCAGGGCATAAACGCTTCCCAGGACAACACCTGCAATGATGAATCGGGCCCAGGTGTCAGCTCTATAGGTAGGCGAGCCTATAAATACAACATAAATTCGCCAGAGCAAATATCCGGCGAAAAGGATTCCAAGAACAGCTTGTACAATCTTATACGTACTGACCCGCCGGGCGGGCGCTTTTACGGTGGGCATGACCCTTCTCCTCATTAACGGAGTCGAAATAATAAAATGGCAGGGCAAGCGAGGCTTGCCCCGCCATTTATTCAAATATAGAACAGGGACATTAAGGAATCGCCCACAGATTTACTTGGGAGCCTGGACCCACTTTCCGCCCTGGTCAATGTTGAAGACCGGGCCGGAGGCTGAGCATTCGCCGGTGGCATCGCAGGTGATGGTGCCGGAAAGGCCCTGATAATTCTTGGTGCCGCGCACGGCTGCAACCAGCGCAGCGCGTGGGACGTACAGGTTGCCATTGTCGCTCAGGACGGCCACACTCTCAATAGCTCTGATCAAGACAGCCATGGCATCATAGGCAGTCCATGAGTAGGGTGAGAGCTTGCCAGCGGGCTGGCCGTAGGCGGCCAGGTAAGCAGCATCGAATTTCGTCTTGGCATCCGAAGCAGGCGGGATAAGCGAGGTGGAGTAAGCCCCTTCGCCATTCGCAGCGGTGCGGTCGAGGAAGTCCTGACCGAAGGTGCCATCATCACCGAAGAAGGTTACGCCCGTCAGACCGGCTTGTTTCATCTGGTTGACGATGACGACTGCTTCGGCGGTATAACCGCCATAGAAAAGCGCCTGGGGTTTCTTGGAGGCAATATCGGCCAGCGGAGCGCTGTAGTCAGATTGGCCTGGGGTGATGGCCTCGAAGGCAACCACGGTTCCACCCAATGCTTTAAACTGATCGTTTACGACCTGGGCAAGGCCCTGGCCATAGGCCTGACCATCATGCATGATCGCCAGGTTCTTGACGCCCAACTTGTTGAAAAGATAGGCAGCCGCAAATTTTCCCTGGGCGGCATCCGTGAAGACGTCGCGGTTAAAGACCTTGGAACCGGTGGTGGTCAGGGCGGGATTGGTGGCCGAGGGGGACATCATGGGGAAGCCGGCGGCTTCGTAAATGGGAATGGCCGCCTGTGTAGCGCCGGAGAAGATATGACCTTCAATGGCAACAACAGAAGGATCGGCAACGAACTTATTGGCTACGGCCGCGCCGCCTTCAGCGGAACCACCGTCGTCTTCTGCATCCAGTGCGAACGAGAAGCCCTGGAATTGGCCGGCATCGGTAACGGCAATCTTGGCAGCCTGGGAAATGTCCTCGCCGAAGGACGCATTGTCACCGGTCATGGGCGCGCCCATGCCGATTGTGAGAGTAGAGCCGGGTTTGAAAATGGCACAGCCGACGGTATCAGTGCCGCAGACAGCCGGAACACCGGAAGCAGCTGCCTGGGTGACAACAGGTGCGTTGGTGGCAACTGCAGCTGGCGCCGCAGTGGCGGGAGCAGTTGTGGCAGGCGCCGAAGTGGCTGGCGCGGCCGTGGCTGGCGCCGCTGTTACTGGCGCGGCTGTTGCGGGAGCAACTGTGGCAGGTGCGGCCGTGGGAGTTGCGCCGCAGGCGGCCAGAAGCATGCTGGCTGCCAGAACTATGGAAAGAACAAAGTAAAGGCGTTTCATGGATTTCTCCTCCAAAGGGTTGGTCTAAATCGGTTAATGATGATCGCAGATTATCTGCAATGTGTGAGCCGACCGGGCTTGTGGGATTGTCTGGAACCACCTCCTTCATGATACAGGTATCATTCTTGGTGATGAGGGCAAATTCTACTCATCACTTTGGTTGAAACAAATACATGTGCTCAATTGTTTCGAAAAAGGGGATTCAAAAAAGCACGGCGTATTAAATCCGTGATTATTATACAGAATCTTCCATTGGTCAAGGGCTTGCCGAGCTGATTTTTAAAACCCGGTCTTCCAACTATTTCATAGATCTGTTTTCCGCACAACCTGGCAACATAAGCAATTGGGTGGGCATGGGTTGAATAAGAATGGACTTGGGTTATGCAGCCGGCTTGTATGCTGGCGGATTCCTCCCGGATCGATACTCCGCAGACGCTGATATTTGCCTGTAGAATGCAAGCATACCCCGAAAAAATGCGAATCCCACCCGCATTATCAGACAGGTTTTAATGAGGGAAGGCTTGTGCCAGCCAGGGGAGCGGATTTACCTGGATGTCATTGACCCAGACTTCGAAATGGAGATGGGGACCGGTGACACGTCCGGTGTCGCCAATCTGGCCGATCAATTGCCCGGCTTTAACATGGTCTCCGACTGAAACGAGGAATTTTGATTGGTGATAGTAACAGGTAAAAACTCCCTGGCCATCGTCGATAATGGTGGCATTACCGCGCACTGTTTTTAGCCCGGTAAAGACCACCACCCCGTCTGCTGCAGCATAGATGTCCAGTGGATGGGCTGCGGAACATACGCCATAATCGACTCCGGTGTGAAAGTCTTTAAAAACTCCTCCATTGTAGGATCGAATATCGCCGAAACCGGCCCGTATGCAAAACGGGGTAGCCACTGGAAGTTGGAAAATCCCATTCCAATACTTTTCCGGCGTGATCACCGATGTAAGGGAAAGCAGCCATTGGTCCTCCGGACCGGTCACTGCCGGATCGATCGTAGAAGGGTCCACTTCCAGGGCTGGGTCGGTGGGAAAATTTCCGGAACCGACCAATACCATTTGTTCGAACGATTGGACCGCCCCGTCTGCCTTGGTGACGTCTATCCGCAGCGGATACAGTCCCGGGTCCAGCCCGCCGTAAACGCCCTGCAGCGCAACCTGGGAGTTGGCATCCGTTGGATAGAAATGCAACGGGTGGTCCACCAGCAGTCCACCCAGGGTGACCGGTTGAGAAGTGACCACCTTGATCTGGGCGGTCGAGCCCTGTACCAGTGGCAGTGGATCCACTTGTGCTGAGACCAGCGCGGCTGGCAACCCGGACGGGGTTGCTTCCGAGTTCCCGGCGGGCAGGTAGAGCGTGTCCCCGGGCAGGCCGTCGGAAGGTTCGGCCAGATCATTGATCTGGGTTACAGTCCAGGGATCAGTTTCCCCCTTGACGGCCAGTTCCAGCATGGTTTCGCCCTGTTCCAGATTGGCCCGGGAAGTCCAGGGAGGCTGATTGGCCTGTTCGAGGATGATCAACCCGTAGCCAACATACAGTTCTGAAGGACTGACGATATGATTTATTTTTTCCAGAGTAGCCTGATCCATCCGGTATTGACGGCTTAAACTGGGCAGGGTCTCACCGAAAGGCACGGGTTGGGTGAATAACGTGCCGCTTAATCCTGCCAATCCGGGGATGATCAGCTTGTCGCCGATATTGATATCTGTCGTGGTTAAATTGTTAATGGATTCGAGATCGGATACACTGACGTCGAAACGGCTGGCGATATCCCAGAGCGTGTCTCCGGATTGCACAACGTATACAGGGCCGGCTGATGGACTACCGCTCGGAACTGGAGTGGCAGATAAAGCCGGGGTGGTGGTTGGGACTGAAGAGGCGGTTGGGACTGAAGTGGCGGTTGAGGCTGGGGTGGAGGTTAGGGCTGGGGTGATTGTTTGGGCTGAGACTGGAGCGGCTGAAACGATCAGGAGGAAAGCCAGGACGTAGGCGGCGAAGCGATTACACATTTTGGAACTCGACCTGATCCCCAATGGTAAATTCGTTCAACCGGCTGGGATGGATCTCCAGAATGTACCTGGCTGCCTGACGGGGAGCATAGGCGGGACGCCAGGAACGCGCCAGAACAGTATCCACCACGGTATGACCGGAATTTATCCAGATTACTGCTAGGTCCATATAGACAAAAAACATGTGAATGGATGTGTCGAGGCGGCTATCGTGCGCTTCGACCAGCAACAGACCTTCAGATTGGTCCAGGCTGGAACGGCCCATCAAACCGCGCAAGCGGCACAGGAAACTGTCACAATAAATTGCCTGCAATGGCGCAGGCAATGGATTATTCTTGTTTTCGATACGAATTATTTTCATAAACTATAAAGCAACGGGGCGATGTGTCACCCCGTTATGATCGAATTTTATCAGATGATCTTCTTACCGGCGAGCACGTTATCGACGCTGTTTAATAATTCCTGCGGACTGAAAGGTTTGGCGATGTAATCGTCCACTTTGGCAATATGCAAGCCCAACACTTTATCTATGCTTTGCGCCCTGGCTGTGACAACAATAACCGGGATATTCTTGGTCATATCGTCGGCTTTCATTTGCTGGTAAACCTCCCAGCCATCCATGTCAGGCATCATTAGATCCAGCAGGACCAGGTCAGGGTGCTCTTTACGGATGATCGCCAATCCTTCTTCGCCGCTGTTGGCTCCTTGAACATCAAAGCCGCGCCGGCTGAGGATCAGACGGATGAGATCAATCATTTCCTGTTCATCTTCAATACACAGAATGAGTTTAGGACTGTTTTCGACCATGGCATGCCACCTGAGCGAATTAAGTTTACCACATTTGGAGAAGGATTAATACGGGCTCTTGGCGGAATCACAGGGGTGAGGTAGTAAAACGAAGTTGGTGAACGGGTCCAGCCCGCTCACCAAGCAATATTTTCCTTACCTGATCTGGTTTTTCCTGCACAAATGGAATAATAATAAAGGTTAAAGAATTTATTAGAACTTTGTATAACATATTCCCCCAATCTGGTATAGAGTACTATAGGTTGGTATAATTTGTCTTCACGGACAGGAGGTCCAAGTGAAATCGCGCAATCAATCTTATATAATCTACCTGTTGTTATTCATCGCGATCGTGGCAATGGTCTATTTCAATATTCAAAAGGCGCCTGTCACGCAGGGACCATTGGTCATCAGCGATGTTGCACAGCAGATTGAAGCCGGCAAGATATCCCGCATTATTGTAAATAATGACAGCAGTTTAACCGTTATCTCAACCAGCAACAGTTCCATCGAGCAAACCTCTCATAAAGAGCCTGAAACCACCCTTGTCTCACAGCTACTGGACCTGGGCGTAACACCGGCCCAGCTCGCTAAGGTTTCCATAGAAGCGAACCCACCCAGCCCGTGGGCGGGTGTGCTGACTTTGTTGTCTTATCTCCTGCCGGTAATCCTGTTTGCCATTCTATTCTGGTTCATCTTCCGCCAGGCCCAGGGCAGTAATAACGCCGCCATGGCCTTCGGTAAGTCGAAGGCGCGCATGTTCAGCGGAGAGCATCCCACGGTCACATTTGAAGATGTAGCCGGTATTGATGAATCGAAGGATGAACTCAAGGAAGTGGTCGAATTTTTGAAGGAACCGCAGAAATTCATTCAGCTTGGTGCGCGCATCCCGAAGGGTGTTTTGCTGGTTGGTCCTCCAGGCACAGGCAAGACACTGCTTGCTAAAGCCGTCTCGGGCGAAGCAGGTGTGCCTTTCTTCTCGATCTCGGGCTCGGAATTTGTCGAGATGTTCGTCGGCGTGGGCGCAAGCCGGGTGCGAGATCTGTTTGACCAGGCCAAGCGTCATTCACCCTGTATTGTCTTTGTAGATGAAATTGATGCTGTTGGGCGCCAGCGCGGCGCCGGTTTGGGCGGTTCGCATGATGAGCGTGAACAGACCCTTAACCAGATGCTGGTCGAGATGGACGGTTTTGATACCGATACCAACGTGATTGTTGTGGCAGCAACCAACCGGCCGGACATCCTGGACCCGGCCCT
The DNA here is from genome assembly GCA_050014715.1 of Anaerolineales bacterium. Taxonomy (GTDB): domain Bacteria; phylum Chloroflexota; class Anaerolineae; order Anaerolineales; family Villigracilaceae; genus UBA877. The sequence continues at coordinate 5,026 of JBEKCT010000064.1, read as the reverse complement.
CTTGCGGCCTGGACGGTTCGACCGCCGGATTACCCTCGACCGCCCCGATATGCGCGGGCGCGAAGCCATCCTGAAAGTGCACGCACGCGGCAAGCCCTTCGAGCCTAGTGTGGATCTCGGTACGATTGCGCGCGGTACACCTGGTTTCGTCGGTGCAGATCTGGAAAACCTGATCAATGAAGGCGCGATCCTGGCTGCCCGCCGAAATAAAAAAGCCATCGGCCAGCCCGAACTTGAAGAAGCCATTGAGCGGGTTGTGATGGGCCCGGAGCGCAAATCCCGCCTGATCAGCGACGAAGAAAAACGCATCATTGCTTATCATGAGGCCGGCCATGCCGTGGTGGTAACTGCCATCCCGGAAGCCGACCCGGTGCAAAAGATCTCCATCGTCGGGCGTGGACAGGCCGGCGGCGTGACCTGGTTCCGACCGGAAGATGACCGTGTCCTGACTTCGCGCAAGAAACTGATTGCGCAACTGGCCGGAGCGTTGGGCGGACGGGTAGCCGAAAAGATCGTTTTCGACGATATAACCTCCGGTGCATCCAATGACCTCGAGCAGGTCACACATATGGCGCGTGCCATGGTGACCCGTCTGGGTATGAGCACGGAGTTGGGTTCGATGGTCTACGGCCAGAAGGAAGAACTGATCTTCCTGGGCCGCGAAATTTCCGAACAACGCGATTACTCAGAGGCGATTGCCACACAGATCGACAAGGAAGTCCGAAAACTGGTGGATGAAGCCTATGACCAGGCTTTCGGGATCTTAAAAAAATATCGGGAACAATTGGATGCGATTGCCAACAAGCTGCTTGAGGTCGAGTCGCTCAACCGGGAGGATTTCGAGAAAATCTTCCCACCGCCCTTCCCCAAAAAGAGCGGTACCCCTCAGCCGGCGTGAAGGACAAAAGGTAAAACCTAATTCATAATACGTAAAGAGCCTCCAGAACGGGGGCTCTTTCTGTACCAGGAACAACGAAATCCGATTACAGGACAACGAAAACCAAATTACGAATACCGGATTACGCCTTTTATTCCACCAATTTCCACTTCAATATTTTCCCAACGCCGGATTTGGGGAGTTCGCGGCGAAATTCGATCATCGTCGGGATTTTGAATGGGGCCAGGTACTTCCGGCACCAGGCCTGGAGCTCGACCTCTTTCAGCAATAGTCCGGGCTTGCAGACCACCCAGGCTTTGACCGTCTCGCCTCTATACGCATCCGGTACACCGGCCACGGCGGCTTCGGCAACATTCGGGTGTGCGGCAAGCACTTCTTCCACCTCACGTGGCCAGACTTCCATACCGCCTGGTTTGATCAGTTCCTTTTTGCGGTCCAGGATGGTAAAGTACCCGTCTGCGTCCATGCGGGCGATATCGCCGGTGTAGAGCCAGCCATCCCGTAATGCCAGAGCCGTTTCTTCGGGCATGTTGTGATAGCCCAGCATCACCTGCGGACTCTGGATGATCAACTCACCCGGCTCGTCAACCGGCATATCGGTAGTACCATTTTCAAGGTCGACAATTCTGGCATCCACATCGGGGAGTGGCAGGCCGATAGAGCCGGACCGGTTTTCCCCTTGCAAGGGATTGCAGTGCGTGGCAGTGGGTGCTTCAGACAGGCCATACCCTTCCAGGATGCGCCCGCCGGTGAGCTGCTCGAATTTCCGCTTGGTTTGCTCCATTAATGGGGCCGATCCGGAGATGCAGGCTTTAATGCTGGTCAGATCAACCTTTCCGGCAATCACATCCGGGGCGTTGTTGATGGCGTTGTAGAGCGTGGGGGCGGCTGGGAAATAGCTGACGTGACTGGCCTGGATGGCCGAGAGCAACCCGGCGATATTGCGCGGGTCAGGGAGGATGACCAGGCTGGCGCGCAGAGCCATGCCCAGCAACATCCCGCAAACCATGGCGTAGATGTGATAGACCGGCAGGGCCAGCAGGAACGTTTCCTGCTCTTCCTGAAGAGTGGACATCCAGGCCTTGAACTGCAGGGTGTTGGCCACCAGGTTGCGGTGGCTCGCCATGGCGGCCTTGGCAATGCCGGTCGTCCCTCCGGTATATTGGAAGAGGGCAATATCGTCAGGACCTGTTTCAGATTTGAATGCGAAGGATTCAGAGGAACCAAAGGGAACAGAGGAACCAGAGATACCAGAGATTCCAGAGGTACCAGAGATGGCTGTTTTAACGGGGGTTTCATTATTTCCATTCGAATCCAATTCCGCTGGGAACATGGTTTTGCTTAAAAGCGCATTGAAATGCAAATCGTTTGCTGGGAGGGTCGCTTCACCGGTCACGATCACCCGGCGGATACCGGTCGCAGGTCGGGCGGCCTGGATGCGCTCGTACAAACCTCCGGTGCAGAAAATGGTTTCCAGTCCGGCGTCATTGATCTGGTGGACGATCTCGGGCGGAGTGTAGAGCGGGTTGACGGCCACCACCAGTGCCCCGGCTTTCAGGATGGCAAAATAGGCCAGAACAAATTCCGGGCAGTTAGGCATGCAGATGCCAACCCGTTCTCCTTTGCGGATGCCGAGGATGCGCAGCCGTGCGGCCAGGTGGTCGGTTCGATCGGAAACATCCCGGTAGGTGGTGTTTTCACCCTGGAAAATCAGGCAGACGCGTTCGGGGCACAACCGGGCGGCTTCGTCCAGAAAATGGAAGACTGGCACTTCGGGATAATCAAGACGTGCTGGCACACCGGGATCGTAATGCAAGAGCCAGGGTTTGCTGGTCATTCGAAGAGTATAGTTGAGAAAGTAGAGAAGGTCAAATCTCTATACGTGATTTGACCCACGCGAGCGCCCCCAACCCTGCCGCCCTCCCCGTTGCGAAGCAGGCGGTCAGCAGGTAACCGCCGGTGGGAGCTTCCCAGTCCAACATCTCGCCGGCGCAGAAGACGCCCGGGAGCGCCCGCAGCATCAGGTGCGCATCCAGGGCAGCGAAGTCCACCCCGCCTGCACTGCTGATGGCTTCTTCCAGCGGTCGGGGAGAGATGAGCGGGATGGGTAGTTCCTTGATGGCAAGAGACAATTTTTCCGGATCGGCAAAATCAGGCTTGGGCACAAACTCCCATAACAACCCGGCTTTGACACCTTTAATACCTACAGATCTTTCGAGATGGCTGGCAAATGACTTCGAGCCGCGCGGCCGGGAGAGCCGCTCCATCAGTCGTTCCTGCGTCCAACCGGGGGCCAGGTCCAGACGGATAACCGCCTGCTTGCCGGCTGCGAGCGCGTTCCGCAGAAGCGCCGAACAGGCATAGATGAGACTGCCCTCCACGCCGGTTTCGCTGACGACGAATTCGCCCGGCTGTTGAAAAGCATGCCCGTCTGAGTCATTGAAGGATAGAACCACGGATTTTAAAGGATGGCCGGCGAAGCACGTGCGGAAATGCTTCTTCCAGGCCACGTCGAATCCACAGTTGGCAGGTTGTAGAGGCTTAACCGGAATACCCCTTTCGCTCAGTAACGATACCCACGCGCCGGTGGAACCGGTCTGCGGCCAGCTGCCGCCGCCCAGCGCCAGGATGACGGCATCCGCTTGCACGGAGACCTCCCCGGCGGGGGTTGCTAAGCGCAGGGAATTGTCTGTGTTCCAACCGATCCATGCGTTACGCGGGTGAAAAGTCACCCCGGCCGAACACAGGCGATTTAACCAGAGCCGAAGCAATGGGTACGTCTTCATGCCGACCGGAAAGACGTGCGCAGAACTGCCGGTGAAAGTCTGGATGCCCAGCCCGTTCGCCCACTGGCACACCTGAGCAGGACCGAATTCCTTTAGCAGGGGTTCCAGCTGCGGCCGGCGCGTTCCGTACCGGGTGAGAAATTGATCCAATGGTTCGGAATGGGTCAAGTTGAGGCCGCCCTTGCCGGCCACCAAGAACTTGCGCCCCATGGACGGTTTGGCCTCGTACAGGTCTACCCGCACACCGGCCTGGATCAACACTTCGGCGGCCATCAGCCCGGCCGGCCCGCCGCCGATGACTGCCACCGATTTGGCCGCGCTGCTCAAAATACCTCTTTGCGGGTTATGCCGCTATCAGGAACCTTTTTGCGCATTCTCCATCAACCTCTTCATGCCCGGCCGGTGCATCTCAACGTAAATGGATGGCAGTAAAGAATTCAGCAATTATTCCAGGAGTAGTTTCCTCACGCGTGCTTTGACGTTAAGAATGGATAATTACTCGTCGATCAGCCCAAAGAATTTTGTTTTGGAGGGCGGTTTGGCTTTGAGAATTGCCGCTACGACTGCTTCACAGAATTTCTGGGCGTCCGCATCCGGCCCGAGTTCCAGGGTCCCGCGCATATACTCCTTGGTGCCGGCCATGAATCCGGATATTTCCAATTCCATGTTTTTGGAATTTCTTCTTACATAAACTTTGGCTTTGAGCACCTGGAGTTTGGCCCCGGTCACAATGGTACCGGTTTGATCGCCATTGCGTGCCCAGACAAGCCAATCCGCGCCAAGAACGATGGCGAGATGGATGGTATTGTCGGGATTCCCGTCCAGTATTCCTACCAGCCTGTTGGGGGTCGGTCGCGTGGAAATGGTTTCACAACATTGAACCGTTTCCGATTCCGCGTCGCCCAGTTGGTGCGTTTGAAAAAAATCCCGGATGACCCGGGCCAGATCGGGGTTGATTTGCCTTACCGGGCAGAAACGGGTGGTGCGCGCGTAGCCAAACATCTTAACCTCTTTCCGGTTTTATACAATTAGCTTAAAAAACAATCTCCGGCGCGCAGGCTGGCGGGTTTGACCAGACTTCCACGTTGTTTATCACGAATGCCACAAATCATTCTTATTTAGTTCCGGCAATTCATGATAAGTGTGCCCGGAAATGAAAATGGAATGCTTATTTGGGAGTATAGATAATATGTGAAGTACGGTCAAGCGGTTTGACGAAACAGGTCGTTTCCCTCCACGGAATGTGGTACTCTCGCATTAGACGGTTTGAGAATGCTCACAAAGGAGGAGCAAATGGAACCAGAAACGACCTGCAAGAGTAATGATACTACGGAAAAGAGGC
>JBEKCT010000063.1:0-17369 GCA_050014715.1 Anaerolineales bacterium | reverse complement strand
CGAACCAGATCGGTTCCTAACCGGTCGGCTCGTCTTTTATATCAAGAAAAACCATCGATTACAGAAAAATAGTTATCTCTTTATTTCCAGTAAGGTTCGTAACATTGACAGGGTTATTACTTTGTAATACAAAGTCGAGAGGGGGGTAAGACTGTTGTGATTCAATATTTAGATCTCAACTCACCCCGAGCTTATTATAGGGCCAGGAAAGCCAGATCTCAGCTCTGGATTCGATCATTCCGATGACATTTGAGCCAGCAGGTATCGTACGCGCTGTACCAAGTCGCCGGGTTTGAGCAACGTTACAGATTCTACGCCTGGTTGAAAATGTCGAATATTGTACGTGGTAAGGTAAACACATCCTTCACGCACAGCAGCAGCCAAAATGGGCAGATCCTTGGGATCGGCAGCCTTCGACATCGCCATGATTTCAGCCAAGGTCGGATCCGGAACCACATGAAGACAATGGCTCACTAACATCTGAAATGCCGGCATTGCGGCCGGCATTTTTACTTCCAAGTTACGTTCAACCTCGGTGATAACTTGCTCACTTGCCACCGCTTCAATTACCGTTATTTCTGCCATTCGCAGAATCACCAAACTGGCACTATGCTCGTTTGGTGAAGCTGCGCCCGCAAAAAGCACATCTGCATCTATGAAGATGCGCGGTTTAGGCGGGTTATTTGCCATACTTTTCCTTGTTGTATTGTTCGCGTTGTTTGCGTAGATCATCCAAGAATTCATCAACGCTTAAACCGGCTTCCAGACGAATCCGTTCGATCTCGTTAGCCAGCTCCGGAACCATTGGCACCATCGGTACAAATACAAATATGCCATCCAGATCTACCAGGTGAAAGATTTTCCCGTTTTCAATATTGTATTTTTCACGCAGTTCGGCAGGGAGCGTGACCACACCACGTTCTCGAACTTGAATAGTGAGTTCCATATCTCTCCTTCGTGTGTATATCTGCTAATGCAGAAATACTGCTATTACAGTATATCAGATTCAATGCAGAAATTCAAGCTCATATTTCAGATCTTGGTATAAACAAGAAATCCCGGCTGATTCCGGGAATCCTCTTGTCCAACCATTATCCGTATATACAGGGCCCCCAAGGGGATACTGAATATAGGTATAATACAAAGTCGAGAGGGGTAGCGCTCAATGACTAGGTAGTTCCTGCAGAGGTGGAACGCCGACTTTATTATATACTACGATAATATGCCAATAGCATATTATCGTAGTATAATTTATTTCATGAGCGAGACCACAAATTATGCCCAAATCAATGGCTTGCACCTGCTCGAAACTGCCGTCCAGCAATTCGGGCCATTATTTGGGATTGATCAGCTTTCAAGCTTGTTTGATAGGACGATCCCACGCTCCCGGCTGCGCTGGACGATAAGCGCCTTGATTCAGTCCGGTCGGTTGGAACCTCTCAAGCGCGGTATATATGTCCTAAAGAACCCGCCTCCCGGAATGGAAATACACCCCTTTGCGGTTGCAGTTGCCCTTGTCCAACCATCCGTGATCAGTCACTGGTCTGCCCTAGCCTACCACGGTTTCACGACCCAGGTACCTCACATGGTGCAGATCTCAGCACCGGGGAAGTTCGTAACCCCGGAAATGCGCCAAGGCAAGGCATACCGGCCACGCGGACGGGCGGTTTGGAAGGCGGCCGGAGTTGAAGTGGAGATCATCCACATCCAACAACGGGCGTTTTTCGGTCATCAGAAGATCTGGGTCACCAGTTGGAACCAGGTCGCAATCACCGACCCCGAGCGGTCCGCCCTCGACCTAGTCGCCCGGCCGGAAGTGTTCGGCGGCCTGTCGGCAGCACTGGACATTCTAGAAGATATTCTGCCGCGACTTGACCTACCCAAATTGGTCGGCTATGGCATCAAGTATCAGGTCGGAGCGGTCATCAAGCGGCTGGGTTGGTGCCTGGAGGAGTTGGGCGTTGATCAAAACCTGCTTCCCGCTTTGCAACAGGCGCCGGTCCGTAATAAGACCCTCCTCGATCCACGTGCACCGGCATCGGCGATTTTGAACGAGCACTGGCGGATCATTGAAAACTTGAGGAGAGAGTGATATGCCCAATGTCAGCCAGATGTTGAAATCACTGGCCAGGGGGCAGGGCGTGGGCCTGGAGATCGTCCAGAAGGATTACGCCATTAGCTACCTGTTGGCCGCTATCGCCCAAACAACGGGCTTGGGAGAGAAGATCATTCTGAAAGGTGGAACGGCGCTTAAGAAGTTGTATTATCCCAACTATCGCTTCTCTGAAGACCTGGATTATTCCACCCTGGAGTTAGGAGTTCTCCCCAAAGGAGACGAGGTCATCCAGGCTGCTGTGACTCGGATGGCCGGCTTGCTGCAGGAGAGAGGACCATTCGATCTCCAGGCTGAGCCGCTGATTTTGCGCCTGCCTCATCCGGGGAACCAGATGGCGTATATGGTCAGGGTCCGCTTCCCTGACCAGCGCCAGGCCTTATGCCGGCTGAAGGTCGAAATCACCGTGGATGAGCCTGTGCTTCTGAAAGCCCAGGAACATCCCATCCTGCACAGCTTTGGGGAGAGGTTTGAAACGAGCATTTCAGGGTACGCACTCGAAGAGATCGCGGCCGAAAAGCTACGCGCCCTCCTGCAGAGCCAGCAGAAGCTGGCGAACCGTGGCTGGGGCGCCAGCCGCGTATGCCGTGATTATTACGATCTTTGGTATATCCTTGGCCAGGAAAAGTTGACCGGCATTCCGGGCCTCTTCGTGAAAAAATGTGAAGTGAGAAATGTAACTTTCCACTCGCCCGACGAGCTTGTTGGTTCTGACCTGATCGAGACAGCGCGACGTGAATGGAATCAGCAGTTGAGTCCCTTCTTATCGGAAGCCCTGAAAGCAGACAAGGTACTCTCCGAAGTTCAAGTGCTTATCCCTGCCATTTTCAAAGCTGCATGACGAGAAAAGTAAAACCCGCCTAACCGGCGAGTTCAGTGTGCCCCCAACGGGAATCGAACCGTTTTTACTAATGAGGACCTTCGAAAGTTCGAGCGGCAATTTTATCCGGGATGTTTGGTATGATCGGAGAAAGAAGAAGGCCTAGTTTTAGGTTCGGCGATAGTGTATCGCGCCTCCTCTCAGCGGCCGACTTCAGGATGAGCCGGGCACATTCCTCTGGTAACATAGCACCTTGCTCTTGGGCAACGATTTTGCCCCTAGGTTTTCCGTTTGCTTCCAGATTTCTAGCGGAAATGCCCGTGGCAACCCACTCGGGATAGATTGCTGTCACACTTACACCGGTTTCTGCAAGCTCCATTCGCAATGTATCGAAGAAACCAACCATGGCATGTTTACTTGCACCGTAACCGCAGGCTCCAGGCGTAACAAATTTGCCACCTGCACTGATGATCACGACAATACGGCCCTTTGTTTCTTTAAGGTATTGAAGTGCATAATGGGTGCAGTACACACTTCCCCAGAAATTGACTTTCATGATTTTTTCCATCAAAGAAAAATCGGGAAGTTCTTCAAACCTCGCATGCATGCCTATTCCCGCATTGTTGATGAGGGTATCAATGCGCCCATACTTTTCAACACCCGTCGCTATAAGTGCCTCGCATTGGGAGTGGTCTGATACATCAGTAGCCACTGCTATAGCCTTGCCACCGCGGTCACGGCAGAGTTCAGCTACCCGGTCAAGCTCCTCAACACTGCGAGCTGCCAAGGTCAACCAGGCACCCTTTTCAGCGAGCTGCAAAGCAAGATGACGGCCGATTCCAAATGATGCTCCTGTCACAACTACTGAATTTTGGAGAAACGGATCTTTTTTCATATTGACCTCCATATAATAAAAAGCGGCTCATCTATGATTCAAGAACTATATGGCTCCATCCATTGTACATTTTTGTATGAGACATAAGATTAGTATATGGCATATTTCCCTTATATACAATTATTTTTGGGTTTTGATAAAATCAGCGGTTAAAGAATTTTCTTTCCGCGATCGGTGGGAAATACATTGAGTTTTTGAAACCAATTATGGCGGTAGAAGACCAAAAAAACATAGAACCTATTGATTTAGTAACAGTCACAGATATTTTCCACCCCTTTTCCCTCAAACAGTCTTTTCTTGTCGGCTCGTGAGCTGCCGGGCGGGTGCGCTATTAAGCTATTAATGTGCCAGGGTAGGATTCTTATACCGAATAGAATCACGAACACCCGTAATAAATACGAGTGTTCGAATGAATGATTCACAAAGCGCAGGCTAGGTTCCTCAGGTTACAAACAAAGCGGGCGATTTGCGTGGTCATCAGGTCCATTCAACCGTGACGGCCTTGCAAACGCCCGTACATCGTAGCCCCCAAGGGGCTACTGTATATAGGTATAATACAAAGCCGAGCGGGTATTTACCAACTCGTCCTGCTTAATAAGCATAATGGGGTAATTGCCAAGGCTAAGATGCATTCGTAATCAGATCGAAAAACGACCTAAAGACATACTTCTTCTTCCAGCTAACTATTGTAATAATTATGTTTTATGTATATAATATTACGGTAGTCGTAATTATTTGAACATATAACGTAATGGCTGCCTATTCGAAGACCTTGGGTTCGGAAAATGCACATCTATTCACTGCCCTTGCTGGCAAAGGGCGGATTGTGTTTTCTATTGACGAGGCCCAGGACATCGCCCGGAAAAGTTATGCAGCAACACAACAGGCTCTTCTCCGGCTTACAAGAGCTGGCTGGCTGGTCAAGCTGGGGGCAGGTAAATATGCTATTGTCTCTCCCTCTGCTGGAGATGATGTATTTCCAGAAGCAAATCGACTGGTGATTGCCCGCGAGCTAGTTGGCGCAGCACCGTATTATGTATCTCACCAGAGCGCCTTCGAAATCCACAATATGCTGACTCGCCCGGTCACACGTGTAATCATCTCTACACATCGCCGTCTGCGTTCCCGTATCATTCTCAAAGTGCCCTATCAATTCGTGACAATAAAAGCAGAAGATATGTGGGGGTATATCCCCACATGGATTTCGTCTGGGGAACAGGTCCAAGTCAGTGACCACGAACGCACCATCTTAGACGGGTTGGCACGCCCCGATCTTTGTGCTGGAGTGAGCGAGGTGGCTACCGGATTGCTCATCAGTAAAGAATCTTTCGATTGGGAAAAACTGGCCGGATATGCCCGCCGACTGGACAACCAAGCCGTGGCCAAACGGTTGGGATACCTGCTCGAATTCTATACTCTTGGAACCCCGCAGGTGCTGTCCAGCCTGCAAGAAATGGTTGGACCCAGCTATGCTCTGTTGGACCCTGTTCTGCCTGCCAGTGGCCGCTTCCTGAAACGCTGGGGATTAAAACTCAATATCGATCCCGAAACCCTTGAAGGAGTCGCATCCACCTAAGATGATCCAGCCTGCTGAAATCTCGAGAATGGCTCACCGCCTTGGATTGGGCGACAAGACCATCGAGAAAGATTATGTGTTGACCTGGGTGCTTCATGCAGTCACCAAATCTCCTCTGCTATATGGCTTGTTTGCCTTCAAGGGTGGAACGGCCATCAAGAAGATGTATGTGCCCGACTACCGATTTTCCGAAGACCTGGATTTCACTATGTTGGATACCAAGGTGACAAACGCTGAACTTCGCACAGCGGTAGAAGGGCTGTTTCCTTGGCTGGCACGCGAAGCCAATCTCACGCTGGCTACCCAAAAATTGGAAGAGCACTCCAGCGGCAATCCGACGATCTATTTGAATTATGTTGGGCCGTTGCAGGCTTCTCTTGCAAGCCGTTCCCTGAAGGTGGACTTCTCCCGGGATGAAACTCTGGTTTTTCCAACCGAGGAAAGGCCAGTTCAATCTCCATACAGTGATTGCCAGGCTCGGCGGGCAACACTTTTCGTTTATTCGATGGAAGAAATCCTGGCTGAGAAATTACGCTCCCTATTGACCCGTACCGAGCCGCGCGATCTGTACGATGTTCACTTTTTGCTTTCCAACTAGTTGGCGGATGTGGAGCAAATTTCTTTCAACGCTGCCCCCAAGTTCGAAGCCAAAGGTCTGGCAACCGGGGATTTGAAAACAGTCCTTGAACGCCGGCGCGCAACCCTTGAGCAACTGTGGCAGACGCGTTTGAACGGCCAAATGCCAGAAATCCCCGATCTTGATGACGTGATTCGGGAGACCAACCGCGTTCTGCAAAAGTATTTTTAATAGTCCACGATAAGCTACCATGAACTCACCCGATGAAATAAATCGCTTGATCGCTTCAACAAAATCTGAGTTGGCTGAACTTGAGAGTCGCCGATCAGACTTGTTGGCACATCTGGCAGAGTTACAAAATGAAAAAGTACCGCAACTCCAACATGGCAATAGTCGTCTTGCTGTCAATAATCAATCGACGCAAGGAGAAAAGATCGCTCTATTTCGTAACTCATTTCGCGGGCGAGAAGATGTTTACCCCAGACGTTTCGAGAGCCTGAAAACAGGTAAGAAGGGTTACCAACCAGTTTGTCGCAATGAATGGGTAAGCGGAATTTGTGGAAAGCCCAAAACGCATTGCGAAGATTGCCAGCAGCGGGATTTTTTCCCTGTCACGGATACCGTGATTCGTAACCATCTTCAAGGATTTGATCCTCAGGAAAGTTCAAAACGCGATTTCACGATTGGTGTTTATCCAATGTTGCCGGATGAGACCTGCTGGTTTTTAGCAGCAGACTTCGATAAGGTCTCCTGGCAGGATGATGCCCGCGCTTTCTTGGAAACTTGTTCAACTTTTAATATTCCTGCTGCTCTTGAGAGGTCGCGCTCTGGTAACGGAGGGCATGTTTGGATGTTCTTTACCGAGCCTGTTCCAGCGGCCCAGGCGCGCCAGGTGGGTACTTTCCTACTTTCTCAAACAATGGAGCACAGGCCAGAGATTGGGTTGGACTCTTATGATCGCTTTTTCCCCAGTCAGGATACGCTACCGAGAGGTGGTTTTGGCAACCTGATTGCATTGCCACTTCAAAAAAAACCACGCGAGAACGGCAACAGCGTCTTTGTAAATGAGCATTTCATTCCTTATGAAGATCAATGGGCCTTTCTTACATCCCTACACAGGATGACCCGCGCAGAAGTACAGGCTGTCGCCAGTCATGCTGAGAAGCAAGGTGAATTTCTGGGTATTCGGCTCCCCGTAACTGATGAAGATAGCGACCGTCCCTGGGCTGCGTCTCCATCCAGAAAGCACAAGGAACCACCAGTGATTGGACCGTTGCCTAAGCGTCTTGATATTATTATCGGGAATCAAATCTATATACCAAAAGCAGAATTGACACCTTCTTTGCGGAATCGCCTGATCCGTTTGGCTGCTTTTCAAAATCCGGATTTTTATCAAGCACAAGGTATGCGGCTATCCACCTATAAGAAACCGCGCATCATCAGTTGTTGCGAGGATTTTCCCCAGCACCTGGGAATACCACGCGGCTGTATGGATGAGCTCAAAGCCTTGTTCAAATCGCTGCAGATTAAGATAAACCTGACGGATGAACGCTTCGCGGGTACCCGATTTGATGTTCTATTTCAAGGTTCTTTACGCGGTGAACAGCAGCAAGCAGCCGACAGCTTAATGCAACATGAAACGGGTGTGCTGGCTGCTTCGACAGCCTTCGGGAAAACCGTTGTGGCTGCTTATTTGATCGCGCAACGCCAGGTGAATACGCTGGTGGTTGTGCACCGCCGACAGCTGCTCGATCAATGGGTGCAGACCTTGAGCCAATTCCTTGGCATTTCGTCAAAAGACATCGGTCAGTTTGGCGGCGGTAAGCACAAATTAAATGGAAATCTCGATGTGGCGATGATCCAAAGCCTGATCAAGAAAGGAGTTGTTAATGACATCGTTGGCAATTACGGCTACTTGATTGTTGACGAGTGCCACCATATTTCTGCGGTTAGCTTTGAGCAAGTGGTTCGCCAGAGCAAGGCCAAATATTTTACCGGTTTATCTGCGACTATAGCACGCAAGGACGGACACCAGCCGATTATTTTCATGCAGTGTGGTCCAGTTCGTTACAAGGTGAATGACAGAGATCAGGCAGCTAAACGGCCATTTGATCATAAGGTTATCGTGCGTCCAACAAGTTTCAAGTTGCCATTCCATCTTCAAAATACCGCTGCCCAATCTATTCAAGAGGTGTACTCTTATTTGGAAAATGATAATGACCGGAACCAGATGATCGTTGAAGATGTGGTAGCCGTTATTCAGGCAAATCGATTTCCGGTATTGCTAACAGAGCGCAGGGACCATTTGGAAACTTTGGCAGAGTTATTAAACAAACGAGTTGCTCATGTCTTTGTGATGAAAGGTGGAATGGGCAAGAAGCAGCGCCAAGAACTAAAAGATCGAATCGCCGACCTTCCGGCTGATCAGTCGCGTGTGATTCTTGCAACAGGGCGTTATTTGGGTGAAGGTTTTAATGACGAGCGGTTGGATACTTTATTCCTGGCTTTGCCTATTTCCTGGCGCGGCACGCTGACTCAGTATGCCGGTCGTTTACACCGCTTGAACGCAGCCAAGAAAGAAGTGATTATTTACGATTATGTGGATTTTGAGGTGCCTGTGTTAGCCAGGATGCTTGGTAAGCGGCGAGCCGGTTATAAGGCGCTTGGGTATGAAATCGAGTTGCCACAGGACAATAAAACGAAGCAACTTACCTTGGTATAACTTTAGATTAGGTGATCTTTTCTTCTCTTTACACGAATCATCGTGCGAATTCCTCACATTTGATCTCGGAAAGTTTTCTTATCATCGCGATGCAACCGATAGATTCAGTTTCTTTGGATAGATTGCTAGTTGTGGCCTGGATGGGGGAGCGGCTCATTTGTCATGTGTGGAGCGACATCGTAGGTGGATAGGGTTTGATCAATAGTGTGTAAGTCGTACTAGAAACAAAAGTAATACGCCCTGTTTCCAGAGCGTATTAGAAAAGTCAATATGGAAAATATGGATTATATGTTCCTATGCCCCCAAGGGGATACAGTATATAGATATAATCCAAAGTTGAGAGGGTGGTCTAAGTTTGTTTGGGCATTGACGAATCCCCTACCAGACGAACTTGATGAGGCGTTATCCCTTTCAATACTTGCTTTTCTGCCTGATCAGCAAAATATAAGTCCCAACGCAGTTGCAGATTCATCCAAAAAGCGGCCGTATTGCCGAAATATTTAGCAAGACGCAGTGCAGTGTTGGGGGTGATCCCACGCCGGCCGTTGACCAGATCATTGACACGCTGATAGGGAACATGGATCGCATCTGCCAGCTCCCGCTGGGTGAGCCCCAAAGGTACAAGAAATTCTTCAAGCAGCATCTCCCCCGGATGAGTCGGGGTGCGATTTGTCGGAATACGGATCATAGATACCTTCCTTCTTTACTAATGATAATCAACGATTTCAACTTGATCTGGGCCTGAGCTCGTCCACAAGAAGCAGATCCGGTATTGATCATTGATTCGAATACTATATTGACCTCTACGCTCCCCAGAGAGTTGCTCCAGTCTATTACCTGGCGGTATACGCAATTCGTTGAGCATCTCGACCGAGTCAAGTTGATCCAATTTCCGGGTTGTGACTCGCCAAAGGGCATTGGGACAGGTTTGCCTGGCTTCACGGGAGCTGATGCCATTGAAGACATCTTCTGTGCCCTTGGCTTTGAAATTCTGAATCATGGATATATGATAGCACGGATACTATATTATAGCAAGTCTTGTATTGTCCATGATTCATTTCAAAAAATGAATACGCCCAAATCCCGGGCGTATTATGTGGAACAGATAGAACATATATACCATATGTATGCCCCCAAGGGGGTACCTTATATACGGAATACAAAGTCGAGAGGGTAAGTTGCCTTTCGGCTCAAAATTCATTATGAGGTTCTCTCATGCTTCCAGTATCAAAAATATACTGAAGCAGTGTTTCTGGGCAAACTCCCCGATTGACTTGTTCTATAACTTAAAGTATTATATCCATGTAACTTATAGTAACACAGCAAAATGGCCCGCAATATGGGTTCACAAATTGATATGAAAACATCCTTTTCAAAGTCAGCAAATAACAGGCAGAACGGCAAACACCAGGTGATCGAGCGGAGAGCCAGCATTCTGGCTTCTGCGCAAAAGCTGTTCCTGCAAAATGGCTTGGAAAAAACCAGCATGGTGGAGATCGCCCGTGCAGCAGGCATTACGAAGGTCACCCTCTATCGTTATTTTGCAGATCGCGAGCCAATTGCCAATGAAATTGCGGAGCAAATGCTGAACAAGATTGCAGAGTCTGCCGATTTGCAAGTGGAGGGATTCTCAGAGAGATTCTCACTGGAAAATCTCAAAAAACTGACCCACGCAATGATCATAAATTTCCGTAATTTGCACGATGCATACCGCTTTATCGGGATGTTTGATCTTTTATATGGCGGCCACTATAGCAACGATAGCCTAGCAGCGTGGATCGAACAGAAAATTTTCTCCCGGGCCTCGAAAGGAACAACCAGCCAGGAAATCTCCGGGAATTTTCCTAACGGGAAACAGTTCGTTATGATCTTGAGTACTGTCATGAGTTTTTTGGAAAAGATGTCCAGTCGTGAGGAATTGTTATCGATGGAACAAGAAGTGAGCGTGGATGACCAATTGAATCTGTTTTCAGTAATGATCGATTCCTTTTTTGATCGATTGATGGAAACAAAACCGTAACCCGGGAGCATCGCAAAGGGTAACAAGTGACAAGCCGGAGGAATATTTCATGACTGAAAAGTATCAACTGGATTGGAAAATGAAGCTACTTTTCTGGTTATTGGGTCATGCGCCATCTGTGTCAGAATCCAACCTTCAACAAACTCGCGCCGGCATGGATGCTGATCCGTTCGGTCTCTTCTCCCGGCACATTAAAGTTGCAGGCGTGGAAAACCGGCTCATTCCAGGAACACACGGGGATATTCCCGTGCGTATCTATCATCCCAGAAAGGTAGGCAGACTGCCACTCGTTGTCTTCTTTCATGGCGGTGGCTGGGCGATAGGTAGCCTCGAAAGCCATGATGCCATCTGCCGGCGTATCGCTGGAGAAAATGGCGCGCTGGTTGTGTCGGTGGGGTATCGCCTTGCTCCCGAATATAAATATCCGGCTGCCGTTGAAGACGCGTATGACGCGACTTGCTGGGCGGCGGAGCATGCGGTTGAACTGGGTGCAGACCTGAATAAATTGATCGTGATGGGAGACAGCGCCGGAGGAAACCTCGCGGCAGTCGTCACTCTCATATCTCGCGAGTCGAACGGTCCCCGTATTGCTTTCCAGGTGCTGATCTATCCCGGCGTAGACCTGGGTGGGCTTCAACCTTCAAAAGAGCGCTATGCTGATAATCCATTCCTGAATGGTCAGGCGCTTAAGTTTTATGCCGATCAATATATTCGCCAGCCTGCCGACCTGAAAAACCCTTATGTTTCCCCCCTGTTGGCGGATGATTTGCGCCATCTGCCACCCGCGCTCATCCTGACCGCCGAATATGATCCCCTGCACGATGAAGGAGAATCTTACGCCAATTGTCTGCGCACAGCCGGGAATGAGGTGATTTACGTCTGCTATCCCGGCATGGTACATGGTTTTATCAGTTTCGGAAGTCTGGCCAACGGAACAGAACTTGCTTATGCAGAGATAAAACAGACCCTCCAGGGGTTTTCGGCGGGAATCCCTCAGCCAAAAGGAGATGAATGATGGAAAAACTGAACTTTAATCGAGACTGGACCTTCTACAAAGACGGGCACGAAGAGACCTTCAGAACTATCGACCTTCCACATGACGCGATGATGTCGGAAGCGAGAGACCCCGCATGTAAGAACGGCATGAATACCGGCTATTTCCCTGGCGGGAAGTACTGGTATGTCAAAACGTTCGAGGTGCCAAAGGAATATGAAAAGAAACAGGTGGTCTTTGAGTTCGAGGGGGTGTACCGCAACACCGAGGTGAACATCAACGGGGAAAAAGCGGCCTACCGCCCGTATGGCTACACTAATTTTTTTGTACCTGCCAGGCAATATCTAAAACCAGGCGCGCAGAACGTGATCAAAGTATTTGTGGACAACTCGGATGAGCCCAACAGCCGCTGGTATACCGGCAGCGGGATCTATCGTCCGGTCAGCATGTACATCCTGGATCCACTGCACATAGATCTGAACGGTGTAAAAGTAAGAACGCTTTCCTATTCTCCCGCGCAGATCGAAGTAAAAGAATCGGTCGTTAATGGCCTGGATGAGAATAAGGAATTCGAGATCACCACAGAGGTTCTTTTTGGCGCTAAAGTGGTGGCAGGCAATAAGCAAAAGGCCTCGGCACATGCGAACGGAAAAGCCGGAATCGTCCTTCCGCTCGAGATTCCCAATGCTCATCTGTGGAATGAAGCGCATCCCGACCTGTACCAATGCCGGGTAAGACTTTCCAGCGGTGATGAAATAGTACAGGAGTTCGGCATCCGCCTGATTGAATGGGACAGCAAAAAGGGTTTTCGCATCAACGGCGAAACCGTGAAGCTTGCTGGTGCATGCATCCACCATGACAACGGCCTGCTCGGCGCCTGCGGGTTCCCCACAGCCGAAGAGCGCCGCATCCGGATACTGAAAGAACAGGGATTCAACGCCATCCGCTCATCGCACAACCCCTGCTCCAGGGCGACCCTGGATGCCTGTGACAGGTATGGCATGTATGTCATGGATGAATACGCGGATATGTGGTTCACACCCAAGACAAAGTATGATTATTCGCGTGTTCAAGCGGACTGGTGGGAACAGGATATCATCGATATGGTGGACAAGGATTACAACCACCCGTCGGTTGTGATGTACTCCAGCGGGAACGAAGTTTCTGAAACCGCCCTGCCCAGAGGCGTGGAAATTTCCAGGAAATACGCCGACAAATTCCACGAGCTGGATACTACCCGGCCGGTTACATGCGGCATCAACTTCATGTTGAATTATCTGGTCAGCAAGGGCATGGGGATTTATAAGGAAAGCGGTGACAGTATTACCGATCAAAAGTCTTCTCCCGCAAAAACCGATGGCAAGAAACCGGGCAAAAAGAAGGATGAAACACAACTGTCCGGCAGTGCATTCATTAATAATCTTATGAATTCGCTCGACAAGGTTATGGGCATCATGGCAACGATGCCGGGCGCGGACAAGGTGACAAAAGATGCTTTTGCCATGCTTGATATCGCCGGTTACAACTATGCTGCCTTGCGTTATGCCAGAGATGGCAAAAAGTATCCCGGCCGCGTGATCGTTGGCAGCGAAACTTTCATCAAGACGATGGCATATAACTGGAACCTGGTCGAAACCCTGCCTCACGTCATCGGCGATTTCGTGTGGGCGGGCTGGGATTACCTCGGTGAAGCCGGACTGGGTGCCTGGAATTTTGGGAAAACTGGGAATAGTTATCCCGGATTGGTGGCCGGCTGCGGGACGATCGATCTGACGGGCTTTGTCACGCCGCAGCAGGCTTACCTCAAGACGGTCTGGAACAGGGAGACGGCACCGTACGTTTGCGTTCGCCCCGTGAATCACACTCGGGAAGCCCATTCACCGTCCACTTGGCGTCTTACCGATGCCTTGGAAAGCTGGACTTGGAACGGCTGTGAGGGGAAACTCGCGGAGGTCGAAGTTTTCTCGGCAGCACCCATGGTGGAACTTTGGGTGAACGGAAGGTCCATCGGGAAGAAAAAATGCGGTGCTAAGAAAGCCTATAAGGCGCGTTTCAAGACGGTCTATCAGCCGGGCGAGCTTACCGCCGTGTCCTACGACAAGAGTGGCAGGGAAATGGGGCGTAAGCGGCTTCTCACAGCCGGCGATGAAGATGTTCTGACGGTCAAAGCGGAACAGACCCGACTCCGCGCCAATGGCGAAGATCTGGCTTATATCAACATTGCAATTACCGACCGTAACGGCAATATCAAGGTATTAAGGGATGATAAGGTCACGGTTGAGGTCGATGGTGCCGGCACGCTTGCCGTGCTCGGCAGTTCCGCTGGCCGAACTGAAGAAATGTATCGCCAAACGACGCATAGCATGTTTGAAGGTAGAGCTCTGGCGATTGTCCGGGCAAGCTACCAGGCGGGAAAGGTCACCGTGAAGATTTCCGCCGACGGATTTAAATCCGAAGAAGTGGAAATAAGTGTGAAATAAAGATTTCCAACTGCCTAATCCTCCGTATTGGTTGGTTAAAGAATACAGGCATTCTAGCAAAATGCAAAATCCGCCAGAAATAGCGGATTTTTAAGTGCCCCCAAGGGGAATCGAAGGCACCTGCTAACCAAGGCAGGTGCCTCATCTTTACATTATTCACCTAATGTAGGTATGCCCCCAAGGGGATACTGTATATAGGTATAATCCAAAGTCGAGAGGGGAGATTGGTACTTTTCACCTGAAAATGTGATGATTTCCTCTTGATTCACCCCTTGACTTGGAGTCGATTCCAGGTGGTACACTATTTTTCAGAGGTGAGATTATGAGGATTGCAGAAGTCGGTGAACGCTATGGTATTTCAGTGGATACGCTGCGCTATTATGAGCGTATCGGACTCATTCCGCCCGTGCATCGAAATGAAGGCGGCATTCGTGATTACAACGACCTCGATCTAAGGCGGGTCGAATTCATCAAGTGCATGCGGAGCGCCGGTCTTTCGATTGAAGTGCTTATCGAGTATGTTGACCTCGTGCAACAAGGCGACGACACCATCGAAACCAGGAAAGGTATCCTGAAAGAGCAGCGCGAACTGCTCCTGGCCAGGATGAAAGAATTGCAAAAAACATTGGATGTGTTGGACCACAAAATTGATGTGTATGAAAACGCGGTTTTGAAAAAAGAGAAGGGCATTGTTCAAATTGAAGAACAAGCCCCTGAAATGATCTGACAAGTAAACTAAAGGAGTTCAAAATGCAAACACGTAAACTTGGTAAGAGCGGCCTGGAAGTTTCGGCTCTTGGGCTTGGCTGTATGAGAATGAGCTTTGGCGACAAGCCGGTCGAAAAACAGGAAATGATCACGTTCCTCCATAAATCTGTCGAACGCGGTGTCACCTTCTTCGATACGGCCGAAGTGTACGGTCCGTTCACCAACGAGGAACTGGTCGGCGAGGCCTTGGAGCCTTTCAAGGGAAAAGTGGTGATTGCCACCAAGTTTGGCTGGAAGCACGGAGAGAAGGGGCCCCATCCCAGCATGGGAATGGATAGTCGCCCGGAGCAGATCAAGCGGGTGGCCGAGGCTTCGCTCAAACGGCTGCGAGTCGAGGTCATTGACCTGTTCTACCAACACCGACCCGATCCGAATGTGCCGATGGAAGATGTGGCTGGAGCCGTCAAGGATCTGATCCAGGCCGGCAAGGTCAAACATTTTGGGCTGTCCGAGTCCAATGCAGAGCAGATCCGCCGCGCCCATGCGGTTCAGCCCGTCACGGCCTTGCAAAGCGAATACTCTATCTGGTGGCGAAACATCGAAGCAGAAATCCTGCCGACCTGCGAGGAACTGGGGATCGGCGTAGTGCCCTACAGTCCGTTGGGGCGCGGCTACCTGACGGGTAAGGTCGACGAGAACACGACCTTCGACAGCACCGATATTCGGGCTCGTAATCCGCGCTTTGCACCCGAGGCGATCAAGGCCAACCGGGTGGTGATTGAGCTGCTCGAGAAGATCGGAGCCCAGAAGGGCGCCACCCCGGCCCAGATCGCCCTGGCCTGGCTGCTGGCGCAAAAACCCTGGATCGTGCCCATCCCCGGTTCGCGCAAACTTGAGAGGCTCGATGAGAACCTCGGCGCAGCGGCCATCGAATTGACAGCCAACGATCTCAGCGAGATCGCCAAAGCCATGTCACAGATCAAGGTGGTTGGCGACCGGTATTAGGAAAGGCAAAACCATGAGTATCAGTGAAACCGCATTAAAGAACCATGAAGAATTATTCCCCAACCGCAAATCGAAATTGGCAGAAACCGATCCGGAACTGATCGAGGTCTTCGATAACTTTGCTTTTGATGAAGTGCTTGGTTACGGAAACCTGGACACTCGCACAAGGTTAATGGTTATTTTGGCATCCATGATCGCATGCCAGGCAGTAGCCGAATATAAGGTGATGCTGGGCGGCGCGCTGAATGTGGGGGTAACCCCGGTTGAAGTGAAGGAAATCCTCTACCAGGCGGTGCCCTATGTTGGCATGGCAAAGGTATTCGATTTTATCCATGCCACCAATGAAATAATGGAAAGCAGGGGCATAAAGCTGCCACTGGAAGGTCAGTCGACCACTTCACCAGAAACCCGCTTTGAAAAAGGATTGGCATTACAAAAAGCGATGATTGGCGAAGAAAGGATCGATAAGATGTATGCTGAATCACCAGCCAATCAAATCCACATTCAAAAATATCTATCGGCCAATTGTTTTGGCGATTATGTAATCAGAAACGGGGTGGATGTAAAAACAAGGGAACTTTTAACGATTTCCATGCTGCTTTCCCTGGGCGGCTGTGAATCACAGTTAAAAGGGCACATCCAGACCAATTTAAATGTGGGCAATGATAAAGAAACCATGCTGAGTGTTGTCACCCAATTGCTGCCATATGTCGGCTATCCAAGAACGTTGAATGCGATCAGATGCCTGAATGAAGTCGTGCCAGAGTAATGGGATAAGAGAATTTACCTGCAAAAAGACAGGAGCACAAAAAATGCAAAAGCGTAAACTTGGAAACAGCGGACTGGAAGTATCGGCTCTCGGGCTCGGTTGCATGGGAATGAGTTCGGCTTACGGTCCGCCAGCAGACAAGCAAGAGATGATCGCTCTGATCGGAGCGGCTGTGGAACGCGGCGTCACGCTCTTCGATACGGCAGAGGCCTATGGCCCGTTCGCCAACGAAGAGCTGCTGGGCGAAGCGCTCGCGCCTTTTCACAGCCAGGTAGTAATCGCCACCAAGTTCGGATTTGACATCGATCCCGTCACGGGATCGCGTTCGGGCGGCGTTAACAGCCGTCCAGAGCATATCAGGCAGGTAACCGAGGCTTCGCTGAAGCGGCTCAAAGTCGAGGCCATCGATCTGTTCTACCAGCATCGCGTCGATCCGGACGTACCCATCGAAGACGTGGCAGGAACGGTGAGTGACCTTATCCAGGCGGGGAAGGTGAAGCATTTCGGCCTTTCCGAAGCAGCGGCTCAGACTATTCGTCGCGCGCATGTGGTCCAACCGATCACTGCTGAGGCTGTCCGAAAAGTCCCGGGCAGCCTTTTCTTTTTTAAGGAATCGTGATTCAATAGGGGTATGAAACGAAAACCTGCTGCCCCCGTCTTCAAGCCGTACGTAATGAACCAGGTGGCCTT
>JBEKCT010000062.1:0-17716 GCA_050014715.1 Anaerolineales bacterium | reverse complement strand
TATCTATTAAATCTTTTGCCTGCTCCACGTAAGCCAGGGATTGGTGCCGGAAATAGGTATTATATAACATGGCATAATGACCAGCCTGTGCCAAAAGCCCAGCGTGATTGCCTGTCTCTATTATCCTGCCTTTTTCAATGACGATAATGCGGTCGGCAGCCTTGACCGTGGACAGGCGGTGGGCAATCAGAATACTGGTTGATTTTACCAGAATCATGTTCAATGCCTGCTGGATTTGCCATTCCGTAAATGGATCGATGCTGGCGGTGGCCTCGTCCAATATGAAGATGGCAGGTTTTTGCATCAGCACGCGCAGCAAAGCAACCAACTGACGTTGTCCCATCGATAACATGGTGCCGCGCTCTCCAACCAGCGTATCCAGTCCAGCAGGCAAGGTTTCCAGCCATTCGCCATCCCCAATACGACGGGCCATGGATTGGATCTCTGCATTGCCAACATCCGGGACGGCATAGCGGATGTTTTCAGCCACCGTCCCTGAAAAAAGAAATGGGACTTGCGAGACGATGCCCAATTGACGGCGATACTGTTGCAAATTGAAGCTGCGGATATCCGCGCCATCGATCAGAATCCTGCCGGATTGAAATTCGTAGAAGCGCGCAATCAGCCTGGCCAGTGAGGATTTGCCTGCGCCAGTGTGGCCAACAATAGCCAGGTTTTCACCGGCCTGGATGGCAAGGCTGAATTCGTTCAACACCGGTTCGTTTTCAGCATAACGGAAGGAAACTTTTTCGAATTGAATTGCGCCTTTCAGGTTTGGAACATCTTGATTATCGGTCTGAACTACGTTAGGCTCGGCATCCATCAGGGCGAAGATCCGCTCGGCCGCGCTCAGTCCGGATTGGATGTTGGACCAGAAGGCCGAGAGGTTCATGACCGGATCGAAGAAGCGCCCGAGGGACAAGATGAACAGGTACCAGGCACCTATGGTGACGGCTCCCTGTGCAGCACTTAGACCGCCAGCGAAGACCAAGGTGGCAGTGCCAATACCTCCCAAGGTATTCAATGACGGCCAGACCAGGGAGAGGACGAAGCCGCGCCAAACATTGACCCGGTAGGAAGTCTGGTTGGCGGTGTTGAAGGTCTCGAAAATGCTGTTTTCCTGGCGGAAATTCTTGGCAATCGCGATACCACTGACCGTCTCCTTAATGGCAGAGTTGACATCCGCCATGGCTTGCATGCCGCTCTTGGTGACCTTGCGTGCCAGGCCGCGAAAGGCGAGTGCCAGGCCAAAAATGAAAGGGAGAAAGGCAAAGAGCAACAAGGCCAGGTGCCATTCGGTCTCGACGATGACAACACCAAGCAGGACAGCCTGGAAGACCTGAGCAGACACATCCGTGATGATGACGACCAGATTACCAAGATCATTGGTATCGGAATTAATGCGGGAGGCAATGCGGCCGGATGAAAACTGGTCATAGAAGGAAAGATCATGCTCGACCGCGGCACGGAATGAGCGGGTGCGCAATTTGAGAATGACATCTCCGACGATGCGAACGGTGAGGCGGCGCCTGATCCAATTAAGACCCCAATTGGAGACACCGATGAAAAGAACTATCAGCCCGATGAGCAAACTGGCATACAAGGTGGGTTGGTCTTTGAGAGCATCGAGGCCCTTGCTGACGACGACCGGTTCAGCGGCAGAAATGACTGCCATCAGGACGGTCAGGATGACGACAACTGCAACCCAGCCATGCCGGGCAGTGAAATATCCCACGATGCGGCGTGTCAGTTCGCGGTCGGAATACTGGCGGTCATATTGTTCTTCGTTCAGACCTTCGTAGAAACCCATAGATAAATGTGATCAAGCAAAAAGGAAGTGGGGATCAGGATGCCTGATTACCCAATTGCCTGATTCCTATTCTCTGAATATTCGGGCATATGCGTCGGATGTTTTCAACAGTTCTTCGTGGTTGCCGATGGAGGCGATGCGACCTTTTCGCAGGACGACTATAAGGTCGGCCCAGCGGATCTGTGACAAGCGGTGTGTAATAATGAGGGTGGTGCGACCTTTTGCGGCGGCGGCAATGGCACGCTGGATCTTATCCTCGGTAGCGGAGTCTATCGCGCTGGTCGAGTCGTCCAGAATAAGGATACGAGGGTCGGTCAGGAAGGCGCGTGCAATTGCCAGGCGTTGGCGCTGACCGCCTGATAGGGTGACACCTCGTTCACCAATAATGGTATCGTAACCTTTTTCAAACTCGTGGATAAAATCATCCACCTGGGCTAATTGTGCAGTTGCTTCAACCTGCGGGCGTGTTG
The DNA here is from genome assembly GCA_050014715.1 of Anaerolineales bacterium. GTDB lineage: Bacteria > Chloroflexota > Anaerolineae > Anaerolineales > Villigracilaceae > UBA877. The sequence continues at coordinate 15,436 of JBEKCT010000062.1, read as the reverse complement.
CAGCGGGGTTCCCAAAGGCAATATTATCCGCGATCGAACGGGAAAACAGGAAAATATCCTGTTCAATGATGGAAATTTGCGAACGGAGCGAGGCCAGATTCCAATCACGCACTTCCACGCCGTCCACCAAGATCTTTCCGGCACTGGAATCATAAGTTCGGTTGACCAACTTCATCAAAGATGTTTTTCCGGTACCGGTCTGCCCGACGATGGCAACGGTCTGGCCTGGTTTCACCGTGAAGGAAATATCCTGGAGCACCGGTTCGCCGGCGGGGTAAGCAAAAGTCACATGGCGGAATTCAATCTCCCCTCGCATGATCTGCGTGTAACCAAGAGCGTTCTGGTCGAGGTCATTCTCGCGGTTGATCAATTCCAGGATGCGGCGGGCACCCGCCAGACCGGATGAGATTTGCGAGTAGGCCCAAATGGAGGTCCAGGTGGGAAAATCCAGTAAAAGCAACAGGCCGAAGTAAGCTACCACATCACCTGTGTTCAAAATGCCCACGCGGAATAATAAAATGGCATGCACCAGACCAATCGCAAGGGTGATGTAGAACAACAACAGCGGCACGAAACGAGCTTCAACATCCCCCTGCCGGATGGTGTTGTCACGCAGGCGGCGGGCATTGGTGTCAAAGCGACCGACTTCCTGATCTTCCTGGGCGGCACCCTTCACGGTCTCGACGCCATCCAGTGCTTCTGAAAGGTGGGTGTTCATAACCCCAAAAGAGGCGCGCACATCCTCCGTAATGGGATCGAGGGTACGCAAGTAGCGATTCAGCGCAATAAAATACGAAAATATGAACAGGAGTGGGGCAAGCACAAGCGACCAATGGTAATATGGAGCGAAGAAGAACGGCATCACCAGGAAGACCAGCGAGCCAACCACAAGGTTGACTCCCGGACTGAACATATAGTTAACTTCGCGCACATCATTGGTGGCTCGAGCCATTGTGTCGCCGACTGGCTGAAGACTATGAAAAGTCATGCTCTTGGCGAGTAGAGAGACATATAATTCATCGCGGACATCGCGCTCAACACGTTGAGCCATGAATTCGGCTCCAAAATTGCGTCCCAACTGCAGAACCCCTCGCACAATCTGCGAACCACCCATAAGAAGGGCGAGCGGCAGTAGTACTTTGGTTTCCGGTGGAACTTTAAGCATGTCGTTGAAAGCGTCGCCAGTCAGTACCGGTATATAGGCCGCCAGGGCAGCGTTGCCAACGGCACCGAGGAACATTATCAATACCAACCACCAGTAGCGCACCGCGTAAGAGATTATCCAGCGGATGTGGTTGCGCCGGTCAGTGGCTAGACGGCGTGCGAGGGTGAATTCAGCAATGGACATGGTTTCCAACGATTTGGAGGACTTCCCGGTATTCCTGGATTGGCATGAGATGTGATTTTACCATGCCAGAGCGAGAGAATTGCTGTTCGATAATGGATGTTACATATTAGGATGGCGATACCGCTGTGGGTCGGTTGACAGGAAAATAGTGCGTAGTAAAATCAGGTTGCCTGGAATACCTGGAGCCAAGTACGCTAAATCCCAATCAGATTATTAAGGCGGGTAAAATGCGCTATTTTGGTATATTTATATCCAATTATCAATTAATTAAGTGCACTTTCCTGTATGGCGTTTCAGATACGGTTGGCATTATGATGCATGCAAGTGGCAAGCCGGTCGCAAAATATCCGATTCAGTTGATTAGGTAGTACTTTGCTTCGAAGGTATAGTTGATTGTCCAGGCAACCTGGTTGATAAGGAGAGCCTAAAAATGAGAATACTTGATCCTGTGCTGGTACCGGATGTCTCGATATGGTGCGACCATATCAACCCGACTGAGTTTGAAGATGGCGGCTGTGGCTCGGTGGTAGTGGGCCTGTATGCTTCCTATAGCAGCACAGGTGCTAAAGTCCTGTCACCCGTTTCGCGACAACAGTGCATTGATGTTGCCACAAAAAGCTCCATGGTTTTGCAAGCTTATTATTGGGACGATATTACCCAGGATCCAATCCAGCAGGCTGATTGGGTGGCTCAAACCATCCAGTCAGAAGGCTTACCAATAAAATGGGTCTGGGCTGACCAGGAGCAATGGTGGACGGATTGGACTGCCTGGCAGCAAGGCAGAAGCGGAACCATCCCGATCAGCACCGTTCCGACCGGTTCACCAACTTTTATCAGCAATCATTTCCAAAGCTTCATTACTGAACTGCACAGCAAGTTCCCTCAAAGCGGTGTGTACACAAACAATGGCTTCGTAACCACCTGGGCGCCGGGGATGAATGCCTGGCTACCATTGTACCGTTCCTGGGTGCCACAATACGGGAACCAACCGAAAGAAGCGACCCAAATGACCTGGGCGCAATTATCGGCAAATTGGCTGCCGAATTACGATATCATCCTGGCGGCAGGCCAACTCCCCGAACTTGTGATGGGACACCAATTCACGGGCGATAGCTGTATATTGCCAGGTTCGTATAGCGTGAATAATGTACTCTTACCACTGGATGTAAGTGAATTCTCGAAAGCGTTCCTGGACGCGATAAAGGCAAACAGCGTGAATCCCGTTCCGGGACCGACCCCTCCGACAACTCCATCTTCAGCGGTTGACTATGTGGTAATGTACGCACGGATCAATGTAAGGGCGCAGCCGGACGGAAATTCCACCTGGGTGCGCTACGCTGTGATGAACGAAGTGCTGCATGTTGTCAATATTTCCAACGGGTGGGCAAAATTAATAGATGGGACGTTTGTGTTTGCAGCATACATCAGCCTAAAAACGTCGACCACACCGGTCACGCCTCCAGTGAATCCTGTCCCAACACCTGTCCCGCCCGCAACGGATGGCTATGTGGTAATGTACCCGCGCATCAATGTACGGGCGCAACCATCTGGCAATTCAACCTTCGTTCGTTTTGCCGTGCAGGGCGAAGTACTGCAAGTTGTTAATATTTCCAATGGATGGGCACAATTGGCGGATGGCACGTATGTTTTTGCAGAATACATTGCCCTTAAAACAGCGACCATTCCCACTCCCACACCTACCCCCACTCCCACGCCCGCACCGGCGGGAACGGTTGCTTATGTGGTCATGTACGCACGCATTACTGTACGCGCAAAGCCGGATTCCACTTCTGCCTTCGTGCGTTTTGCTGTGAAGGGCGAAGTATTGGATGTAGTCAATATAGCCAATGGATGGGCACAACTGGCGGACGGTACGTACGTATTTGCCGATTACATCCAGAAGCAGCCATAGTTTGGTAACAACTTTATCCAGGTGTCCGGTGCAAGTGAGCACTGGACACCTGTGGTTTTAACTATTCTCTAACCCCTGAAACTCAAAGAAAAATATGATAAAATAGAACCTCTGTTCTGAAGATTACGGTGTAACCTCTATGGATTTCAAACTTAATGCTCCCTTCCAGCCAACCGGCGACCAGCCGGAAGCCGTTCGTCAATTGGTGAATGGCGTCCAGCGAGGACTCAAGCATCAGGTCCTGCTGGGAGCCACTGCCACCGGCAAAACTTTTACAGTGGCCTCGATCATCCAGCAGCTGCAGAAACCTGCACTGGTCATGGCACACAACAAGACACTGGCAGCACAACTTTACGCAGAATTCAGAGAATTCTTTCCGGAAAACGCCGTCTCCTATTTTGTTTCCTATTACGATTACTACCAGCCGGAGGCTTACGTACCACGGCACGACCTGTATATCGAGAAGGAGACAGATATTAATGAAGAGATCGAGCGTCTGCGGCTGGCAGCCACAACGGCATTGATGAGCCGTCGGGACGTTATCATTGTAGCATCGGTTTCCTGCATTTATGGGCTTGGCAACCCGGAAGAGTATGGGAAAGGATTGGTGAGCCTGCGGGTAGGCGAAATCACCCGGCGAAATGCCCTGATCCGTCAACTGGTGGACAGCCAATATCAACGCAATGACATGGAGCTGAAGCCCGGAACCTTCCGCGTGCGCGGGGATACATTGGAAATCATCCCGGCCTATGAAAACAAGCGCGGCTACCGGATCACTTTTTTTGGAGACGAAGTGGAGCGCATTACCGAAGTCAACCCACTGACCGGCGAGATCTTCAGCGAACCGGAGCAGGTGGATATCTACCCTGCCAAGCATTACCTGGCAGGGGAAGACCGGTTAAAGGAATCCATCGCAAACATTGAGAAGGAATTGGAAGAGCGGGTGGCTTACTATAAAGCGAATCAGAAATTATTGGAAGCCCAGCGGATCGAACAGCGCACACAATTCGACCTTGAGATGCTGCGAGAAATCGGGACATGTTCCGGAATCGAGAATTATTCGCGCCAGCTTGACCAACGCCCACCCGGCAGCCATCCCTGGACATTGATGGATTTCATGCCGCACGATTACCTGCTGGTGATCGATGAAAGCCACATGACCATTCCGCAGATCCGCGGGATGTACAACGGTGACCGCTCACGCAAGGAGACGCTGGTGGAATACGGCTTCCGGCTGCCGTCTGCCATGGATAACCGTCCACTAAAATTCGATGAGTTCGAGCAGGTGATGGGCTCAACAATCTATACGACTGCCACACCCGGTCCATATGAAATGCAACATGCCGGCCAGGTGGTGGAACAGATTATCCGCCCGACCGGACTGGTTGACCCGGAGGTGGAAGTACGACCGACCAAGGGCCAGGTGGATGACCTGGTGAAGGAAATTCGCACCCGGGTGGAGAGCGGGGAGCGTGTACTGGTAACCACACTTACCAAGCGCATGGCCGAGGACCTGGCGCAGTATATCGAAGAGTTGGGAATCAAGGTGCATTTCCTGCACTCGGAAGTGGAAACCTTGGAACGGATTGGTATTCTGAGGGATCTGCGCCTGGGTGTTTTCGATGTGGTAGTGGGAATCAACCTGCTGCGGGAGGGGTTGGACCTGCCGGAGGTTTCAATGGTGGCAATCCTGGATGCTGACAAGGAAGGCTTTCTTCGGTCAGACACTGCCTTGATCCAGACGATCGGACGGGCTGCCCGGCACATCAATGGGCGGGTAATCATGTATGCAGACCGGATCACGGATTCAATGAAGCGCGCGATTGACGAAACCAGCCGGCGAAGGGCCAAACAAGTTCACTACAACCAGGATCACGGCATTACACCGGTCAGTATTCATAAAGCCATTCGCGATATGACCGACCAGCTGACCCCCAAAGCAGTGGCTGAAATGCGCGGAGAATACAAGCCAAAGAGCAAGCGAGCCGAAGCCACATCACGCAATGAATTGCAAAAGGTGATCGCGGAGATGGAAAAGCAGATGAAGGAAGCTGCCAAGAACTTGGAGTTCGAGCGGGCGGCGGCGCTGCGGGATGAAATGTATGAATTGAAAAGTGTGCTCGCGGATGATGCCAGTCTGAAGCCGTGGGAGCGGATCAAGCTATTGACCGGGGAGGAGTGAGAGGCATAGGGATTTCATAAATCGCAGGAAGTAACGAAAAAAACCAGGTTATTATTCATCCAACACCAGGCCGCCGTGATAGAACAATTCATACGCCGTTTCGCCGCGGCAAGAAATATATTCGCGGCCGCGGAAAGAAGTAACACTGCCTTCGCTGGAATCAGAATAAATGAAGCCTTCATGACGGAATTCAAAGCCACCCAGGAAACGACCTTCGGAATACATTTTCGAGAGGCTGGCTCGGATGACTTGGCCAGCCTGGGCGGGGTCGATTAGATCAGAACGCAGGATGTGACCATAGTAGTTCATTGCCCAGACAGGCTTTCCATTATAATAAACCACTTCCTCGCCAATGAAATCCCGGCCGCCAAAGTAACTATCGAGGTATGACCAATCGCCGTCAGCAAATTTCAGGTCATGCGAGCTCGGCCGGCAGGCGGAGGCGGGCTGGCCGGATCCCACATAGGTGGCGGCTTTGGCACGGATGATGAAGTCATACAGGGATTGGTTATCCATTCGGCTACCTCCTCAAGCATTAGATCGAAAAATGATCAGCCCGTTCCGAATTGGCGATCACCCGCATCGCCCAATCCAGGCAGAATATATCCGCGCTCATTCAAATGGTCGTCTATCGCGGCCAGGTAAATGGGTACTTCCGGATGGGCTGCCTGCATGAGGGCAATGCCTTCCGGTGCGCCAATCAGGCCAACGAACTTTATCTTTCGTACGCCCCAGTGCTTGACGATGTCTGTTGTGGCAACCGCGGATCCTCCTGTGGCCAGCATGGGATCGAGGATGAGGCAGGCTGAGACTGTTGGTTCGACCGGGAGTTTGTTATAGTATTGGACGGGTTGGAGGGTTTTCTCATCCCGGTACAGGCCGATGTGCCAGACTTCAGCAGTCGGCATTAGTTCCCAAAAGCCCTCCACCATACCAAGACCAGCGCGCAAGATCGGAACGAGACCGATCTTCTCCTTCAGTTCCACTCCGTTCATCGTAGCAAGGGGAGTCTGGACAAGCCGCGGAACGGTTAAGAGGTCTGCTGTGGCTTCGTATGCCAGCAAAGCGGCGATCTCCCGAACCAGCTCGCGGAACTTTTTAGGTTCGGTGCTACGATCTCGCAATCGAGATAATTTATGGGCGACGAGCGGATGTTGGGATGCAAAAACGTTTGACATGGCGCCTCCGGTATTGACTTATTATAGCCGACCCAATAGCATATGGTTGGCTGGGAAAAGGCAATGGTCTTGACTATTTTGACCATAATCGAGTATTCTAATGACATTCAGAGGTTATGTAAAAATGCCTTATTCAATTCTTGTTGTCGATGATAATGATATGAACCTGATGTTGATTTCCAAGATCCTCGAATTGGAGGGATACCAGGTGACGTCGGCCCGAAGTGGGAAGGAGGCAATCCAGAAGGTCTTGGATAAAATTCCTGACCTTGCCATCCTGGATGTCATGATGCCGGATATGGATGGGTACGAGCTATGCCAAAATTTACGCCAGCCCCCACTTAATGTAACGGTGCCGATTATCCTCCTGACAGCGATGAGTTCTGACATGGAGAGGGCACAGGCGATAAAAGCCGGTGCGAATGACATCTGGTCCAAGCCTTTTGATATGGATTTGTTCCGGCGCAAGGTCGGCGAATTACTCAAACCCGCTTGAGATAATTTATATCTTTCAACCTAATGACCGTATTGATGGTCACTTTTGTAACAATCGGAATAGTCCTGGCGGCTGTCTGTATTCCGCTAATCCTGGAAAGAATCCCCCCGAACAGGTTGTATGGCTTCCGGGTGAGAAAAACCTTGGAGTATCCGGAGATTTGGTATCCGGTAAATAAGTACGGCGGTGCTAGGCTGCTGATGTCCAGCCTCTTGCTAATTATGGCTGCGATCGGCTATACCCAAATTCCCGGCATTTCCATTGATGTTTATAAGTATGCCGTCTTAACCACCTGGATAGTTGGCTGCATCATAGGCTTTCTCAGTTCATTTCGGTATATGGGTACGCTGAAGGTTGGGGGAGAACCAATAAAATTATCCCAGCCGGAATAAAATATACAAGTACTCAGGGGAAAAATGTGAAAAGTCCGACGATAAATAATATTTTTATATCTTCAATAATGAAACATTACACTGACTATCTGATGTGCGCGCACCGGGAAGGTAACCCAACCGGATTGGTCAGGCTGCAGCGGTAACTGGTTTTCTTCTGCCAGGTTGACCAGCACTACTTTTTTATATGGCCTCCAAGGTTTCAACGTCACTGAAATCGGTTCGTTGGATATATTGTAACCACGTACCAACCATGCGCGACCGACCTCCGCGGTTTTTACTGCCGAAATAACAAATGTTCCCGGCGTAGCTTCTACAAAGGAGAAGGCGGAGGATAGATTCCCGGTGTGTAAACCGGTGGAAACTGCCCGGAGGGGAGAATTGAACGCATAAGCCTGTTGGAAAGCGGAGTCCCACCTGCCAGGATGGGGAATGATGGAATATTCAAAGTACCATTGCCCGGGCAGTTGGGCGCCGGGCGTCTCTATGAAAGGTCCAGCATGACCCTTCCGGGTGGAAAAATCATCCCGGGAAAGCCAGCCGATGCAACGCAGGAGCGTCAATGCGATTTCGGCATTTCCTTGGGCATTTTTAAGTACTTCAACTTCCGGCAGACCGTGATTGCCAATCATCAATCCGGTTTTGCCGTCAGAGATATCGGTAAAGGCGCGCTGCGGAACTTCGGGCCTGGGCTGTTCCACCCAGGTATCATCAAATTGCTGGAGCTCAAAACGCCTATCGACAACTTCGAAATGCCCATCCTGGCTGCCTGTGTCAGTTGTGAAGGGAGCGGGAAAGTGGACGCGTAGTCGATGATCCCGGGCAGTATTCACAAGCACTGTGCGTATATCCACCCGGGGAACACCTTTGGACAGAGTAATTGAGGTAGTAATAGGTAAAACGATCTGTTGCTGCGAGCGGGCCTTGCGATCAGGGGTAAGAGATAGGGGAGATTTAAGCTCTAATTCCACTTCAAGGCATTGCTGCACCGGGCCATTTAACAGGGTGGCACGTTTCAACCTAGGTGAAGTATAACGATCTCTTCCGGGTAGGGCAAAGTTATATTCATCACCGCAGTCACCCCCATCCACGAATCGATTCAGACCATGATAAAACTGATTGAAGCGTTTATCCAGCAATGTCAAGCTGGCATCTTTGCGCAGCTCAACCAGAAAAAAATCGTTCTCGATCCTGTAGGGTGGCCAAGCATAATGCTTGCGGGTGGCCAGTCTCTGGAGCAGAGGCAGTCGTGCCATGGGAAGCAGAAATTTGACCAGCGGATTAAGCCGGATTGGGGGCTTTTCCTTGGGAGGCAGGGCCTGTACCCAGAAGGTGCGGTATCCGAGCGCGGGTACCTGTGGAGCAGTGAAAACGATTTGAATGGCAGATGCAGAACGGGCCCGCACATGGTAGTCGGTGATAGTGGGGTCGGTAATGTATTCGTCGATCTGTTTGCGAGCGGCAATCCAGACAGCCAGGTTGGGTTCGCCCTCAGACAGGCGGCTGTCGATATAAACCTGTGAGCCATGCCGGTTTACTTTAACATCCTGGATGGCCATTCCGATGGTGCGCCCGTCGCTGATCGACGCAAAAGCAGACTTGAGAGCCTTTGCATCCATGCTCATGTTGATGATCTCACGACTACCGAGGCCACGCATTTGGTAAGGCTGGCTGATGCTGTTCTCATCCAGCAGGTTAAATTCGTCCACGTCCTCTGGAAGTTCAAACGCTGCGCTGACAATGTCTGTGCAGGCAGCGGAATTCGGATTGAAGACAACCACAGCCAATTTAAGATTTTCAATGGGCGATTTTGGACTCTCAGCGGTTTTAATTATCCCGGCGATGGTTTCCAAACTTTGTCGGGTCAATTCCTCGCCGATCTGGTCGACCTGATCGAAACGGACTTTCATTTCATCATGGACCTGGTCAATGGAACAACCGCAGATTGAATCGTGCGGATGGTTTTCCATGAGCAAGTGCCAGGCCTGATGGATGATCTCGGATTTTTGATTGAGGAGGGCTGTTTGGCTGCCGGTGGCTAGTTCCTGCCAGGTGCAGAAAGGTTCAACCCATCTGAGCAGCAGATTCTCACTTGCGTAATTGCGCTGCTTGATCCATATGCGCGTGGAAAGTACTCCCGGCAGAAGATGCATACGTTTGCTTGCGCGTAGCTCTCCGGTGACAGTGGGGAGGGCCAGCTTCTTCTTATTAATCTGCGCTTGGAGAGCGGAAATGAATCTAGGCAAAGAAGAATGGATAACGCTGGTATCCGGCAATTCTTTATTTGCGAACGCAATGGCGGTGGAGGTGTTGGCCGGCGGCTCCATATGATCGGTGCCAAACATGATGAGATAATCCGATATGGCTGAATGGGCAGCCAGCGAATCGACTGCGGCACCAAGAGCTTCGGTAAAAGCGGGTGGATTGCCGGCAGGGAGCGAGGCTCCGTTACCATATCCGTCCCGCAGGTAAGCCATTAACACCCGCGATCCGTCGGGCGCTTCCCACCAGAATTCGGTTGGCTCTTCGTCGAGCCCGCGCCACAGACAGGCGGTTTCGATGCCGAAGCCGCGCAAGATCTGCGGGAGTTGACCAGGATGACCAAATGGATCGGGGACGTAGCCGACCATCATTTTCGATCCAAAATAACGCGCAGTCTGGTCACCCTGTAGCAGATTTCGGATATGCGATTCCGGACCGACCAGATACATATCCGGCAGGATGTGCCAGGGGCCGATCAGGATGCGACCATTCCGGATGTACTTGCGGAGCAGGGCTTCCTTTTCCGGGCGCATTGCCAGGTAGTCGTTCAGTACAATGGTTTGACCGTCCAGCATGAAGAATTTGTAGTGCGGGTCATTTTCGAGCAAGTCCAACAGATTATCCACAAGATGGACGAGCTTTAACCGGAATGATTGAAATGGTAGATACCACTCGCGGTCCCAGTGTGTGTGTGAAATGACATGGATTATGCGCATAGTCACCTAAAAAAGGGATTGAGAATTTATTTTTTGTTCAGGAAGTTTATTCTTGGTGAGAGAGATTTCCGGGCGTCGCCCGAGTAAGAAGCCGGCGATAATTGTCAGGATGGTACCTGTTAAAATAAAGAAAATGGAGATGGTTCGGGGAGGAGTCAGCGCAAAGATGAAAAAGTATACCAATACCGGGCAGATCTGAATGGGCACCTGTGCAACCGGGATTACGTTACTGGCCTGGGCATATTTGAAAGCAATCTGGTTTTGCCAGGTAATCACACTGGCCGTGAAGGCCAGGATAACGGCTGCCATGATAAAAAAGAACGTCTGGAAATCAGTCGCTTTTCCTGCCATAACGAGAATTATCAATGCAAGCAGCGGATTGATCCAAAAATCAGAGAGACAGGCCAGAAAACCGTTTCCAAGAACGATCAACAAACCTTTGCGGTTTTGGCGGCGCAATGCCAGGCTGCGGCTCACCAGACAACAAGAAAACAAACAGGCCGTAAAAATGATGACCCGAATCTGGGCTGAATGGTCGGCAAGCATGCTTCTAACCTGTGTGGCGCTGATACTCAGCTCACTCAACCCGAGGCAAAGGATACCGATGACCATCAGGACAATCCCGGTAATCTCCGATTTGTTCAATTCTTCATGATTGAGCCTGACTGAACCGATCGACAGAAGGATCAACCCGGAGGCCATCAGGCCTGGACTTAAGGCCGGGCCGATCAGACTCTGGGCCAGCATATACCCAGCCGTACCTCCCCCCAGGCCGACCACAAATCCGAACACCCAGAGCGGGTTGCGCAGCAGCCGGCGCATGAAACCCTGGCCGGGATCATCTTGGCGGATATCATTTACAACCTTTTTCTGCAAGAGCTGACCACCTTGATTCAAGAGGCCGCCGATTATCCCGCAGGCAACGCCGATCAGGTAATGAGGGGTCATTTAGAATTCGAAACCATTATTGTGGATCACGCTTGTAAACCAGCGACCGCTGTCTTTGACGGTACGTTTAAGCGTTTCATAGTCCACAAAGACCAATCCGAAACGCGGCGCATAGCCCAAGGCCCATTCAAAATTATCCATCAATAACCAGTGGAAATACCCTTTTACAGGAATACCGGCTTGCATGGCGCGATGAACTTGGAAAAGGTGATCGCGCAGGTAGCGGATCCGTCGCTCATCCCGGACGCGACCATCGAAATCCATGCCATACGGCACAGGCACGCCGTTCTCTGTAATCATAATTTCGGGCATAGTACCCATTACAGGTGCTTTTTCGGGCTCAAGCGAGGTGAAATAATCTTTCCAGATGCGCGTTAATAGTTCGAAGATGCCTTCCGGGTAAATTTCCCACATTCCTGAGTATTCATTACCTTCCGGTTTGGTTTGGACAGCGGAGACCACCGGAAACTTTGGGTCATATTTGGCGACGGTACGCGTGTAATAATTTACACCTAGCAAATCCAGCGTGTGGATCTTTTCCATATCACCTGGTTTAACAAGATTCTTGCCCAGGAATCTTCCCAGCGCGAATTCCTGCAAGGGCGAGGTACCCATAAGAACCGGATCAAGTTGCAGGCGATTGAGAGCAGTGTCCATCCGTTGGGCTGCAGCAAGATCCTTCTTTGAATCAGATGCCGGGTGAACAGGATTCAAGTTCAAGGTGATACCAACCTTGACCAGTTGTCTGGCAGAGGCGCGGATGGCCTCAGCCGCCAGTCCATGGGAAAGAAACAAATGATGCAATGCTTGAAAACCTGTGACAGGCTCTTTCACGCCCGGGGCGTGTTCACCGGTAAAATAGCCGGCCATGGCAGTCACCCAGGGTTCGTTATGAGTCAACCATACCCTGACACGGTCGCTCAGATGTCCTGCCATGATATGAGCATATTCGGAAAAGGCGTAGGCGCATTCCCGGTTGGGCCAGCCGCCTTTATCCTGGAGCGCCTGAGGAAGATCATAATGAAACAGACATACAAAGGGTTCAATCTTCTTCTCAAGTAGTTCAACCACCAAACGGTCATAGAAATCCAAACCAGCCTGATTGACAGCGCCGGTGCCATCAGGCAGGATGCGGGCCCAGGAAATTGAGAAACGATAAGCAGCCAAACCGAGTTCCTGCATCAGACTTACATCATCTTTATAGCGATGGTAATGGTCCACGGCGATGTCGCCCGTCTCATTGTTGGGGATTCTGCCAGGGGTGTGCACAAAGGTATCCCAGATTGATAGCCCCTTACCATCTTCGTTCCAGGCGCCTTCCACCTGGTAAGCGGAAGATGCACAGCCCCAGGTGAAGTCTTCAGGGAAGGATATGAATTTATTCAAGGATTACTCCTGGGGAAAGAATGAATTCCAGGCTACTTCCCATGGGTGACCATCCGGATCTGCGAAATAACCAGAGTAGCCTCCCCAAAAAGTGTCGGCAGGAGGTTTGAGCAATAAGGCACCGGCTGCCAGAGCCTGGGAGATGATCTTATTGGCTTCTTCCTTGCTACGGACATTGTATGCGAGAGTCATACCGCCAAAACGGGAACGTTGCGATGGCAGGCAAGCATCCCTGGCCAACTCGTCCGATGGGTAGAGTGCCAACCACACGCCTTTGAGTTGAAAGAAAGCGATACCCTCGCCTTTTTTAAAAGTTGTAGGTAATCCGAGACCATTCTGGGAAAAGATGATCGAACGGGATAAGTCGGAGACTCCAAGAGTGATTATGCTTATTCTGGGTTCCATGGTCCTAGCATACTGGAAAAAGCCCGGACGCGCAAGCAATATGACATTTAAAGATGTTTTTATTCTTGGTGATACAATCAGATGGCTAATTTTATGGAGGCTGCATGAAGAATTCGTTATTGCGGGCGCGTTACCGGCGTATTATGACTTTTTTTACCGGCGTGGCGATCAATTTCATCTTTTGGGAAGTTCTTTTACCGCGCATCGGGATGCGCGCTTTGGCCCGGCGGACCCGTTCCAATCGTTACAGGCAAACCGCGGCAAGGTTCCGCAGCCTGGCAATCCGGATGGGAGGGGTGATGATCAAGGTGGGACAGTTCCTTTCCGCACGCTTGGACGTCCTGCCTGCGGAAATTACCGATGAACTGGCCGGTTTGCAGGATGAAGTGCCGGCAGAGCAATTTGATGATATCCGCAAACAGGCTGAAACCGAGCTCGGTGCGCCCCTGAATGAAAAATATGAATCTTTTGATGAAATCCCCCTGGCGGCAGCGTCATTGGGCCAGGTACACCGCGCCCGGCTGTGTGTGTCAGATGCCGGCGGAGATTATTGCAATGTGGTTGTCAAGGTTCAACGCCCATTCATTGAACAGTTGATTGAAGTTGATCTATCGGCGCTCCGGCAAGTTGGCGGGTGGCTGGAGAAATATCCGCCCGTAGCCAAACGGGTGGATGTTCCGTCATTAATTGAAGAATTTTCCAGTTCAATTCATGAGGAAGTGGATTACCTGGCAGAAGGACGCAACGCAGAGATATTCGGCGAAAACTTTAAAGACGTCCCGCGGGTGCATGTGCCAAGGGTTGTGTGGACTCATACTTCTCGCAGGGTGTTGACCCTGGAAGATGTATTCGCCATCAAGATTACCGATTATGATGCCATCACTGCAGCCGGAATTGACCGGGCCGAGGTGGCCCGCCAATTACTGGATACCTACCTGAAGCAAATCTTTGAGGATGGATTCTTCCATGCCGATCCCCATCCCGGCAACCTTTTCATCACGCCGTTACCCGGCCAAACCGAGGATGGTATTCCAGCCTGGCAACTGACCTTTGTGGATTTCGGGATGGTCGGGCACGTTCCCGATACCTTGCGGACTGGCCTGCGTGAAGCTCTGATCGCCACTGGACTGCAAGATGCGGCCCGCCTGATCCGCTCTTTTCAAACCTTGCATGTGCTCCTGCCCAGCGCGGATTTGAAGGAACTTGAGCAGATGAGTGCTTCGATGTTTGATATGTTCTGGGGAAAATCGATGGAAGAGTTACGCCAACTCAGCCCGGAAGAAATGTTCCAATTTGCAGATAGATTCCGGGATTTGATGTTCAATATGCCTTTCCAACTGCCGGAAAACCTGCTGCTGCTCGGAAGGACGGTGGCTATTCTGTCGGGGATGTGCTCCGGTCTCGATAACGAATTCAATCTGTGGAACCAGCTTGGACCGTATGCCACTAAACTGGTCTCGCAGGAAGTCGGTTCCAACTGGCGCGTTTGGCTGGATGAAGCAGGGAATATCCTCAAGGAGCTGGTTGCGATCCCTTCAAAAATGGGAAGGGTGCTGAGCCAGATCGAGCGCGGAGACCTGACAGTTCAGGTACCGACGGTTAGTCGCCAGTTGACGTACCTGGAAAAAGCCGTCAACCGGTTGACCGGTAGTCTCGTTTTTGCGGCATTCTTAATCGGTAGTGTAATTCTGTTCAACGCAGGGAAAATGCTATTTTCAGGAATCCTTCTCGGATGTTCAGGGGTGACCTTGATTTGGATGCTCGTTTTCAGTAGAGGTACTGCACGGCGCTTCCATCCTTAATTTAAATCTTAATTCAAAAAGCCGCCCTTGTGAAACAGAGCGGCTTTTTTTTCTTTTAGTTTTAGGCTTTCTTCTTGGGTTCTTCCATTCGTTCCAGGGTTGCATCGATCATGCTTCGCCAGGCCATCAACATCTCTTTGCGGGCGTTGCGGCGGTGATCCATGAATTCAGGTGGCAGCAAGCCTTCAATACTCTTGCGAAACTCTTCACGAGCGGCGCGAAAATGCTGACGGGTCTCTTCAGAAATTTTACCTTCAAAGGGTTTACGGGTATGTTCAGTTTTCTCTGCCATACATTTTCTCCTTACTTATTAAAATCATTATAGCGCGGACTCGGCCGCGGAGCAATATCCCGGAAATTAGAGTAGAATTAACAAATTGTAAGAATTATCGAAACGAATACCTGTCTT
>JBEKCT010000061.1:0-17762 GCA_050014715.1 Anaerolineales bacterium | reverse complement strand
TATGCCTCCGTCCTTGACGCTCTCGATCCCCACGCCGGACGGGTCCAATGGATGGTTTGTCACGGAGCCAGTATCCGCAACGGCATCTGCTTCCGATGCCACTTCCGGCCTGGCGAGCGTGGATATCAACGCTGCAGGGACAACCTTCACTGCATCCGCGGATGGAACCTATCCCTTGACCGCCGCAGCTACGGACAAGGCCGGCAACTCCACGACGGCGAGCGGCACGATCAAGATCGACACCACCCCGCCTGCCCTGTCTGTCTCGGTCTCCCCCGCCGACGGCAGCGGCGGCTGGTATCGCTCGCCAGCTGTCTTCACGGCCAGCGCCTCCGACGCCAGCTCGGGCCTGGCGGGTGTCCAGTACCGCCTGGATGGCGGGGCCTGGCAGGACGGCAGCACGGCCGGCGTGAGCGCGGATGGGAAACATACGATCCAGTTCCAGACGCGCGATCAGGCCGGCAATACGAGTTCGTCTGCTCCCGTGACCGTCCAGGTGGATACCACTCCGCCGGTCGCGGCGGTCAGGATGCCAGCGCCGGATGGACAGAACGGCTGGTACATCTCGCCCGTGACCATCATGGCGAACTGCTCGGACACTGTTTCCGGCCTGGCCTCCCAGGGTGTCTCCCTGGATGGCTCGCCATGGTCTCCGTCCCTGACCATCGCAACGGATGGAAACTATACGATCCATGTGCAGGCGCAGGACAATGCCGGCAACTCCACCAGCGCCTCACAGACCGTCCACGTGGACACCACGGCCCCGGCGGCGAACCTGGTCGTGCCCGCACCGGATGGCAAAAACGGTTGGTATCTCGCCCCTGTGACCGTATCGGCGCAGGGCACGGATGCCACCTCCGGGGTCGCCAGCCAGCAGGTATCGCTGGACGGCAGCAACTGGTCCCCCAGCCTGAGCTTGCCTGACGGCGGGGTATACACCGTTCAGGGCAGGGTGGTCGACAACGCCGGCAACGTAAGCACGGTTTCTACCACGATCCATATCGATCACACGCCGCCCGTCCTGTCTGCACCCACCCTTCTCGGCACGGCCGGACAGGCGGGCTGGTATACCTCCGGCGTGCAGTTCACGGCCAGTGCGACCGATGCCACCTCCGGCCTTGCCAGTCTGCTGTATTCACTGGACGGTGGGGCATGGCAGGCAGGCCCGCTGACCCTCACAGACGGCCGACACACGGTCCAGGTCCAGGCAACCGACCAGGCCGGGAACGCCAGCACTGCGACACAGACGGTGAATGTGGACAGCCTCCCACCGGTGTCTGCGTTTATCTCCCCGGCAGAGGGCTCAATGGCATTCGCCCATGGGACGAATTTCTTGATGAGCGGGCAGTCCACGGATGCCACCTCCGGCCTCACGAGCGCGCAGATCTCCCTGGATAACGGCGCCTCCTGGCAGCCGCTTCCACTCAATCCGGACGGGACCTGGTCCTACACCTGGGATCTCAGGCAGGCTTCCAACGGGAAGCATATCATCCTGGTGCAGGCAGCCGACCAGGCCGGGAACCTGGAGCAGACCGCCCGGATCACGGTCGTGGTCGCCAACCTCGGTCCATCCATCTCGATCACGAAATCCTGGTGGCTGTACCAGACAGCCGAGGTCAAAATGGCAGGTGGTGTTCTGCCGATCAGCGGTGCGCGCATCGTGGTCTCGGATGGCGGCACGCACACCCGCACCTACAACTACTCGCGCAGCTCCCTGCCATCCAGGTTCCAGTGGAATGGGATCTGGGATAATGGCACGAAAGCCAAACCGGGCAAATACCAGGTGGCGGCGGCTGCCTGGGACATGCTGGGAACGGACGCCCATGCGGTCGGGACCGTGCATGTCCCGTACCCGATCCCCACACCCACTCTGACGGCCACACCCAGCTCCACTCCAACGCCTACACGCATGGAGACGCCCACGCAGGCTCCCATGCATGCTCCAATGAAGAGAACGCAGCCCGCGCCGACCCCTACCCCGGCCGCCCCGGTGGTACGGCCGGCCCCACTCAAGGCTCCCAGACCCGCCAGGAAGACCCGGCCGTTCTGGCCGGCGGCCGCTCTGCTAGCACTGCTGGCCGCGCTGGCGTCGGCCAGCCTGTCCGACCCCTGCCCGCGCGCCCTGCGCGCACTGGGCAAGACCCTGGAAGACCTCCAGAGTAACTCAAACTAAATTGTATTTCGAGAAAGGATAACCGTATGCTTGATTTCGTCTATGTACTCACCGTTCTGGCCGCCGTGATCCTGTTCGGCGCGTTGATCTCGATCGGCAATGAACGCCAGCGCAGGGCCATCGATGGCCTGCGCGAGCAGGCTGCCCGCTGGGCCGAACAGGACCTGCGCCTCAAGCGCGCCCACGCCATGCACGAGGTGCGCGTCCCGGATGCCCGCCAGTGGTTCACAGGGGTGGCCTCCCGCCTGCTCGGCACATCTCCGCAGGTGTTGGCCTTGAATCCCTGGGAGGAAAACGGCTTGAAAGCCCTGGTCTGCCCCTGCCAGGATGGGAGCAAGCTGGTGGTGACCCCGGTCCCGCCTGCACAGTTCATCCAATCCGTGAAGGCGCGCGGGCACAGCCGGCTGGCCAGGGCCGAAGTCGGGCTGCTGGGCGACCGCCCCGGCCGCCTGCCGGTCCACGAAATGAACATCGTCACCTGCGGGCCGTTCTTTGACCTGGAAGCGAAACTGGCCTGGCAGCAGGCCTGCGGCAGCCCGCTGGATGCAGAACGCCTGTATATGTTCGCAGTCCCGCCTGCCCGCAAGACCCAGGTCCCCCATGACGGGGCCACCCAGTGAGTTTTTCAGCCGGCGCGGCGTCCTGACCCATAATGCACCTTCTTCTGTGCTGGCCAGGGCTCGCCGGATCATCACCTGCCTGGAGGCCGGCACGCCGTACTGGAAACTGCACGGAAAACGCCTGCATTGGAACCGGTCTGTCACCTCCATCCCGGTGGATCGCTCGTGGCGCAGCCTGGCCGAGGAAGCTGGCAGCCGGGAGGAGGCCAGGCAGGTGCTGTTGCACTCCAGCTACAACCACCCTCTCTCTATGGTTTAGTCTTCCACCTGGAGGAAAGCATGTTCAAGAAACTGTTCCAATCTGTCCCGATCCATTTCTTCCGCAAGTCTGAGAAGGGCCAGGGTTCCGCAGAGTTCGGCACCATCCTGGCTGCTTTGATCGTCGTGGTGCTGATCGTGATGGCGATATTCCGTGATTCCCTGATCGCGCTGTTCCAGCGCATCGCCAGCCTGATGGGCGGCGGGTAGGCCGGAATAAAAAGCCGGTGACTTGTAGAAGTCACCGGCCGGAATCCTTGCTCATAGAAATCGGTCCACTACGGTGTCATTTCTTCGATCCAGTGCAGCCAACTCAAGTGGGCGTCGTTAAGCGCTTGGAACAATCGCTTATCGGCGGTCCAGAAGTCGCATTCCAACGACTGGGCGAGTACAAGGTAGTAACTATCATAGGCCGAGGCGCGCTT
This sequence comes from Anaerolineales bacterium, assembly GCA_050014715.1. Classification (GTDB taxonomy): domain Bacteria; phylum Chloroflexota; class Anaerolineae; order Anaerolineales; family Villigracilaceae; genus UBA877. The sequence goes on along the minus strand of JBEKCT010000061.1, from coordinate 14,286 downwards.
CAGCTTCAGGGTCCAATCGAAGGCCGCGCGGTTTTGATCGGCGTCCGGGACGAACAGGCGCACGCCCAACGTCTCCAGCTTTTCAAGCGACCGGCGCGCCTCGCTTTCGGTGATCTCCCCGAAATGAAATGCCTTGGCGATGGCAGAAGTTGTCTCATTTGCCCACAAGGCTGGCGCTGCCGGCTGCTTTTCGGCGAAGGACTGCACCAGGGCCAGGCATTGCACTTGCAACGGGTTGGGCAGAATGGCTTTGACTGCGGCGCTGGCATCAATGACGATCAAACCGCTGGTCATCGTGTCTCCAGGTCATCCCTGGATGCGTCCAGGATCGCATCCACATCCACCGGCTTGCCACGCCGTTTCTCGATCTTAGCGGAGAGCGCCCGGGTTTCTGCCAGCCATTTCTGGATATCGGCGGCGCGACCTTCGCTCTTGAGCAGGCGTTCGTATTCCTGTATGCTGACCAATGCGGCCTTCGGCTTGCCACGCGATGTGATGATGATGTGATCGCCAGCGTAGGTGACGCGGTTGACCAGTTCAGAGATATCGCGTTTGATTTGACCGATACTTACCTGTGTATTCATAGGACTGCTCCTTTATTGCAATATCAGGATATTACAATTATACACCTTTTGGAGGAATGGATGCGTAAACAAGAAAAACAGCACAGCCAACCGGGCGGCTCCTTGCCACCCGAGTGCCACACCTGCACTGCCTGCGCCAGTACCGCAGCGTTCGTGCCGCCCTGGCCTGGCCGCCAGGACAGGCGAAAACCGGCGTGCCGCCTGTGCGAGACGGCAGGTACAGCTGCGTCAAATGTAGTGCGGCGCATGTATCCTGCTTGCAGGAAGCAGGCGGGGCAGAGTTCCGTAGAATTCGCCCTGGTCGTATCCATCGCTATCATCATGTTCCTCGGAATGATGCAATTCGGCATGTACCTGTTTGGACTGTCCATTGTTGAGAACGCCGCCCGGAATGGTGCCAGGCAGGGCTCGGTGAGCCAGTCCTGCCCGGCCTGTGAGGCCAGCACGGCGGCACAGGCCGCCATCCAGGGGCAGCCGGTGATCCGGAACGCATCGGTAGTTGTGCTTGCTCCGGGCGGGGTGGTGGGTTCAACCGTAAGGATCCGCGTCACGGCCCATCTCCCCATGATCATGCCGGGAGGAAACACATTTGGCCTGGGGCCACTTACAACCGTCTCGGCAGAGGCGACATTCCGCCAGGAAGGCTGGAAACCATGAAACGGGCAAAGTGTGGTCAACTATTTAGGCACGACCCGACATCCATTATGCAAGCCGGGCAGACGACCGTCTTTTTCACCCTGATCCTGACCGGCCTACTCATCCTGACCGCCGTGGCTATCGAGGTAGGCAGGATCGTATATGCCCGTGGAGAAGTCGGCCAGGCGGCGGACGCAGCCGCCCTGGCAGCCGCCGCCCGCATCAATGTGCCCGAGTATCGGGAGACCGGCCTGATGGTCTTCCTCTCGGATGTATACAGCAACGCTCAGGATGTGGCCAGCATGAACGCTGCCTTCCTGGCGAAGCGCAGCATCCCCGTCACGGTGACAGACATTGCTATCAACGAGAGCTCTCAAATGGTGCGGGTGAGCGTTACTGCGGATCTCTCGTCGTTAATCCCGGGCATACTGCCCTTCCATGGGCTATACACCGTGACCGGCTACGCCAGGGCAAGAATGGATGGATGAAGAAAAGAATTATAAAAGAAGAAATCATTTGTAAGACCACCTTACCAATCGGCTTATTTGTTCGCCCATGCACCACCCGCATGTAAGGGAGTCTGCCGCCGGCAGATGCTCCGGACTGGGAAATTTGGCGTCAGGAAATTCAAGCCTCCGACCTGGAAGGGATCAAGCTGGTCGAGGAAATTCTCGCTTCCGGCTTTGGTAGCCATCACTACTCCCTGGAAAAAGAACCCGGCATGAAAAAATACATCATGCTCATTCTCCTGGGCTTGCCACACCGATAACTTTCGGGAAATAGCATATTCGATGGGAACCGCGAATCTGCATTGGCTAGCGGGTTTGTTTCCTTTAATTATTTCGGTTAAATTGTGGTTTGCTGTTTCGAATACCTCTTGGGAACGGAATTCGATGTTCTGGAACCGGAAGAAGTAGCAGGAAATTATCCTTGCGTGGATCGTTGTCCCGCCTGTACCGGCAAAAATAATTGGATTTTTTGAGTCTGACCCAAGAGCTGCCGTGGAATGAGGAATTTTTGGTTTTGGCCTATTTATTAGAGAAGAGTTGGCGAAAAATGATACCTAAGGAATGGGGATTTACGTTAGTTTTAAGTGTACAAGGAAATTTAGAATTGAAAACTTACATAATTAAAAGGTGTACTTTTTGAGAAAACTAAGCCCAAGAAACCGCACTTTACTGCTAGCCAGAAAGAAAAATTGTTTTAGAGATTCTCAGTGAATACAAATCAATAGCATCAATTATTTCCAAGAAAAGTATCCGTCCGAATCAACTATTACGTTGGAAAAAGAAAGCCTTGGAGAACTTGCCGCAGTTGGTCGTGGATGTCCGCAAGAGCAAGAAAGCTCTGGAGGCCGAACACGAGAAACAGCTCAACAAGTTATATGATGAGATCGATCGGCTAAGTGCCCAATAATCATGGCTCAAAAAAATCTGGTCTCAACTTTCAGTAGGAAGGCTCGGTTGGAATGTTAGATCCCACTCACCCGCGGCTGACACTGAAAGCCCAGTCGGAGCTTCTGGGAATTAGTTACTCTAGCTTGTTATCAGCTTATTCGAACGTCACTGCGCGAGATTGCTAGCAAATACCGGATTGGCTGGATCTATACTGAGCACCCTTACTATAGCTCTCGGCGGATCACAGTAATACCGAATCGGGAAAGGACATTTTCACTGCCAACCGTACAACGCTTTATATGTGAATTGTGCTTTGCAGGCTTTGCGCTCGGCCCCAATACAAGCAAACCGGCTTTCCAGCACCTGTTTACCCCTATTTGTTACGCGATGTGATTGCTGCATATCGATATCACGTACATCCCCTTGAAAGCAGGTTGGTTGTACCTAGCGGCTATCTTGGATTGGTTTTCATGGTTCATCATCGGTTGGCGTCTGAGCAAGTCAATCGAATTAGATTTTGCATATGAAGCAGTGGAAGAGGCCTTTTTACAAGCGGTCCCATATTTCTGAAAAAGCGATCAGTGCAGCCACTTCACTAATCTGCTGAATCTCGAGCGCTTGCTGGCTGCTCAGGTTTATATCAGTATGGGTGGCTGTGGTAGCGCCCGCAATAATATCTTCACAGAAAGATTATAGCGAACCATCAAGTGCGAAGAAATCTATTTGCAGGAGGATGCAAGCCCGAAGGAGTCTAATCGTAATCTGGTTCAATATATTTATTTCTTCAACTCCGAACGTCCGGATCAGGCCTTGGATTACCAGCTGTACACCTGATATACTCAACCTATAAAGTCGAATCCTTAACAAATCACTAAACTTTATACTGATTCAGTTCCAACTCTAAAAGATCTTTACCACCGATTGCCCCGGATAAGCTAGGAGTGCTAGATGAAATTCCATTTATTCCAAAGAATTGAGGTTGAATCTTGACTTTGCGGTTGAATTCACGTAGTTTGGATATCCTTAGTTTGCTGGCATCTTCCGGAGAACCTCTGAGTGCAGGGTTTATCGCCAGGCAATTAAATATTTCCAGTAGGATGGTTAGAACAAGCCTGGCGCCTACCGAGGAATGGCTGCAAGAAATGCAGATTACCCTAAGGAAAATTCCAGGGGAAGGGATTTCATTATCAGGATCCGGAGAAGCAAGAAGAAATATTGCCCGGATGATTCAAGAATATGATCAGCCCTTACCTTGGTTATCCTCCTCGGAGCGTCTGTTTGTTTTATTATTAACTGTGTTTTTTACAGACAAACCTGTACAGATTAAGCAATTACAACAAACCATCAATCTCTCAAGAACTACTACTATCAGAGTCTTACATTCAGCCGTAGAATGGCTCCGAGATTATGACCTTAAATTGATCCGCCGGCCGAATTATGGCTGTTTGATCGTTGGAAACGAACAGAAATGGCGTGAAGCAGTCACTGATTTACTACAAGAGAGTGCTGGGGATGCCCGGATTTTGGCACTATTTCAAGGGATAAAAACTGTTGTGGATGTTTCCTTTCGCAAAAATACAGGTTTAGAAGAAGTCCTTCGTAAAGTTTGGATGAGGCTCGAAATCCCACTAGTAAAATATTTAATCTCGTCCATCGAAGATGAGATTGAAGGAACTTTATCTGACCAAGCCTATATAAAATTTTCTATTTATCTAGCTCTTTCAATATATCGAAACCGGATCGGTAATATTATCAGAACGGTTCCAGATATATCAAAACATCCATATTCCGCACAATTACTATCTGAAGCGAAAGAGATAGGCATCCGAGTTAAGCGACAATTCGGCATCCAACTACCTGAAACAGAGATTGCCTGGGTGGCTCTTAAAATGCCTGAATCCAATTCTGTGCGCGTGTTAGATCACTCTGGCACGAATATAGCTACCAATGAGAGCAATCCATCCATTCGAAAAACCATTGATCAAATTCTTGATAAAGCGTCACTTTCTCTTCATCCAAGTTTAAGCGTGGATATGGATCTTATCCGTAACTTGACTATTCAGGTAAAAATCATTCTTGACCCTGAAAAAGAGAGACAACCTTCAAAGAATCCTCTTTTAAGAGAGGTGAAAAGTCAATATCCGTATATCTTTTCTGTCGCGAGACAGAGTAACCTATTTTTGGCAGGAAAACTAGGGAGAGATTTGAACGAGGCAGAGGTTGGGGATATTGCAATCTGTTTCATCGCTGCTATGGAACGGCTACGCCTAATGGATAGAATAACAAAAAAAGTTCTGGTTGTTTGTAGTGCTGGAGTGGTAACAGCGTGGTTATTGGTTTCCCGATTACGGGCAGAATTTCCAGATGTCGAAGTTGTTGAGGTTGTATCGGCCATTGAGTTGGAAAGTCGGAAATACTTTGAGGGTATTGATTTCATCGTCAGTACAATCCCTATAAAAATAAAAGATATTCCATCCAGGCAGGTGAATCCTTTATTGGGATTGGAAGATTGCAAGCGTCTCAAGGAATTATTCGAGAAACAAGGAAGAATAACATCAGAAAACAAATTCTCCAATCCTTTGACAATGCATTTATCCGATCTGGTTTCCTCAGAGATGATCGAATTGGATGTGGTTGCAAAAAATTGGCAGGAAGTTGTAGAAAAGGCAGGGGCCAGGTTAAAAAAGGCGGGGGCAATCGAAACCCAATTCATCCAATCAATGAAAGAGGTAATTCTTGAATTTGGCCCTTACATGGTCATTTGGCCAGGTGCAGTATTACTCCATGCCGCTCCAAGTGGGGTCAAGCGCTTATGTATGGGATTGATCAGCCTGAGAAATCCCGTCAATTTTGGTCACCCGGTGAATGATCCTGTGGAAATTGCTATAGTATTAGGAGCAATCGATAACCGATCCCATATTACTGCGTTGCTAGAATTGAACCAATTGATGCAGGATGAAAAAGCCAGGTCCGCCATTCGAAACACTTTATTTAAATCGGTAGTATTACATTGGGTTTCACATTATTCAAATAGTATAAAATTGTAACAACCTATTAATACAAAGTAAGACTAATTTGATATCTGGGGGGAAACGATGATGCAATAATGATGTTGTATCCGCTTTATATATTTTCGCCCGGCGATTGGAACACCCAAACGAACATAGAGAGTTGGTTAAACCACCAAGTTTTTTATATACCTGGCAAATGGATATTGATGGAGTAAAAATGTCTTCAACTAAACCCGGAATAAATACCCAAAAGGAAATTCTTTCGCAGCCGGATGTCTGGGCAAAAACCCTCCGTCACCTAAATGAAATGGTCGCATCGGATTTCCCAACCATCACTAATTACGACCAAGTAATTTTCTCGGGATGTGGTTCAACATATTACCTTTCATTATGGGCTGCGCGGGTGTGCGAGAAGGAAACGGGGATTATCAGCCGAGCAGTGCCTTCCTCTGATCTGTTCCTGTTTTCTGATAACTGGCTTCATAAAGGTAAAAAAACTTTATTTGTAGCGGTGTCACGTTCTGCAGAAACAACCGAGACCATCCGCGCACTTAAGAGCTTTAATGCTGGCAAGTATGGTGACAGTGTTGTAGTTACATGCTACCCTGATCGTGAACTGGCACAACTTACTTCCAGCGTTATCGATGTACCCGAGGCGCAGGAATTAAGTGTGGCCCAGACACGTTCTTTTTCGAATATGCTTTTGGCCATCAGCTGGCTGATCTCGAAACATATACCGGATGGATTTCCAGCCGTTTTTTCAAAAGTTGGCAAGGACCTAATTGATCACTATCATCAGGTCGCTGAACGTTTGGGACGCGACCAAGAGATAATAAAATTCTTTTTTCTAGGCAGCGGGTCACTTTATGGTTTGGCAAATGAAGCCATGCTCAAGATGAAAGAGATGTCACTCACCTATTCGGAATCTTTTCACACACTTGAATTTCGTCATGGACCGATGGCGATGGTAGATAAAAATAGTCAGATCATTAGTTTGATTAACGAATCGGCCAGAGAGTATGAATATACCTTTTTGCGGGAAATGCGATTAAAAGGTGCTCGTATCTTAGGGTTTCTTGAAAGGGAAGATTCTGGAGCTGTTGACGCTTGCGACAACCGGATTTTATTCTCAAGCGGAATCCCTGAGATGTGGCGTGCGCCATTTTATCTACCAATCTTACAGCTCATTGCCTACGAACGAGCAATAAGTAAGGGTCTGAACCCCGATCGCCCAACTAATCTGTCTTCAGTGGTGGTACTCCATGAATAGTTCAACATCTTCCAATAATATTCAACTTTCAAAATTGATTCTGAAAGAAACCATTAATGCAAAGGTGGATGTCAAAACCTGGGAAGAGGCGGTACAAGCTGTCGGCGACTTGCTTGTATCAGCCGGGAAAATAAAACCAGAATACATTACTGCAATGAAGCTTGTGCTGAAAGAAATGGGACCTTACGCAGTGATTGCACCTGGGATTGTGCTTCTGCATGCCCGCCCGGAGGATGGTGTGATTGAACCTAGTCTGGGATTGATCACACTCGTCAATCCGGTCCTATTCGGTCATCCCGAGAATGACCCGGTAGACTTGGTTTTCGCCCTTGGTGTGGTTGACAAACAGGCACATATTACAGCATTACAGCAATTGGCAGAAATGCTGGGTGATTCAGTTAAATTACAGGAAATTCGTTCTGCTCCCAATAATAGTGCGTTGCTCAATATTCTAACAGGTGGAGTGTAAATACCAAGAGAAGCGGCAGGAGGCCGATATGCGAATTGCAACCTTGTGTGGAATGGGTTTTGGTACGAGCATGATGCTTAAGCTCTTTATTGACGACATTCTCAAAGCTGAAGGGATAAAAGCCGAGGTCGTTCCCTGGGACCTGGGCACCTTTAAGGGGAACCAGGCTGACATCATTGTCGCTCCCAAAGGGTTCGAGTCTCATTTGCGCTCTGCAAAGTCGATTGTCGTCCTAATCAACAACCTGGTCGACAAGGTTGAAATCAAATCCAAGATACTTGAGGCGATCAAAACTCTCCCCAAAACCGGGGTGATGTGAGATCGAAAAAAGGAGGGCAATGAATTACATTAATCCATGACTTCGCGTTTTGTGTGTTTTCAACCTTCAACCTATTCATAATATCTAAGGAGGCTCAAAATGTTGCAAGTCTTATACTTTGTGATCGCATTGCTCCAAATACCAGCCGTCATAATGGGATTAATTGCGATGGTTGGCCTGATTGTGCAGCAAAAATCTTTTAGTGATGTTCTTACTGGCACCCTAAAAACTTTACTCGGGATGCTAATCCTGGGGGTAGGAACCACTGCCCTGATCGCTTGCATAACCCCGATCCAAAACATGTTCCAGGCTGGCTTCACGGGCACTGGGCTGCACACCTTCGTTACGTTCGACGAGGGCGTAGTCGGTGCAGTTCAAAGTGCTAATATCAAAGATGTCGGTGCGGCAATTGCCTTCACCCTGCTATTTGGCTACCTAATCCATATTATCCTGGCCCGCATTACCCCCTTTAAATACCTCTATCTCACCGGTCATATGATCTGGGTCCATGCTGGAGCTTTCGCCATCCTCTTCTACTCCTTCGGATTGTCGCTGTTCTGGACAGTCGTGCTGGCTTCCATTGTAGATGGAGTTTACATGACCTTAATGCCTGCATTAGCTCAACCGGTCATGCGGTTGATCACGGGATCAGATGAAATTGCCTTCGGCCATGGCCAGACGCTCTTAAATATGCTCGGCGCCTGGGTTGGCAAGCTCATCGGTAAAAAAGACGATTCGGCTGAGAATATGAATTTGCCCGAAGGTCTAAACTTTTTCCGTGATATGGCCATATCCATCTCTCTCATTATGCTTGTGGTTGCGCTAGTAGCTGCCATAGTAGCCGTCATTCAAATTGGTATTCCGGCGTTCGAGAAGAATATCAGTGGCGGCCAGAACTGGTTGGTCTTCACAATATTCCAGGCGCTTGGCTTTACCGCCGGTGTGCTAGTACTGTTACAAGGTGTCCGTATGTTGATCGCCGAGATTGTACCGGCCTTCAAAGGAATTGGCGAGAAGGTAATTCCAGGTGCCAGGCCAGCTCTGGATTGCCCGGTTATCTATCCATTCGCTCCGAATTCCTTGATAATTGGCTTGATTTCCGGTTCGATTGCCCAGGTATTGGCAATGATTATTCTGGCTTTGATCGGGTGGCCAGTTCCTCTACCAAGCATGATCGCAGCGTTCTTCGCAAGTGGAGCTGGAGCCATTTTTGGCAATGCAACCGGCGGTCGTCGCGGCGCTTGGGCGGGTGGTTTCCTGTGGTGCTTCGTTGGCTGGTTCCTGATTAGTTTCGCCTATAAATTCCAAGTATTTGGTAATCTTACTGCCATGGGCGCGCCCGCGCTCGGATTCACAGTACCGGACGCGATTGTTCCTGGTATCGTGATATGGGGGATCGCCAAGTTATTCGGTGTATAAAGTTTTGTAAGCAGAGGGGGGACCGAAGAAAATCATACGGTCCCCCACCTATCTATCCACCTATCTTTTGAAACCATTTCATCTTATGCAGACGCTCATTACTGGTGGGACCATCCTAACCCCTGATCAAGTAATAATGGCTCATACCCTTATCGTAGAGGGCGAAAAAATTCTGCAAATTATCCCTGACGCTCCATCCGCGCTAATTGGAAAAGAAATTATTCATGTAAAAGGCTTTTTTGTTATACCGGGATTCATCGATATCCATGTCCATGGTGCCTATGGCTTTGATACCATGGATGCCACAAGCGATGCAATCCTTGGCATGGGAAATTATTTTGCAAGATACGGTGTGACTTCTTTTCTACCTACCACGGTTGCAGCCTCAGCCAGGGATATACAGGCCACCATAAATAATGTATCTACTACACCTCAATCTTCCCATGGTGCGCGACATATTGGTATTCATCTAGAGGGACCTTACCTAAGCCATGAATTTCGAGGAGCACAACCGTCTCAACATCTACGTTCTGCGGATATTAATGAATATAAATCGTGGATCGAAAATAAAGATGTACGTCTAATGACGGTTGCGCCTGAAGTAGAAGGCGTTTCTGATTTGATCAAAGTCGGGACCGAAGCAGGAATCGAATTCGCGCTAGGCCATACTGGCGCCACATATGAACAAGCGCAGGCTGCAGTGGGATCTGGATTACGGCAGGCTACACATACTTTCAACGGAATGCCTGCTTTCCATCATCGTTCTCCCGGTGTTCTCGGAGCGGTGCTAAGTGATGACCGCATATGGGCGCAAATTATCGTGGATGGGATTCATGTTCATCCTGCCATTGTTAAGTTCCTTATCAAGGCAAAAGGTACCGACCGAACGATCCTGATCACCGATGCAATTCGTGCTACAGGCATGCCGGACGGTGATTATTCCCTTGGGGATCAAATGGTTCATGTGAAAGATGGAGTTGCTCGTACGGATGCGGGTGGTCTTGCGGGCAGCACATTAACCATGGATCAGGCTTTACGAAAAGTAATGGAGTTTGTCGAAATCAGCCTACCGGAGGCCCTCCCGATGGCTACTCGAGTACCTGCGACTGCCATGAATCTTGAAAGCCACAAAGGGACAATAGCACCGGGTTTCGATGCGGATATTGTTGTTCTTGACGAATCCTATCATGTCCGTATGACGATGGTTGGGGGAAGGGTTGTGTATCGTAATCTTTAACCTAAATTCTGGATTGATCTGATAAATTGTTTGGAGGAAGAAATGAAAACACTTGCAAAGAAATATCTGAGCACAACCATTCAGCTACTCTCTCGCATTCAAGATGAAGAAACAGAAGCTATTGAAAAAGCAGCAAAGTTAATTGCGGATGCTATCGAACAAGGTCATTGCCTTTTTGCCTTTGGCTGTACCCACTCTTCTTTACCGATCCAGGACCTTGTTTATCGCGCGGGCGGCTTTATGCTGGTTAATCCATTGTTTGGACCGGGAATAACAGCACTGGACATTAAACCCACAACCATTTCATCTGCCATGGAACAAATGCAAGGGTATGCCAGGGTCATTCTAGATAACAGTCCAATCAAGACCGACGATGTATTGATACTCGTTTCGGTCTCAGGGCGCAACGCGGTTCCGGTTGAAATGGCCCAACTTGCCAAAGAACGCGGCATCAAGGTCGTCGGAGTGACCTCACGTGAATACAGCGACTCGGTCACATCCCGGCATCCATCCGGCAAGAAGATGATTGACTTTGCTGATATCATTCTGGACAACAAAGCCCCGAAAGGGGATGCGGTTCTGGAAGCCAAAGAAATGCCGCAGAAATTTAATCCAGTATCTGGTGTGACTTCGATTGCTATCCTGCAAGCGTTGATTGCCGCAACCATTGAGGATCTAATCAGTCGTGGAATTGTGCCTCCTATATTCCTGGCTGCCAACGTAGATGGTGGCGCAGAATACAATGCTCGTTTAATCAAACAGTATCATGATCGCATTTTTTTTATTTAGTATAATTTGTCGATGAAAACTTCTCAAATTGTTGTGCTAAATCCTGTCGGTTTACACGCCCGCCCTGCCGCGTTATTTGTGAAATTGGCTAGCGAATTCACGTGTGAAATATTACTTTGTAACTTATCATCTGCAGGAAATTGGGTAAACGCCAAAAGCATTCTTGGTTTACTTTCTAGTGGAGTAAAACAAGGCGACCGAATAGAGATAAAGGCTGAAGGAACCGATGAGGATATTGCAGTTGAGGCATTGGAGGCACTGATACGATCTGATTTTAGAGAAGCAGATAACGGCGGATCATAATTAGTTAATCAGTTGATTCTTGGCTAGATGTCGTTTTATAGGAATTTGGAGATGTGCCTGGATGAGGAAATTGACCGGTTTACCCGCTGGATCAGGAATCGCCTTGGGATCGGCGTTTATTTTTAGCCGTGGAATCCTTCATGTCGAGCGACAACATGTTGACAACGTGAATCTGGAATTCGAAAAGCTGGAGTTTGCCCTCGAACATGCAGAGGTTGACCTGAAAGATCTAGCAGAACGAACCAGGAAAGAGGTGGGAAGAGACGAATCCAAAATATTTGAGGCTCAAATCACCATTATGAGAGATCCAGAGCTTCAGAAGAAAGTACGTGATCTGGTTAAAGAACAAGAAGTTAATATCGGTTTTGCATGGCAAGATGCAGTTCGGTTTTTCGCTGAAACCCTACGCAAAGTTGATGATGAATATTTAGCCGCTCGAGCAGCCGACGTGGAAGAAGTAGGCCAACGTGTGTTGGCTCTTTTGTTAGGCCAACCCCTTCACTTAAGGAAACCTGAAACGCCTTCCATCATTCTGGCAGACGAATTGACACCGGCTGACACAATTCTTATTGATAGAGCTACAGTTCTTGCGTTTTGCACACAGGGTGGTGGTCCAACTTCCCATGTTGCCATCCTGTCTAAAGCGCAGGATATTCCTTGCGTAGTAGGTTTAGGAGAAGAATTAGGGACGATTGAGGATGGGACCTTCTTAATTGTCGATGGAAATAAAGGTGAGATACTGATCGATCCGGATATCCCGACAAGAAAAGATTATGAATCAAAAGCCTATAGTCAATTGAACCTTCAACGGGCGGCGATAAAGAATGCTAGCTTTCCAGCCGAGACCTTAGATCGTAAAAGAGTTGAGGTGGTTGCAAATGTTGGTTCATATCAGGATGCAGTTAAGGCTCTCGAATATGGGGCCGAGGGAATTGGCCTCCTCCGGACTGAATTCCTTTATCTGGAACGAGAGGTATTACCGGACGAAGAAGAACAATATTTAGCTTACTCAGCAATTTTGGAAGCGTTTGGCATGTTGCCAGTCGTTCTGCGTACCAGCGACATTGGTGGCGATAAAGAGTTGCCATACCTTGATCTTGCTAAAGAAAGAAATCCTTTTTTGGGTGTGCGCGGGCTACGCCTGGCGCTAGTCCATCCTGATAAACTTCTAAAACCTCAGTTGAGAGCTGCTTTACGTGCCGGCAGAGGTCATGATTTAAGGATTATGTTTCCAATGGTGGCTGCATTAACGGAGATCCGGCAAGCACGGAAAGTCATGGAAGAGTGCATGGCAGAACTTATCAAAGAGGGCAAACCGATAAGTACGAATTTTCAATTGGGCATCATGGTAGAAGTACCTTCAGCTGCATTGATGGCGGATATCCTCTCGCCGGAAATCGACTTCTTCTCCATCGGTACCAATGATCTAACTCAATATACTCTGGCAGCAGACCGCACAAATTCCCAACTGGCGTATCTTACCAGCGGTTTCTCACCGGCAGTCCTCCGCCTCATACAAAATGTGATTGTGCAAGCACATAAATATGGTAAATGGGTAGGGTTGTGTGGTGAGCTTGCTGGTGAACCGCTTGCCATCCCGATCTTGCTAGGCTTGGGCTTGGATGAGTTTAGTATGAATCCAACGGCGATACCCAAAGCGAAACAGATCATCCGAGAGCTGAAGATTCCCGAGTGTAAGAAGTTAGCTGAGAATATATTGAAATTTGAATCTGCTGAGGAAGTAAAAGCCTACGTCCGGGAGAAAATGTCAAAATTTGCAAGCTATTGACCTTTTATTGTATCTGACCAGGCGCCCACACTTATGCAAACAGGAAGTCAGGGACATAAGGCAAACCGCGCATTTCCAAATTAAAAACTTCAAATTCATAAAAGCCTTTTTTACTCGCAATAGACAGGTAGCCTCAGACCGTACAAAATACTTTTCTACCTTCTTCGGAACGAAAACAGCCTGAGATTTTTTACTTCAGCTTTTCCATGCTAATATCTCGCTCGGCCAGGTTGTTGTCAAATAGCATCATAAACTCATACATGGAAACCAACAAAGCAACTTTGTGATCGCGGAAACGGTCGAGCAAGTTTTTCGGTGGTGGTTGTTTGACATTGTCCCGCTGCCTCGGTGGTTTAAAAATCCGTCGGTGAAGACATCGTGTGTATCTGGCTTCAACTCCTCCTCAAAATATAAATCTTTTACGAACGCGGCACATCAAAAGTGTTTCGAAGCTCTTCTATTACGGATTACTTTTTTGGGATAGTAAATATAAATTCACATAAACTACCTTGGTTTCATAAATAGGTTACCGGGAGGCCACCAGTGGTTCGTAGTCCCAAGGGGATTCGAACAGCTATTTTCTTCAATTTCAATCTACTTTACCGAACTTGAAACAACCTGTTTTCTTCAGAAAATAATACAATAGTGTAAATGTCGAGTGTATTTGTTGGCAACCGTGATAGTAAATCAAGATTTTCATAAGCTATTTTCGAAGGTTGATGGCGTTTCTGATACCCGAATCCGCCTACCTTCCATTTACCTTCCAATTCTGTCAAGTAGCCTGGAGCTGTATGATAATTTTTTCTTTGGGTGCATATCGTTAAGTTGATTCCGAATTTAACAATGTATAAATTGCTTCGGCCAATGTATTAAGGATTGATGTGGCGCGGTATTGTAAAATTGGGGGGATAATTGCCAAAAACGAAGCAGATAAGCTGTCATTTCTACTTCGCAAAATGCGAAAGAATCTGTCTTAGGTATTATCGCTTAATCCAGCTGTTTTTTTTTGCGGATTTGTTGACCCAACCTAGGATTGCTAGCATACTACGAGTATCAGAGATAT
>JBEKCT010000060.1:0-17772 GCA_050014715.1 Anaerolineales bacterium | reverse complement strand
TCATCAATAATTATAGTGCTCATCGGTTTTCCTCTCCTGTATAAAAGTGGATGTACCATATTTTAAACACGATGAGACTGATATACTAGAAATTTTGAGCTAATTTAACATTGTCGAGCTAATTACCGTTAATAAATTCTATTACCAAGCCAGGCGGCTGCCCGGTTAATGGCATAATTATTGAACAATACTATCGAAAAAATCGTAGTAACGACTTAAGCAGTTACTACCTCCAAAAAATTGGGAAAATAAACCTACATGGCTAGTCCAGACTGGAAGGTGGGATAGGTGGCTTCCCAGTCCAGTTCTGCATGAATCTTGCGATTGCTGCAACCCAGGGAGAGCAGGTGGGGTTCGCCTCCGCTGGACGGCTCGAGAGCTCCAACGGATGCGGCAATATAGCGATACAGGTCCCGGCATGTAACCGGACGGTCATCGACAACGTTATAGATGCTGTGGGCGGGTGCCGATTCGACCGCTTGCACCACTGCCCTGGCCAAATCCGCCACGTGGATGAGTGACATGTAGGCCTCCCCCTGCCCGTACCAGGACAACCGGCCCTCGCGGGCCTCCTGCCGCCAGGCTTCCTCCCGCCAGGTTCCAGGGCCATACATCAGGCCGCCGCGCAGGATGCACCAGTCCTCCGAGCAGGCCTGTACCATTGTTTCCATATCGGAGGCTGATTCGACCAGGGGGATGGGATGCAATGGCTGGGTTTCATCCACAATCCTGTTTCCGCAATCGCCATACAGCAGCGTGACGCTTTGTTGTACGTACCGGCCGACCCCGTTCATCTGGCAGGCCGCCAGCAGATTCTGCGTGCCTTCCCTTCGAATGCGGTCATTCAGGGTCCAATCCTGAGGACGGCCGGCGCGTGGGATGGCGGTGGCCAGGTGCAAAACAACATCGCAATCAGCCGTCGCGGCGGTCAGTGTTTCGGGTCGCAGGATGTCGCCCAGTACAGCCTCCATCCCCATCCTTTCGAGTGGTTGAACCTGATCAGATCGCCGGGCAACTGCCCTGACCT
Organism: Anaerolineales bacterium; assembly: GCA_050014715.1. Taxonomy (GTDB): domain Bacteria; phylum Chloroflexota; class Anaerolineae; order Anaerolineales; family Villigracilaceae; genus UBA877. The sequence continues at coordinate 16,745 of JBEKCT010000060.1, read as the reverse complement.
GGTGACCGCGCTCCCGCAGGCGCGGCAGGACATTTCTCCCCAAGACGCCCGTTGATCCCAACACAACGACATTCATACCCGGATTACCTCCATTTTTCCATACAGTTAACTGCGCGCTTATTGTAGCCTATGCTGAAGCACCTGAGTAGTGCCGGAGCCCCAGCCGCCAGATCAGGCGGGCGATGGCAGTAACCAGGATCGCCAGGCCGAACGCACCCAGCAGGGTTGTTCCGCCCAAACGCCCGGTCAGGGCCTCGGCCGGGATGCTGGTGGCAAATGCCACCGGGACGATAAAGGTCAGAGCGAAACGCAGCCAGCCCGGGTACAGGCTGACCGGCCAGCGCCCGGCCTGGTACACGCTCTGGAAGATCTCGAGCAGATTCTCCACCCGCACCAGCCAGAAGGACAGGCTGGCCAGGATCAGCCAGAAACTGTAGACAATCACGGCTCCGGCCAGCAGCATGCCGACAAACCCGGCGGCCTGCACGACCCCGATGCTTTGCCCCAGCCGGATCAGCGCAGTCACAAGCACCCCTGCACCCATCAACAGGTCCAGCAGGCTCCAGATGGCCACGCGCTGGATGCTCACCAGCAGCTGGGCATCCTCCGGCTTGGTCAGGGTGAAATCCAGCGTTCCATCCCGGACCGAATCGATCAGAGCCGACATACCCGGTTGGATCACTAGGCTGATGATCCCACCGACCAGGAAGTAGACTCCCACCAGGGCCAGCATCTCATTGGGACTCCAACCAGCCAGGCTGTTGGTAAACGAGAAGATGACTGCCAACCCGGCCAGGGCAGTGCCCAGCTCAAGCAGGGACTGTAAGAGCTGCATGAAGAAGTTGACCCGGTAGGCGGTTTCATTTAGTACGCTGACCCGGAAAAAGACCGCCAGCAGACGCAGGGTGTTCATGGTCTCATTATGCTCCCACCGCCGAGTAGACCCGCACACCAGCCCGCCAGACCAACCGCACCAGCACCAGGCTGATGACGACCCAGACGACCTGGGCCGCCAATCCTTCCAGCGCCTGTAGTTGCGTCAACCGGCCGAGCACCAATTGCACCGGGAAGCCCAGCATCCACTGGAATGGCAGGATGTCGGCCAGGATTTGTATCCAGTGGGGGAAAAGTGTCAGAGGGGCAATCTGCCCGGCCAGGAAGAGCATCAGGACGAAGTAGACCTGGTTGATGGCGTTCACGCGCGTTGTCCAAAAAGCCGCCAGGGCGAGAGTCCATTCCAGCAGGAAGCGCACCAGGAAGGCCAGAATCAATGCCGGGATGAAGGCCAGTGCAGCCCACAGGCTCAACGCGGTGGTCGGGCGGAAGATCACTGCCAGCACACCCGCCACCACCAAAAGAATTGGCATGGTGACCAATTTGGAAGACAGATTATCGGAAATATCCGAATGGATCGGGTGGACCGGTTTCAGCAGGGCAAAAGAGAGCCCGCCCTGGCGCACGCGGTATTCATATTCATACATGACCCAGGTATAGGTGACCTGGTTGACCAGCATCAGGGCCAAATAGTAGCCCGCAAAACCCTGGGCGGTATACCCGCCGACACTGCCGCCGGAACCGTTGGAAACGGTCGACCAGACGATCAGGTAGACCAGCGGTTCGAGCACCTGGGCGATCATCCATATGAACAGCGAGGCCCGGTATTGGACCATGCTGGCGAAGGTGGTCTTGAACTGCTGGCCGTACAGCCGTAGCAGACCGTGCAACTCTTCCGGGACGCTCATGCCGGCTCTTGGGTGAAGACCTGGTCGATGACCTCTTCGATGGGCGGATCCTCCACCAGCAGATCGATCACCGGCAGGTCGGCCAGCAAGCGCTCGGTCACCTGGGCGGTCCTGGCTTTCGGCACCCGCAGGGTGAAGCGCCCGTCCTCGCAGTTGAGCACTTCCCCGTAACTGTGCAGATCCGCACGGCAATCCTCCAGCTGGACCACGATGGTCTTATGGGCGGTGAACTGCTGGACCAGGTCAGCCAGGTCGCCATCGAAGAGCAGCCGGCCATGATGGATGACGATGACGCGCTTGCAAAGGGCTTCCACATCTGCCATATAATGGCTGGTCAGCAGGACGGTTGCCCCGGAGCGGTGATTGTATTCGGCGATAAAAGTCCGGATGCGGCGCTGCATGGTCACATCCAGACCGATGGTGGGTTCGTCCAGGAAGACCACCTGGGGACGGTGAAGCAGGGCCGCGGCGATCTCGCACTTCATGCGTTCCCCCAGCGACAGATTGCGGACCGGTTTCTTAAGCAGCGGGCCCAAGTCAAGCAGCTCAGTCAGTTCATCCAGTGTGCGGCGGTAATCCACCTTCGGCAGGCGGTAAATAACACGGTTCAGCTCGAATGAATCGGCTGCGGGGATGTCCCAAACCAGCTGGTTGCGCTGGCCCATCACCAGGGTGATCTGGCGCAGGAAGGCGTGCTCGCGTTTCCATGGGATATGTCCGAGCACCTTACCTTCCCCGCCGGTGGGGTGCAGCAGACCGGAGAGCATTTTGAGGGTGGTGGTTTTGCCGGCGCCATTCGGACCCAGGAAACCCACCACCTCACCATGTACCAAGTCGAAGGTCAACCCGTCCACTGCCACGACTTCCTGCATGCGCCGGTGGAACAGGGAGCGCATGGCCGCGCCCATCCCGGACTCGCGTTCCGCGACCCGATAAGTTTTACATAATTCATGCAGTTGGATGGCAGGTTCGCTCATTATGCCACTCTACTCGTATTCTGCCTGGCCACGGACGAACAAGCTGCCTGGGCGCAGGTCTCGATCGCAATGGCTGCCAGGGCCGCGCCGTAATCCAGGTCGATATTTTCCAGGGTATCCTTGGTGTCGTGATAACCGCTGCGGTTGATGTCATAATTCTCCATGAACAACACGACCGGTATGCCGACATCCGAGAAGATCTGGCCATCCGTATTAAACAGGGAACTTTGTGGATCGTCTTTCGTACGAATCTCACCAAACAGGGACGGGTGGGCGGCCGTCTGCGGGATCTGGATGCCATCGGGACTGCGCCGTCCGGGGCCGCAGGCCTTCCTTTCGGGGCTTGCATTCCAACCGGGCACGGCGCCATTCCAGGACATGTTCGCCAGGTGCGCCAGCAAAGCCAGTTGCAAGGATTGAGGTGTCCGCCCGGGGGAAATTTGAAAGATATTGCGATCGTTATCCCGGTTATGAGCGATCATATCCATCAAGAAGACTCCGGCGACTTGCGTTGCTGACAGGTCAATCGTGGCATCTCCATCAAGGTGCAGCTTCAATTGGTTTTCGATGACCGCCTGGCAGAAATGCCGGGCTCCCAGACAGTCGGCCGGGAATTCTTCCCCGGTCAGGTGCAGCAGCCAGATATCCTTTTCGAGACGGCCTTCCCGGGCAAGTTTCAGGTATATGGGCGTGGCCTGCAGCAACACTGTGCTGGCCGAGCAGTTGTCATCCGCACCGGCTGCAGAGGCACGCGCCCCGGTCCCCCCGCGGGCTTTGTCGTACAAGTCCTCCATATAAGCAGTGTCGTAATGGTCTGCCAGCACGATGGCTTGTGAGTGGTCTTTCCCGGGGATCACGACCAGGATATCGCGTTCATGCTCTTTATTTTCCTGGTTGCTTTTCCACCCGCCATAGAGAGGAAAAGCAAAATCCGTTTTCCAGTGGAAAGGGAGTTCCCCGCAAAAAGCCTGGCCGTCCATGCCAGCCTGTCGGATCGACTCCCGGTGCCGGGTGATCAAATAATTACCCAGCCGGTCCAGGTCGCGCAGAGTGCAGGGAGGCAGACCTGCGCTGGCAGGATTCTGGACGCAATCGGCATTGTCCTTATTGCGATATCCCCCCTCGGCCAGCGTTTTAATATCGTTCCAGTAGGCTATTTCGAACTGCCGGTTGGCGGTGAAGGGATAGGTCAGTGGCTCGGGCAATGGCGCGGCCTGCCCGGGTTCTTCCAGCAGCGATTGAAAGATGGTCTGCATCCGGCGCGCCTGGTTTTCGTCAATGGCGGAAGCTTGTACGGCTGCCTGCCACTCCTGCAGGGTCATTTCTTTGGAAATCCGCAAAAGATGGCGGGCGAAACTGGCGGGCAGGGGCTGCTCTCCCAGGGCTTGCCAGGCATTCAGGAGGGAGACCAGGTTGAGCGGGGTCTGGTGCAGATAATGGTCATGTGGATTATGAAAACCGGACAAGGCAGAGGAATAAAGCGGGCGTTTTTGCAGGCGCGGCCATAATTCCACCGGCGCATGCAAATCCGGGTGGTCTTTTTCATAGGCGGTCAGCACCCCCAACGGTTCATCCGGGAGCAGGCGGATTTCGCCGGAGGCAGAGACATATGCGCAGACCGGCCGGTGCCAGTAAAGCTCGTACCGACCCACCCGGGCAGCCGGGAATTGGAAGCGATATCCGTATAAGCCGCCAGCCAGGATGGCCGCTTCGGCCTTCTCCAATTCTTCAGGTTTTGCGTTGGGCCCATCCAGAAGCAATTCGAACTTTCTTGTCCACAACTGGCAGTTCCTGGCCATGGGTTTATCATACAGTCCCATCACCTCCAGGTCGGTGCTGAAAAGAACCCGGGCGATTTTTTCGAGGCGCGGGTTGAGCGCCAGCTCATCATCGGTGCGCCGGTTGCGGTCCCAGCGGTGGCTGCGGGTATATAGTGGCTGCAAAAGTTCTTTTTGGATTTCGGCGGGCTCCACATCCGGGTGAGGTTCATGCAGCCAGCCGCTCTGTGGCACCCGTACGCCCTCCGCTCCGGCACGCCTGGGCACCAGCCGCAACAGGGGAATCTGCCCGGCCAGCGGGAGCTCCTTTTGCAGGCGGCCATAAGTCGGCATGCCCCAGAAAACCAGGCTGCCGGGGAAGGGCAACAGATGCAAGTGACCGGCCAGGTAACCGGCCCTGACCTGAGACGGAAGGAGGGAGAATGGGCGGAAGGTCAACAAGTAGCGCAGCTTATCCCAGTCGGCGCGGTCATCCACCAGGAACTCGCCTGTCCAGGCTGGAAACAAGGTGTTGGTGAGCGCTGCTTCGGTTGGCAGGATCCGGAATCCCAGGTCCAGCAACCCGGAAGGGGGGGATTCGATCTGCTCTTGGTAAACCTCGGAGAGCAACCTGCTGATGAAATCGGTAAACGCTTCCGCGGGCAGCGCCTGCTCTGGTGATGAGTAGAAACTTTTCCAGAAAACGGCCTCAGGACCCTGCTCGCTGCCCCCAAAAAAGGTCCACAAAAGCCGGCCTTTATCGTCCTGGGTTGGCGAGAGCGCCATCGGCAGGATGGACACGTAGTGCTCGTGCGCCAGGGTGCCAGCCTGGGAGGCTGCGGCTAGTTCGGGCGGCCAATAGGGGTTATCCTGCAGGTTACTTTTTTTATGACCTTCGATGAAACTGTCCTGCTGACCCTGGCCCAATTTGATCAGATGGCTCATGATATGGCGGGCGATCCATTCCAGACCGGGTTTGAGCTGGTATTCTTCCTCCAGCTCGGAGATGGCCCAGCCAAAGGGATCCGCCTCGGAAAAGAGCGAGTCATCGATGGCGCCGGCGGGCAGTTGCCCAAGCTGCGGGGCCGGCATGAATTCCGAATAGGCCGGAAGAGGAAAGGCGCCGGGGTGGTTATACCAGGGATAGCCCTCGACCAGACGATGCCAGCCAATTACTTTCGAAAGAGAGGGTGATGATTCCATTGGTAATCTCCATTCGCATTATACGAGAGAATTGAAGAATAAGGGATTGAAGGACGAAGAAGAAGGGGAAGTTAACATCGTGAAACGCGCGCACATGGGGTAAGACGACAAGGAACGAAGCCACATAGGGGAGTAACTTAAGGAAACGATTAATAATTGGCCGAATCTATTGACTAAATATAATGCATATTCTACAATAATGATAGTATATGTACACAAAAAACACAAAATTACCAACAACCGCCTGGAGCAACCCGAAATAATAGAGCAGGTTCCGATGAGAAAACTGATTTTCTTCATGTTAATAAGTCTGGACGGCTACTACGAAGGGCCAGGGCATGCCATCGATTGGCATAACGTGGACGCTGAATTCAACGAATTTGCAATTGCGCAGTTGGATTCGGTGGATACGCTCCTGTTCGGGCGGGTCACGTATGAGATGATGGCGGCATTCTGGCCGACGGATGCGGCCATGAAGAATGATCTGGTCACTGCGGTAGCCATGAATCGCCTGCCGAAAGTTGTTTTCTCGCGGACGCTTGCCAGCGCAACCTGGCAGAACACCCAGCTCGTAAAAGACAATGTCGCGGAGGAGATTACAAAACTGAAGGAGCAAGCGGGCAAAGATCTGATCATATTAGGAAGCTCCGACCTGTCCGTGAGCTTGGTCCAGGACGGACTGATCGACGAGTTCCGCATCATGGTCAATCCGCTGGCGCTGGGCGACGGCAAGGCGCTGTTCAATGGGCTGCCAGGGCGGCTCAAGCTGGAATTAATCACGACAAGGACTTTCAAATCGGGGAATGTGCTGCTTTATTACCGGTCAACAGCAAAACCATCATGATTAACTATCCCAAAAACGACCTTGAACCTGGGCAAGTGAAAAACCGTGTTGACGGCCACAAGCAGGCTGCGCTGCAGTTCTTGAAACTGATCGAGACCGGCCAGGTCGAGCAGGCTTACCGGAAATATGCAGCCATGAATGGCAGGCATCACAACTCGTATTTCCCGGCGCTGCAAAAAGGGATGTAGGAGAACCACGACCAGTTCCCGGACATGCGGCTGACCGTTAAGAACGTGATCGGGGATGGCGAGCTGGTTGCCGTCCATTCGCAGATCGTTCAAAAGCCGGGCGAGATAGGCCTGGCTGCCGTGCACATTTTCCGGTTCCAGGGCGACAAGATCGCAGAATTTTGGGATGTCGGAGAGCCGGTCCCGGCCGATTCTCCGAATGTAGATGGCATGTTCTAGCGAAGGAACGATGTTCATGAACAAGACTATGACCGATTCGATCGAAACGAAAGAGGAATTGCCGGGTAAGTTCGCCCCGGTGAACGGCTTGCATCTATATTATGAGATGCACGGCAGCGGCCAACCGCTGATCATGCTGCACGGCGGTGTGGGGGCGAGCGAGATGTTCGGCCCCAACCTGTTGGCATTCGCTGCGAACCGTCTGGTCATCGCGGTGCACTTGCAGGGGCATGGGCGGACGGCCGATATCGACCGGCCGCTCTGCTACGAGTTGATGGCAGACGACATTTCAGCCATGCTGAAGTATCTCAAAATCAGCCAGGCGGATATACTGGGTTATTCCCTGGGAGGAGGCGTGGCCCTGCAGACGGCCATCCGGCACCCGGAAGTGGTGCGCAAACTGGTGGTCGTATCGACTCCGGCCAGGCGGAAAGGATGGTACCCGGAAGTACTGGAGGGTTTTGATCATATGGGTCCGGAGGCCGCCCGGTACATGGACCAGAGCCCGCTGGCCAAGCTTTATCCCGACGTCAAATGGGCGCAGCTTTTCACCAAGATAGGCGAACTGCAGAGGCAGGAGTATGACTGGACCAAGCAGGTGGCTTCCCTACGGATGCCAATACTGATGGCTTACGCGGACGCGGATGCCATCCGGTTACAGCATATCATGGAGTTCTTCGCACTGCTGGGCGGCGGCCAGCTGGATGCCGGCATGGACGGATCGTTGCGGCCGGCGGCGCGTCTCGCCATCCTGCCGGGACTGACGCACTACGATATTGGCGTGTCGCCCAGCCTTGCGGCCGTGATCACGCCCTTTCTGGATGCGCCCATGCCAAAGGATGGTTAAGAAAAGGTCGCGGATGGAACGGATTCAATTGATTGTCACGGATGAAACCTAAAAATATCTGCGAACAGAGGAAAAATATTAATACGAAGGCCTCGACATGTACACACAGGTATACAAAGGAAAAACAAAAAAATACACCGGAAATTTTGGTTAATGGTAAACAAAAATTTCAGGAGAAAATGGCATGGAAACCCGGACTTATAAAACGCGTCATCGTTTTCGGCTCGGTATTGGCGTGATCGCAGCCCTGATCCTGGCTGGCTGCGGCCCGGCCGCTTTGGTGATCCCGGAGGACACCGAAACCCCCACAGCTACCGTGGTGGTGGTTCCAGGGGTGACGCTCGCGCCAATCGTCAATCTTAATGTCTCCAAAAATGCCGCCCTGGGCAGCCACCTGACTGACGAGAGCGGATTTACCCTTTATTATTATAAGAATGACACCGCCAGAACCAGTCACTGCATCGGCGACTGCCTGCAGACCTGGCCAGGGGTAATGACTTCGGGGGCGCCTAGCGCGAGCGACCCATCCATAAAGGGCAAGCTGGGGTGTATCAACCGCCCGAATGGCGGAATGCAGGTCACCTACAACGATATGCCGCTGTATTACTACAGCACGGATAACTAGCCAGGCGATACGCTCGGCCAAGGGGCCGGCGGACAATGGTTCGTCGTGCCACCGGCCGGGACTCTGAAATAGACAGCTGTATAGGAGAGAAGAAATGAGAAAAATAATCGTCAGCGAGTTCGTGACATTGGATGGGGTGATGGAGGACCCCGGCGGGGCCGAAAAATCCGCGCGGGGCGGCTGGGCCTTCCAGTTCGAGCGTGGGCCGGCAGGGGACAAATTCAAGCTCGATGAAGTTTTAGAGTCAGAGGCGCTGCTGTTGGGCCGGTTGACGTATGAAGGGTTCGCAGCGGCCTGGCCCTCCCGGACGGGAGAATTCGCCGAAAAGATGAACAGCATGCCCAAGTATGTAGTTTCGACCACGCTGAATGAGGCCAGCTGGAAAAACTCGGCCCTGATAAAAAGTAATATCGTGGAGGAAATATCCAAACTGAAAGCCAGCTCGGGCGGGGATATCCTGGTGGCCGGTAGCGGCCAGCTGGTCAATACGCTGATGGAGCATGAACTTGTCGATGATTTCAGGTTGATGGTTTTCCCGATCATCCTCGGAAAAGGAAAACGTCTCTTCAATGATGGGTTTGCAAAACTGCCCCTGCGGCTCGAACAAGCCATTTCGGCCGGCACGGGTGTGCTGATACTCGTCTACCATAAATTATAAAAGAACCGCATTTTAAGTGCAGGCACTCAAAATACGAACTCATCCCAAATTTTTGGATGGATTCCAAACCCGGATTTTTAGAAAGGAGCTGGCTTATGAAAAAAGTAATTTCAAAAGATGGTACGGAAATTGCCACGGAAATTGCCTATGAAATAAGCGGCCAGGGGCCGGCGCTGCTTTTGGTGGATGGCGCGCTATGCTAACAGTCCTTTGGCCCCATGCCGGACCTGGCCAAGCTGCTCTCGCCACACTTCACAGTCTATACCTACGACCGGCGTGGGCGCGGCGGCAGCGGCGACACCAAGCCCTATGCGCTCGAAAGGGAAGTGGAGGATATTGAAGCGCTCCTGGATGCGGCGGGCGGATCGGTGTTCGTTTTTGGCAGCTCCTCAGGGGCGTGCCTGGCGCTGGAAGCGGCGATCAGGCTTGGCAAAAAGGTCAGGAAGCTGGCGATGTACGAGCCGCCGTACCAATCCGGCAATGGAGTACTGCCGGCTTGGAAGGATTACCGGAAAAAGCTGGACGAATTGCTAGCGGCAGGCCGCCGGGGGGATGCGATGGTGTTGTTCATGCAGTTCGTGGGTACGCCGGCAGCGCCGTTCCTTTCATGCTAGATACTGCCAACGCATTGGCGAAGGCCATCCCGCACGCGCAGCAGCGCACGCTGGAAGGCCAGACACATAATGTGAACTTGGAAGTGCTGGCTCCACAATTGGTGGAGTTCTTTGGTTCTTAGAACCCTATATACAAGGTGATACGATGACATTAAAAGCTTACCTCGATAATATCCAGATTCAAACTGGAAAAACACCCCATGACTTTAAAGTCCTGGCCGAACAGAAGGGGCTGCGAAAGGAAGGTGTCAAGACGGGCCAAATCGTCAGCTGGCTGAAAGAGGATTATGGTTTGGGGCAGGGACATGCCATGGCGATCGTTCTGACGCTGCGAAATGCCACCCAACCCAAGCTGAGCAATGCGGAGAAAATCGCCAAGCTTTTTAAAGGGGACAAAGCAAAATGGCGGAAGCCTTATGACAAATTGTTCGACAAGATCTTCGAATTTGGGCCGGATGTGAGCGCAGACCCGACCGACACCTATATCAGCATTTTGCGCAATGGGAAAAAGCTGGCGATAGTCCAGGTAAGCAAGGAGCGACTGGATATCGGCATCAAGCTTAAAAGTATGAAGCCGACCGGACGGTTCGAAGCCGCGGGTGCGTGGAACAGCATGGTGACTCATCGCGTGCGCATCAGTGACCCGGCGCAAATCGACGCAGAAGTGCTGGAGTGGCTGAAACAGGCTTACCAGGTCGCCTAAGATAAGATAGGGAAGCGAGGCCAGGCAAATGTGCAGGAATATCCGAACGCTGTATAATTTCGAACCGCCCGCCAGCGAAGAGGAGATCTGGGCGGCGGCGCAGCAATACGTGCGCAAGATCAGCGGATTCAACAGCCCCTCGCGGGCCAATGAGGCAGCCTTCCAGACGGCGGTAGATGCAATCGCAGAGACCAGCCGCAACCTGCTGGGTTCGCTCGAGACACAAGCGCCGCGGCGGGACCGCCTGGAAGAAGCCGCCAAAGCGCACGCCCGGGCGGTGAGGCGTTTCGCCAGGTGAGGGGATCTCCCGCTCTGTAACACATAATTTTCCTTAACACTGCCTTTCGACTATGCTAAGGACAGACCTTTCGACTACGGGCCTCACAAAGACCGTTCAGCCCTCCGCTCACCTGTACCTGCGGTACCCTGGACTGTCCGGCCACCTGTACCTGCCGTCTCGCACCGGCGTGCCACCGGTGTTCGCGGCACGAACGGTGCGGCAAGGTGCAGGCAGAACAGGCTGGCTCAGGCAGGGCGAGGATTTCCATAAATAATGGAGTTGAGTTATGACACAGCAATCCACACCTGCAACCGAGGGCAAAACCCTGAAGAGCCTGATCCTTCCCACATTGAGCAGTTTCATTCCCGGAGTGATCGCGCTGGGGGTGGTGCTCTTTCTGCCAGGCTGGACGCTTAATTACTGGCAAGCCTAGGTCTTCATCCTGGTGTTTATGGTCCTAATCACCTTAACCGGCCTATACTTTTCCATCAAGGATCCGGCGCTGATGGAACGGCGCAAGCAAGCCGGACCGGCGGCTGAACAATCCACCGGGCAAAAAATCATGATCACATTTGCCTACTTCAGCCTGCTCGCTGTGGGCGTTTTTTCCTCACTGAATCATCGCTTCGGGTGGTCAGATGTACCAACTATCGTATGCATTATTGGAGTCGGGTTGGTTGTGATCGCCAACGTCATTTGGTTTTATGTCCAAAAAGAAAATAGCTTTGTCGGTGCTACGGTCCGGATCTTCGAAGGCCAAAAAGTCATCTCGACCGGGCCGTATGCGATTATCCGACATCCCAAGTATGTGGGTGACCTGGTTTTTATCATTGGCATCCCTTTGGCACTCGGCTCATGGTGGGGACTGCTGGTTCTCGTACTGACCATCCCTGGTCTGGCCTGGAGAATCATTGACGAGGAGAAGCTACTGAAGAAAGAACTGCTGGGCTACGTGGATTACACGCAGAAGGTGCATTACCGCCTGGTGCCACATCTTTGGTAAAGCGCCGGCCTGAGTTAAGGAACCACCGCCGCGGACGGCAGAGGGAGCAGATTTCGTTAATGATTCTTGGACAATGTGGATTTCTAGGGATGGCTGGTCTGGGATTGAGTCCAACTTTTCCAGGCCTCGACTTCCAGCGTCCGTTCCGCAAGGAGCTGGCGGGCCTTGCGCCGGCCCGGCTCGGAGACGAAATACGCATCCAGGTCGTGCCCCAGGTTCTCCAAGTAGGCGGGCGGCTGCACGCCTTTGCGAAGGGTATCTTGCCAGAAATTGGGATGGGTGAAGGACCATAAGTGGTCGGTATTGCAGACCACTTTCAGGCTGGCGGGGATCCCACCGGCGGCGGCCAGCTCCTGCGGGCGGTCATGATAAAGAATGGCCTGGTAGATATTGTTCTTCTGGCTGGTGGTCAGGGGCGGCTGGAAAGAATAAGCTTCCAGGACCTGCTGCGCGACCTGTTGACCAAGTATGGCATGCCTGGCTTTGGGCTGGACGGCGTGCCCGGAAAGACTGAGCCCCACTACACCGAGGCTTTCGGAAATTTCCAACTCGCTCATCTGGCTCCAGCCGGAATCGTGCAGCATGAAGGCGATCTGAACGACGCGCTCATCAACCGGCCCTCTCTCGGCCTGGCTGAGTTCTTTTATGAAGGGCAGGCAGGTGGCCACATGGACATCCGTGCTGCGGGCATGCAGGTACGGCAGCACCACCTTGAAGAAATCCCGGTAGGCTGGTTCCACCAATTGCAAGTATTGGTCATGCCAGGGGAGGTAGATCAGGTAGTGCAAATCCGCGGCATCCAGGGAGGTTTTCTGCGGCAGGCACAATTCGATGTCAGCGGGGATCCAGGCGGACTGGCCAGACGGGAGGCTGAATTGGGTAAATGAGAGGGAAGCAGACATGGATCTACCCAGCCAGATCCGCACTGGCCCGGAACTGCGGCGGCTTGCGGACCCGGGCGGCCTGTTCAAAAGCATAGGCCAGTCTAATCAGGAGCGGCTCCTGCCAGGCTTTGCCTATGAAGGAGAGGCCAACCGGCAGGCCGAAGATATAGCCTGCCGGAACGGTAATGTGGGGATATCCGGATACCGCGGGCATGGAGGTGCTTTCAATGTCCCAATTAATGGCGTCGCCATTGACCAGATCGATCAACCAGGCCGGTCCGCCGCTTGGAACGCAGATGGCGTCCAGACGCTGTTTTGCCAGCGCGAGGTGCAGGCCCTGCTGGCGCGCCAAAAGATGGTTTTTTTGCAATGCACGCAGGTAAGCCGGGCTGGTCAGCGGCCCCAATGCCTCGGATTCAAGCATCAGATCTTGCCCAAAGTACGGCATGACGCGCCGGGCGTGCGCTTCGTTGAATTTGATCACGTCTGCCAGCGTATGTACATTCGTCTGCGGCGCGTGCCCGGCCAAGTAGCTGTTCAAATCCGCCTTGAACTCATAATGCAGCACTGCCCTTTCCGTTTTGGCGAATTTATTGAAAGTGGGAACATCCACGGGGTCGATTAAAACTGCGCCCAATTTTCTCATCACATCCAGGCAGGCTTCGAAAACCTGCAGTGTGCGCGGCTCGGTCCCGGCCATCTTACGGGCCACACCGATGCGGGCGCCCTTGAGTCCATTTTTGTCGAGGAACGGGCGGTAGTCAGTCAAGGCATGCGAACGGCCCGAGCGGGTGGCGGGATCGTGCCCATCCACACCCGCCAACACCCCCAGCAGGATGGCCGCATCGGCCACGCTGCGGGCCATCGGCCCGGCGGTATCCTGGCTGTGTCCGATCGGGATGATGCCGCTGCGGCTGACCAGCCCCAGCGTTGGTTTTATCCCGACGATGCCATTGGTCTGGGAGGGACAGATGATCGAACCATCCGTCTCGGTGCCGACCGCCAGGGTACACAGGTCCGCTGCCACGGCAGCGCCCGAGCCAGATGACGATCCGCAGGCGGAACGATCCAGGGCATATGGATTGCACGTCAACCCGCCCCGGCTGGACCATCCGCTGACGGAGCGTTTGCTGCGGTAATTGGCCCACTCGCTCAGGTTGGTTTTGCCCATAATGACCGCCCCGGCCGCGCGCAGGCGTTGGACGAGGAAGGCATCGCGCGGCGCAAGGTTGCCTTGCATCGCCAGCGAGCCGGCGGTGGTCTGCATATGGTCGTGGGTATCAATATTGTCCTTGATGAGGATGGGAATTCCGTGCAACGGTCCGCGGATGCGGCCGGCCTGGCGTTCCTGGTCGAGCGCGGCGGCAATGGCGGGGGCGTCCGGGTTGAGCTCGATCACGGCCTGGATGGCGGGTCCATGCCGGTCAAGGTGGTCGATGCGCTCGAGATAGTTTTCCAGCAGGCCCAGGGCAGTCAATTCGCCCGATGCCATTTTTTCCTGTAGTTCCAGCACGCTCATTTCTTCCATATTCAACCCTTATGTTCGAAGGTAGGAAATCCAGGCTTCTTCAAATTATTGGCAAATGGAACGGTTTAACAACATACGTCCGATGGGCGCAGGTCGTTCGAACGATTAAACTACTTTTTATTATCGCACAAATCAAGCATTCCGCTTGGAAATTGGATGATCCGCATTTAACTGCAATAAATCCCATCGATTTCCATATAAATCTTCAAAAACGGCTACCAGTCCATAGGCTTCCTGTTTGGGAAGCCGGACAAATTTAATTCCCCGGGACACCATCTCGTTATAATCCCTCCAAAAATCATCTGTGTTGAGAAAAAGAAATACCCGGCCACCGGTCTGATTTCCGACAAAAGGCTGCTGTTCCGGTTTGGAGGCCCGGGCTAAAAGCAGGGTGGTCCCTACCGAACCAGGTGGAGCAACCACCACCCAGCGTTTATCCTGCTCGGGCTGGTAGGTATCTTCAACCAGAGTGAAATGAAGTTTTTGCGTATAGAAGGCGATGGCTTCATCGTAGTCTTTTACAACCAGGGCAACGTGGACAATAGACTGTTTCATTTACTTTTATGCCTCTCCTTTGGTTTGACAGACCCGACTGTTGGACTACGCCTAGCATCCCTGAAGGAGGCAGCCCCAGAGGTTGGACTGGCGAGAGACCATACTCAATAGCCAATGAATTCCATATTACTGAGCCGATTTTCACGGTGCGAACAGCGCCGAACCTGTCAGGCGAACTTTGTGGAGGAGCTGATTCCTGCACATTTGCACTGTCCCGAAGGTTATTTTAAGCGGCCAGATTACACGGCGCAAACCCTCGGGACGATTTTAGCAGGTTCTTAAGGAATGCGAATTACGCCGCGGCCGGCTTCCTGACGATCAATTTGTTGTAAAGCCATGACAGGGTAAAAGCCAGCGCCAGGCCAAAGAGCATGTCGGCGATATAGTGTTGTTTTATGAACAAGGTGGAGGCCACGATCAGCGCCGTCCAAATGCTCAAAATGATCCCGAGGGTTTTGTTCACTCTGACCCAGTGGATGGCCAGGATGGTGGAAAGGGAGGTGTGCAGGCTGGGGAAATCATTGAACTGATTGTCCCCGGCGTAGACATTCATGACTGCCTTCGAGAAGACATCCGTGGCGGTCAGAACCGGGCGGACGACCTCGCTCTGCAGGAAGTAGTAGAACCCATAACTGATGAACCAGACCGTGATCATGGCCAGGCAGGCCGACTGGAAATACTTGGTGCGCAGAAGCAGGAATAAGATCAGTGAGGCGTAGATGTAGGGCTGCAGCGAGTTATACGGGACGACAAAGACCGGCACGACCGGAATGGCCGAATCGAGGGCGGTGTGCAGGTTCAGCACTGCGGGACCATGGTTCAGCAGGTCATAGATCAGGCTTGTAAAATATACGCCGACAGCCAGCAGCAGGCTGAAAATGGCATTCTTCCAACCGGTATAAAAAATTCCCTGTCCGAAAATACGCTGCAAAGTCTTTTTCACGGGTTCACCTCTTTTCACAAGATTGTTTGCCGGGATGGTAGCCGCGGCTGGCTGAAGGAAAGTTGCTCAACCTATGTTAACACGGCCATAGAGAAAAGGATAGGTTCTTATCCGTATTTTATTAGCAAACCATTTCATGCTTCATCAATCCGATGAAAGAGGATTTTTTCCAACCCGTAGATCAACCGCTGGAATAGGGGCATGTAACTCGGCCGGAGGGAATGTCCCGAGTTGGCCGGAGAATACGGACGCGCGGCAGGTTTTTTGGTATGATGTGTATATGGATGACCAAGCTTCCCCCCAATCGATCGACCTGAACTGCCGCGTGCTGGTGGAATTGGTGGACTTATCAGGCGAGGTTGAGCCGCGCGAATTCACGATCGTTACCGCCAAGCAGGCCGATTTCAAGAGCGGCCTGTTGGATGAAAATACGCCGCTGGGGCAGCTTCTGCTGGGTCGACACGCCGGAGAGAGCATTCCGTATGCGCGCGGCGACTTGAAAGAGGTGCGCATCCAGGCGGTGCAGGCCGGGGCCGGCAGCATTTCTTCGGAGGCCGCTGTAAAGCGACGGGCGGCCGTCCAGAAAGCCGCCGACCAGTCGGAGATCACCAACCAGATGATCTTTTCCACCGCCAGCGGAAGCAAATGGGGGGATTATGATGTGGATGTGGATAAATTACTGAACGACGAGTAAGAGACCCATCCTGAAATGGGATCTTATATTTACCTGGAATGGTCAGATATTCAGACCTTTTGCGATTGTTATAAGGGTGAGATTTTCTCCGCAGGTTGTAAGGTAATTTGATCAGGAATATTCAAATTGTTGCGCGCGTTTATCCCGCCGTTCTGCAATCCGGATGGCATATACAAATCGTCGGCCAGGTGCTCTACCTCATTGGGGCAAGGAGGGGGAAATTTTTCGGGGCAAAGGATCCGATTTATTTATTTTCCAGCGATAAAATCTTCGGTTTTCAGGCGGGCGATATCGTCCGTGTACTGCTCGGCCGGGGACTTCATGAAGTAGGAAGATGGGGCCAGCAGGGCACCAGACAAGCCGCGATCCATGGCCAGCTTGGCGCAGCGTAACGCGTCGATAACCACACCGGCCGAGTTGGGGCTGTCCCACACTTCCAGCTTGCACTCCAGGTTCAGGGGTACATTACCGAAGGTGGTGC